>NZ_JBIVCD010000043.1:0-16396 GCF_044746425.1 Pseudomonas sp. NPDC086112 | reverse complement strand
GGGGGGGGGGGGGCCCGGGTCGGGGGGTTATACCGACAATTTGTTGGTGGCCGCCCCCCCCGCTTCCGCCCCCCCCCCCGCTCCCACATGACCTTCTGTTGTCATTACCCTGTGCAACAGTCTAAAAAATCTCACGCGTGAGCTATTGAGGGCCACGAAAATTGCCTGTAGTGTTTCTCACGCGTGAGATTTTCACTACGGAGTCACCAGTATGAAAAGCAGCTCTCCATCAGATCCGCCTACCGGATCTGTGACCGATTCAACGAGCCAAAAGGGAGAGCGCTCAAAACCGTCCGCGAAAAAACCATCCAGCTTCTATATGAAGCAGATGCGCGCGGGCCTGGGTGCCGCCGGTTATGTGAAACACGAGACTTGGGTGCTTCCCGAAAACCGAAGCCTGCTCAAGCAGATGGAGAAACAGCTACGCCAACCGATTCTGGCTGGCTCATTCATGTCGGAGAATTACATGAGCGCAGGTAATAACTGGAACATCGATCGCCTCTACAGCGCCCTTCAGGCCCTCGACGAAGTGGTTTCGAACGACATCACCCTTTCCCTCATTCAAGGCTCCGAGTCCAGCATCAAGCTGGAAATGAACGAGTTCGGTGGCTTGCCGATTTACATCGCGGTGGTTGGCGATCAGATCATCGTCGATACCGTTCTGGTCGATATCGAGTCCATCAACGACGTACCGGCATTCAATGATGCTGTTCTGCGCAGCCGGGAAATGTTCCCGCTGTCCTCGATCGGTATCGAGTCCATGCCCAACGGGCAGATCGTTTACAACATGTTCGGCGCACTCAGCTCCGACTCCAGCCTGACCAACGTCGTGACCGAGGTCAAAACCCTCGTCGACAACGTCCAGCGCGCCAGCGAAGCCTTTGAACGTTTCTTCATCTAATTTTTCGGGAACAGGAAATATCCAATGACTCAGTCCATCTGGAGCAAATTGTTCACCGCGCTGCGTGGCGGTGCCAACGAAGTCGGCGAATCGATCGTCGACCAACAGGCCCTGCGCATCCTCGACCAGGAAATTCGCGATGCTGACAGCGCGCTGGCCAACGCCAAGCGTGAGCTGGTCACCATCATGGCCAAACACAAACTGTCGGCTGATCGCGTCAGCGAGTACAACGCCAAGATCAAGGATCTGGAATCCAAGGCTCTGGCCGCGATCCAGGCCAACCGCGAAGACCTGGCACTGGAAGTGGCCGAAGCCATTTCGACCCTGACCAATGAACTGGATGTCGAGCAAAAGCAGGCCACCGAATTCGGCGGTTATGCGGACAATATGCGCAAAGACATCACCAAGGCCGAAAGCCGCATCAAAAGCCTGCGCCAGCAAGTGGACATGGCCAAGGCGCGTGAAAGCGTACAGAAAGCCCAGGTCAGTGCTTCGATCGCCAGTGGCGGCGCCAACGGCAAGCTGGAAACTGCCGTCGGTACGCTGAACCGCCTGCAAGCCAAACAGCAGCAACGCGCCGCTGAACTGGAAGCCCAGGACCAACTGGCCGATGCGTCGACCGGCACCGACCTGGAGCGCAAGCTGCGCGATGCCGGCATCACGCCGAACGAAGGCAGCGCCAATGCGATTCTGGAACGCCTGAAGAAAAAATCGGCTGAGTAACCGGCCCTGATGCCTGGCGCATAACCTGTGGGAGCGGGCTTGCTCGCGAAGAGGGAGTATCAGTCGACATCAATGTTGCCTGACACACCGCCTTCGCGAGCAAGCCCGCTCCCACATGGATTCGTTGCCTTCTTTTTTGTCGACTCGAGGTCATGGATGGATGCCCTGAAGGGTTTCAAGACAATCGCGGGTGTGGCCCTCTTCATGGTCGCGCTGCAACTGCTCAATGTGGCGACTGGCTACAGCCTTATTGCCTTCGGCCTGGTGCCGAGAACATGGCAGGGACTGGTCGGCATCATCACCTCGCCTTTCTTGCACGGGTCCTTTGCGCACCTGAGCACCAACCTGATTGCCTTTTTGATCCTCGGTACTTTGGTCATTGTCGAAGGGCTCAGCCGGTTCATGGCCGTCAGCGCCATCATTATTCTGCTGGGCGGTTCGCTGGTCTGGCTGTTCGGTTTTGCAGGCGTTCACATCGGTGCCAGCGGATGGGTATTCGGGCTGTGGGCGTACCTCCTGTCGCGCGCCTGGTTCCAGAGGAGCTGGAGCAACCTGATAACGGCCAGTGTCGTGGTCCTGCTCTATGGTGGTCTGATTTTTGGCTTCCTTCCCCGCCAGGGCATGTCTTTCGAAGGGCATATCTTTGGTGCGATCGCCGGATTTATTGCAGCCAAGGTACTGTTATCTACGCCGCGCAGCAGGTTTAATGCCACCCGGTAACCGCACTTGAGCACTCAGACGCCAGAGCGATTACGTCGCCAGGAATGAGCCCCCCACGGAGTCAGGGATGTAATGTCGATTTTCCTTTTATTGCGCACGTACGCCTCGTCCTTCTTCCATCGGTTCGGCTGGGCAGGCCTGGCCATTGCGCTGGGTATACACATAAGCACGGCCTATATCGGCCTGGTGATTCTGGGCGAACAACACCTCACCGCTCCCGCCACGTTTACCTATTTCTATCTCACCACCACGCTCACCGTCGGCTATGGCGATCTCGCGCCACAGACAGACGCAGGACGAATTTTCGTGGCCACCTGGGTCATGCTCGGGGGCATTGCGCTGCTGACGGCAGCCATCGGCAAAACCACCAGCAGTGTCATCGATGTATGGAGAAAAGGCATGAAGGGCAAAGGCGATTTCACCGGCAAGGTCGGCCATACCGTTCTCATTGGCTGGGAAGGCGCATCCAGCGAGCGGGTCATTGAATTATTGCTGCAGGACGAAACCTCCAATGACAACCTGATCGTCATTTGCGATTGCGACCTCGAAGAAAATCCCATGCCGGGCAAAGCGGACTTTATCAAAGGCGAAAGCCTGTCCTCTGCCGCGCTGTTGCTGCGGGCCGGCGTCCCCGGTGCCGAACGCGTACTGGTGCGAACCCATTCAGACGACCTGACCCTGGCCACCGTGCTGGCAGTCAATCAATTGAGCCCGGTCGGCCATGTAGTCGCCCACTTCAATGAAAGCGAAATCGCCGCCCTTGCCAGCGCCTACGCGCCCAGCCTGGAATGCACCTCGAGCATGGCCATCGAGATGTTGGTACGCGCCTCTCAGGATCCGGGCTCATCCGCGGTCATCAATGAATTGCTGTGCGTGGGTCAAGGCGCCACCCAGTACCTGATGAAACTGCCCGAGACCTTTGAAGCCACGTTCGGCGATCTGTATGCACAGCTGAAAGAACAGCACAACGCGACCCTTATCGGCTACCGCGCCAAAGGCGCCCGACAGCCTTCGATCAACCCGCCCGGCGCCACTCGCGTTGAGGGCGGCGAACTCTTCTACATCGCCTCCTCTCGCCTCAAGGAAATCACCAATGGGATGGTTTAAACAGTTGATGGGGCTTGAGGCCCCGAAAGCGAATACTGAATCGAAATGGGCAGCCAACGAAACCCTGCCCGCCATCGGCCCGCTGGGCCTGGCATTGGGCAAAGAGGTGATGTTCGACACCACCCTGAAGTTGTTGCTCGACGGTAACACCACCGTGGTCATCCCTGGCTCCCAACAGATCTGGAGCGCTGGCACGGTTGATCTCGGGCAGTCGACCTGGCTGTCACGCTATTACATGAATGACGAAGACTTCTGGCTGCAAGTGCACACCACTGGCGACATCGCCGGCCAGGTCGAGTCGGTGATCCTGTTCAATTACCTCAACTACATCACCATCAACAGTGAAGCGGAGCTGAGTCGGCTGGCCGGCCCTCAGAGCCTGATCGGGCTGCCGACCTACACCCACAACGGTGTCGAATACACCCGAGAATGGGGCACCGAGAACGGCCAGACAGAACTGGTGGCGCTGAGCGAACACCTGAAAAACCCGGATGAGTCCTACAGCATCGAGCACCGTTCGATGCTGTATGCCCGCGAAACCGGCCTGACCGATCGCCGGGAATTCCTGCTGTTTTCCGTCGAAGAAGACGCCGAAGGCACCATCAGCTTGAGCACGTCGCTGGGCATTTCGCTGTACACCACTGACCTGAACACTTTTTAAATAAGGAAGAAGTCCATGCTTGAAGCGCTCTCCATCTCCCTGAACAAAGCCGCCGTGCTCGGGTTTGTTTTGTACATCCTCGGTGCCGCCGTACTGTTCGCGCTGTTCCAGTTCATCTACACCCGAATCACCCCGCACAAAGAGTTCGAACTGATCCGTTCTGGCAACGTTGCGGCCTCGATCGCACTGGGTGGCGCCATCATCGGTTTCGCCATTCCGGCCAGCAATGTGATCGCCTACTCGATCAGCATTCTGGACTTCGTCGTCTGGGCAGTGATCGCCGCTTTTGTACAACTGCTGGCTTTTCTGGTGACCAGCCTGGTGCTTAAAGGCGCCTCTGAACGAATTAAGAAAGGCGAAATCGCTGCGGGTATCTATGTCGCGGCAGTGGCCATCAGCGTCGGCATGTTGAACGCCGCCTGCATGACCCCTTCCCAGAACTGATTGCGCCACGGAGATCCCGATGAAACGAAGCAAGTACGTTCAGCTCTCGCTGGCCGCGTCGGTCGCCATGGCCATATCAGGTTGCGGGCAAGCGGAAAAGACCTACCCGGTGCAGAAGAAATACAACTTCCAGTCCGTTCAGCAGTGCGCCGATGAAAAGCTCCCGGTGGACGTCTGCTCTGACGCCTACATGAGCGCCATGGCCGAGCACCGCCGCATCGCGCCGGTCTACGACAACCAGGCCGATTGCGATGCCGACTTTGTCGCCGACTGGTGCCAACAGGATTCCGCCGGCAAGTTCATCCCCAAGCTGGGTGGTTTCGAACTGACTGCCGATGGCGAGGTAACACAATCCCAAGTGGACGCAGCCAAGGCTCAATTACCCGCCTCGGAAGCGAACACTGGAGGCTCCGGGTTCTCCGGCACCAGCCTGCTGACCGGCCTGCTGATCGGCAACATGCTGAGCAGCAACCGCAACAGCTACTTCTCCGAGCCGGTCTACCGCTACCGCGATGATCGCGGCAACTACGGCTCCTCGACGCTCAACCAGCGGATTTCCAAAGGCTCAACCTTTACCAAGTCCAATCAGGCGAGGTATGGCAGCAGCAGCTACGCCGACTCAATCCGTTCCGGCAGCAAGCCGATGTCCGTTGCCTCATCCACCTCCCGTGGCGGCTTCGGCAGCAAAGCCAGCGCCCGCAGCGGCTGGGGCGGTTCGAGTAGTGCTGGCCGATCGAGCAGTTAAGGAACGAGCACCATGAAGAAGATCCTCTGCGCAGAGCGTCATGACTGGAAACAGACCGCCGAAAGTCTTGGCTTTCTGTTCCATACCATCGACGACGAACCCTATTGGGACGAGAGCGCGTATTACCAATTCACGCTCAAACAGATCGAGAACGATCTCGAAGACCCGACCACCGAGATTCATGAGATGTGCATGGACCTGGTGGCCCGCGTGGTGCAGAGCGAGGAGCTGCTGGAGCGCCTGAGCATTCCCGCGCCATTCTTCGACATGGTTCGCACTTCATGGCTCGAAGGCCACCCGCATCTGTATGGGCGTATGGATTTCTCCTACAACGGCAGCGGGCCCGCCAAGTTGCTGGAACTCAACTACGACACGCCGACCAGCCTGTATGAGGCCGCGGCGTTTCAATGGGGCTGGCTGGAGCAATGCATCGAACGCGGCTTGCTGCCCAAGCATGCCGACCAGTTCAACAGCATCGACACCAAGCTGCATCAGGCCTTTGCCCAACTGCAGCTCAAACAGCCCTTCTATTTCGCCTCGATGAAAGACTCGGTCGAAGACAAAGGCACCACCGACTACTTGCGCCTGATCGCGGAAAAGGTCGGCATCGAATCGCGACACATCGATATCGAAGACATCGGCCTCACCGCTGAAGGACGTTTCGTCGATTTAGAAGATCGCTGGATTCCTCACCTGTTCAAGCTGCATGCCTGGGAGTTCATCTTCCACGAGCCCTTTGGTGCAGCGATTGCCCAGAGCGACACCCAGTTTTTCGAGCCGGCCTGGAAATCCATCATCTCCAACAAGGGCATCCTGCCGCTGCTGTGGGAGTTCAACAAAGGTCACCCTAACCTGCTCGCGGCACACCTGGATGCCGACCCGAGCAAAGCGGTGCCCAAAGGTTGGGTGCGCAAACCGTTCTTTTCCCGGGAAGGCGCCAACATCGAGTTGCAAACGGCTGACGGTCTGATCGTAAAAGAGGACGGACCCTACACCGACGCGCCATTTATCCTTCAGGAGTTCGCCCCACTGCCGAAGTTTGGCGACAGCTTTACGCTGGTGGGTTCCTGGGTCATTGGCGATCAGGCAGCCGGTATTGGTGTGCGGGAAGACAACAGTTTGATCACCAAGGATTCGAGCCGTTTCTTGCCGCACCTGATACTCGACTGACCCATCCATCGCCGGTGTGGACATAAGTACGATGTCCGCAAGACTTACGGCTGAAATACCGGATAATGGCGGCCATTCGTTTAGCCGTTATTCTGGTAATCCCCCATGGAAATCAAGGTCAACTTTCTCGACAACCTTCGACTTGAAGCCAAGTTCGATGACTTCACGGTGGTGGCCGATCAACCTATCCGCTACAAGGGCGATGGCTCGGCACCAGGTCCGTTCGATTACTTCCTGGCTTCGTCGGCGTTGTGTGCAGCTTATTTCGTGAAGTTGTACTGCGACACGCGCAGTATTCCCACGGATAACATCCGCCTGTCGCAGAACAACATTGTTGATCCGGAAAACCGCTACAACCAGATTTTCAAGATCCAGGTCGAGTTGCCGGCGGACATCTCCGACAAGGATCGCCAGGGCATCCTGCGTTCCATCGACCGTTGCACCGTGAAAAAAGTGGTGCAAGCCGGGCCTGAGTTTGTGATTGAAGAGGTGGAAAACCTCGACGCCGATGCCCAGGCGTTGCTAATGCCTGCGTCCAGTTCAGAGGCGAGCACTTATATCGCGGGCAAGGATCTGCCGCTGGAGCAAACCATCGCCAATATGTCAGCCATTCTGGCGGACCTGGGCATGAAGATTGAAATCGCCTCGTGGCGCAATATCGTGCCCAATGTGTGGTCGCTGCACATCCGCGATGCGCATTCGCCGCTGTGCTTTACCAATGGCAAGGGGGCGACCAAAGAAGGCGCGTTGGCCTCGGCGCTGGGCGAGTTTATCGAGCGACTCAACTGCAACTTCTTCTACAACGACCAGTTCTGGGGCGAAGACATCGCCAACGCAGCGTTTGTGCACTACCCGGACGAACGCTGGTTCAAGCCTGGCCGTAAAGATGAGCTGCCAACTGAAATTCTCGACGAGTACTGCCTGAAGATTTACAACCGCGACGGCGAGTTGCGTGGTTCCCATCTGATCGATACCAACTCGGGCAATGAAGAGCGCGGCATCTGCTCACTGCCGTACGTGCGCCAGTCGGATGGCGAGGTGGTGTACTTCCCGTCCAACCTGATTGAAAACCTGTTCCTGAGCAACGGCATGAGTGCCGGTAACACGCTGGCCGAAGCCCAGGTGCAGTGCCTGTCGGAGATCTTCGAACGCGCGGTAAAACGCGAAATCATCGAAGGCGAATTTGCACTGCCGGATGTGCCCGCCCACGTGCTGGCGAAGTACCCCGGGATACTGGCCGGGATTCAGGCGCTGGAAGAGCAAGGTTTCCCTGTGTTGGTGAAGGATGCGTCCCTGGGCGGTGAATTCCCGGTGATGTGCGTCACGTTGATGAACCCGCGTACCGGCGGTGTGTTCGCCTCGTTCGGCGCGCATCCGAGCCTGGAAGTGGCGCTGGAACGCAGCCTGACCGAATTGCTGCAGGGCCGCAGCTTCGAAGGCCTCAACGACTTGCCACAGCCGACGTTTGAAGGGCATGCGGTGACCGAGCCGAATAACTTCGTCGAGCACTTTATCGACTCCAGCGGCGTGGTGTCGTGGCGCTTCTTCAGTGCCAAATCGGATTACGAATTCGTGGAGTGGGACTTCTCCGGTCAGGGTGAAAACTCGAACGCGGAGGAAGCCGCGACCTTGTTCGGCATTCTCGAAGGCATGGGCAAGGAAGTGTACATGGCGGTCTACGAGCATATCGGCGCGAAGGCATGCCGCATCCTGGTGCCGAACTATTCGGAAATCTATCCCGCGGACGATCTGATCTGGGATAACACCAACAAAGCGCTGTTCTTCCGCACCGACATCCTGAACCTGCATCGCCTGGACGAAGACGAACTGCAAGCGCTGGTTGAGCGTCTGGTGGAAAGTGAGCTGGACGACTACACCGACATCACCACCTTGATCGGCATCGAATTCGACGACAATACGGCTTGGGGTCAGCTGACGATCCTGGAGTTGAAGCTGCTGATTTATCTCGCCTTGCAGCAATTCGAAGAGGCGAAAGAGGCGGTGGAGATGTTCCTTCAGTACAACGACAACACGGTTGAGCGTGGCTTGTTCTACCAGGCCGTCAATGTGGTGCTGGAAATGAAGCTGGACGAAGACCTGGAACTGGAAGACTACGAGGCCAATTTCCGTCGGATGTTTGGCAACGAGCGCACAGATGCAGCAATCGGATCGGTGGACGGCAGCGTGCGCTTCCATGGCTTGACGCCGACCAGCATGAAACTGGAGGGGCTCGACAGGCACCTGCGGTTGATCGACAGCTACAAGAAACTGCACTCGGCACGGGCCAATGTGGCCACTTTATTCAGTTAACAGCGCCCACAAAAAAGCGAAGCCAGATCACTGGCTTCGCTTTTTTTTATTACTTACTGGATAGCTGCTTTTTTAGAACGGGATATCGTCATCAAAGCTGTCGAAATCCGGAGCCGGCTGAGGAGCGGCCTGCTGCTGTGGAGCCGGACGCGACTGTTGCGGTGCCGACTGCTGCGGACGCGGAGCCTGTTGGCGTGGAGCCGGGGCGGACTGCTGGTAGTTATTGCCCCCGCCTTGTTGGTCGCCCTGCTGTGGACGGCCGCCCAACAGCTGCATGGTGCCTTGCATGTCGACCACGATTTCAGTGGTATAACGCTTGATACCGTCTTTTTCCCACTCGCGGGTCTGCAGCTTGCCTTCGATGTACACCTGCGAACCTTTACGCAGGTATTCGCCGGCGATCTCGGCAACCTTGCCGAACATCGACACACGGTGCCATTCGGTCTTCTCGACCTTCTGACCGGTTTGCTTGTCGGTCCATTGTTCGCTGGTCGCCAGACTCAGGTTGGTCACGGCGTTACCGTTAGGCAAGTAGCGAACTTCGGGATCCTGGCCGCAAGTGCCGACCAATATGACTTTGTTAACCCCACGGGCCATAACGTTCTCCTAGGCTTCGCACGCTGTCGCGGCCGGGTTGTTCACCAGACGCTCCAGGGTAGTGCGATCCAATAATTCGGTGTCCAGTTTGATGTAAATCGCCGCTTCATCGGCAACCACGATTGCATCGGTTACTCCAACGACGGCCTTCAGGCGCTCGATCAGGCCAGCTTCACGAATCGCTTCGGGCGACAACGGCAAGCGCAGGCTCGTCACATACGGAGGTTCACGCATGGTAACAGCAAAGGCTAACCAAAGTGCAGCCAGCCCGGCACATCCCAGGAACACAACCGACAAACCGCCATGCTGGAACAGCCAGCCGCCGAGGATCCCGCCCAGTGCCGAACCGAGGAACTGACTGGTGGAATATACCCCCATCGCTGTGCCCTTGCCGCCTGCCGGTGAAACCTTGCTGATCAACGATGGCAAGGAGGCTTCCAGCAGATTGAACGCGGTGAAGAACACCACCGTACCAATCACCAGAGCCCGCAAGCTGTCGCCGAACTGCCAGAAGAATAGCTCAGTGAACATCAGCGTCACGACGGCACCGAGCAAAACTCGTTTCATTTTGCGTCGCTTCTCGCCATAGATAATGAACGGGATCATGGCGAAGAAGGAAATCAGCAACGCGGTCAGGTACACCCACCAATGCTGCTCTTTGGGCAGTCCGGCTTTTTCGACCAGGGCCAGGGGCAACGCAACGAAGCTCGACATCAACATCGCGTGCAACACAAAAATACCCAGGTCCAGGCGCAGCAGGTCCGGATGCTTGAGTGTCGGTATCAGCGCCTGGCGCGCAACGCCGGACTCGCGGTGCTGCAACGGCCCGGTTGCACGCGGCACCATGAACATCACGATGACGATGCCGACCAGCGCCATGCCACCGGTGGCGAAGAACAACCCGGACAGACCGAAGACACGGGTCAGCAACGGGCCTACAACCATGGCGACAGCGAACGACAGACCAATCGTCATGCCGATCATGGCCATGGCTTTGGTCCGATGCTGTTCCCGGGTCAGGTCTGACAGCAACGCCATCACCGCCGCAGAAATCGCCCCGGCACCTTGCAAGATACGTCCGGCGATAACGCCCCAGATCGAATCGGCATTGGCCGCCAGCACACTCCCCAAGGCGAAGATGATCAGCCCCAGGTAAATCACCGGACGACGACCGATGCGATCGGAAATGAAGCCAAAAGGAATCTGAAAGATCGCCTGGGTCAGGCCGTAAGCGCCAATCGCCAACCCGATGAGGGCCGGGGTCGCTCCTGCCAGGTCCATCCCATAGGTCGCCAGAACCGGCAACACCATGAACATGCCAAGCATACGGAAGGCGAACACCAGGGCCAGACCGCTTGCTGCGCGGGTCTCACTGCCACTCATGCGTTCGCTGTGGGGATCGTGCATGGAAAAACCTCATGTGAACCGGCGGCGATTCTACCAGTCCCATCGATTGACGGGGTATATCGCGACGCTATGACGCGCACAGATGACGCAGTCTTCATGCAAGGCTGCGCACCCCGCATTTGATAGTGTGCATCCATCCAGTATTTGGCCGTATACTCCTACGTTTTCGACGCCCGCCGAGCGAGGCCACTTTGGACAAGATCCTGATTCGTGGGGCCCGAACCCACAACCTGAAGAACATCGACCTGACCCTGCCACGGGACAAACTGCTCGTCATCACCGGCCTGTCCGGATCCGGCAAGTCGTCCCTGGCCTTCGACACGCTGTACGCCGAAGGCCAGCGCCGTTATGTCGAATCGCTGTCGGCTTACGCCCGGCAATTCCTGTCGATGATGGAAAAACCTGACGTCGACACCATTGAAGGTCTGTCGCCAGCGATCTCCATCGAACAGAAGTCGACCTCGCACAACCCGCGCTCGACGGTTGGCACCATTACCGAAATCTACGACTACCTGCGCCTGCTCTATGCTCGCGTTGGTATTCCGCGCTGCCCGGATCACGACATTCCGCTGGAAGCCCAGACCGTCAGCCAGATGGTCGACCTGGTGCTGGCACAACCGGAGGGCAGCAAACTGATGCTGCTGGCCCCGGTGATCCGCGAGCGCAAGGGCGAGCACCTCTCGGTCTTCGAAGAACTGCGCGCCCAGGGTTTTGTACGGGCCCGGGTCAACGGCAGGCTTTGCGAGCTGGACGAGTTGCCGAAACTGGATAAACAGAAGAAGCATTCGATCGACGTCGTGGTCGACCGCTTCAAGGTCCGCGCCGATTTGCAACAACGCCTGGCAGAATCGTTCGAGACCGCGCTGAAACTGGCAGACGGTATCGCTCTTGTGGCGCCAATGGATGACGAGCCCGGCGAAGAAATCATCTTCTCCGCGCGCTTCGCCTGCCCGATTTGTGGCCATGCCATCAGCGAGCTGGAACCCAAGCTGTTTTCCTTCAACAACCCGGCCGGCGCCTGCCCGACCTGCGATGGTCTGGGGGTTAAACAGTTCTTCGACACCAAACGACTGGTGAATGGTGAACTGACCCTGGCCGAAGGCGCCATTCGCGGCTGGGACCGGCGCAACGTCTATTACTTCCAGATGCTCGGGTCGTTGGCCGCCCACTACAAGTTCAGCCTTGAAGTGCCGTTCAACGACCTGCCGGCCGATCAGCAGAAGTTCATCCTGCACGGTAGTGGCTCGCAGAACGTCGACTTCAAATACCTGAACGACCGTGGCGATATCGTCAAACGTTCGCACCCGTTCGAAGGCATCGTGCCAAACCTGGAACGCCGCTACCGCGAAACCGAGTCGGCTTCGGTCCGTGAAGAACTGGCCAAATTCCTCAGCACCCAGCCCTGCCCCGATTGCCGCGGCACTCGTCTGCGTCGCGAGGCGCGGCACGTGTGGGTTGGCGAGAAGACCTTGCCGGCGGTTACCAATCTGCCGATTGGCGACGCCTGCGAATATTTCGGCGTACTGAAACTGACCGGCCGCCGTGGCGAAATTGCCGACAAGATTCTCAAGGAAATCCGCGAGCGTTTGCAGTTCCTGGTCAACGTTGGCCTGGACTATCTGTCATTGGATCGCAGTGCCGACACGCTGTCCGGCGGTGAGGCCCAGCGGATTCGCTTGGCTAGCCAGATCGGCGCAGGCCTGGTGGGGGTTCTGTATATCCTCGACGAACCCTCAATTGGGCTGCACCAACGGGACAACGACCGGTTGCTGGGCACCCTCAAGCACCTGCGGGACATCGGTAACACGGTGATCGTGGTCGAGCACGACGAGGATGCGATTCGTCTGGCCGACTATGTGGTGGATATCGGCCCGGGCGCGGGTGTACACGGTGGGCATATCGTCGCCGAAGGTACGCCGGCCGAGGTCATGGCTCACCCTGATTCACTGACCGGCAAGTACCTGTCGGGGCGGGTGAAGATCGCAGTGCCAGCCAAACGCACGCCGCGTAACAAGAAGTTGTCGCTGGCCCTCAAGGGCGCTCGCGGCAACAATTTGCGCAATGTCGATCTGGAGATTCCGATCGGCCTGTTGACCTGCGTGACGGGTGTTTCCGGTTCAGGCAAGTCAACGCTGATCAACAACACACTGTTTCCTTTGAGCGCTACCGCACTCAATGGGGCAACGACCCTGGAAGCGGCTGCTCACGACAGCATTAAAGGCCTGGAACATCTGGACAAGGTTGTGGACATCGACCAGAGCCCGATCGGTCGCACACCGCGCTCCAACCCCGCGACCTATACCGGGCTGTTCACGCCGATTCGCGAGTTGTTCGCCGGTGTGCCGGAATCCCGCTCCCGCGGTTATGGGCCGGGGCGTTTCTCCTTCAACGTGAAGGGTGGTCGTTGCGAAGCCTGTCAGGGCGATGGCCTGATCAAGGTGGAAATGCACTTCCTGCCGGACATCTATGTCCCGTGCGACGTCTGCAAGAGCAAGCGCTACAACCGCGAGACGCTGGAGATCAAGTACAAGGGCAAGAGCATCCACGAAACCCTCGAGATGACTATCGAGGAAGCCCGGGTGTTCTTCGACGCCGTTCCAGCTTTGGCGCGCAAGCTTCAGACGCTGATGGACGTAGGCCTTTCGTACATCAAGCTGGGGCAATCGGCGACGACGCTGTCCGGCGGTGAAGCCCAGCGGGTGAAACTGTCTCGCGAGCTGTCCAAGCGTGATACCGGCAAGACGCTATACATCCTCGATGAGCCGACCACCGGCCTGCACTTTGCGGATATCCAGCAACTGCTCGACGTACTGCATCGTCTGCGCGACCACGGTAATACCGTGGTGGTGATCGAGCACAACCTGGACGTGATCAAGACGGCCGACTGGTTGGTGGACCTGGGGCCGGAAGGTGGTTCCAAGGGTGGGCAGATCATTGCCGTCGGTACGCCTGAAGAAGTGTCCGAGATGAAGCAGTCGCATACCGGCTTCTACCTCAAGCCACTGCTGGAGCGTGATCGGGCCTGAATCCGGCTCCAAAAAAAGCCCCTGTCACTTGCTCAGTGACAGGGGCTTTTTGTATCGGTGCAATCAGGCGTGGGATTGCAGGTAGTTCTCGAGACCGATCAACTTGATCAGACCCATCTGCTTTTCAAGCCAGTAGGTGTGGTCTTCTTCGGTGTCATGCAATTGAACCCGCAGCATCTCGCGGCTGACATAGTCCTTGTGCTGCTCGCAGAGTTCAATGCCCTTGCAGAGCGCGGCGCGGACTTTGTATTCCAGGCGCAGGTCAGCGGCGAGCATGTCCGGCACAGTGGTGCCAACATCAAGGTCGTCCGGACGCATGCGAGGCGTGCCTTCGAGCATCAGAATACGACGCATCAGGGCATCAGCATGCCCGGCTTCTTCTTCCATCTCGTGGTTGATACGTTCGTAGAGCTTGGTGAAACCCCAGTCCTCATACATCCGCGAATGGACGAAATATTGATCACGGGCTGCCAGTTCGCCTGTCAGCAACGTGTTGAGGTAATCGATTACGTCTGGGTGACCTTGCATCGCCCTACATCTCCCTGCTTTAAAGTCTGTAGTTTGAACCAACCTGACTGGAAGGTCACTCGCCCGACGCTATAAAAGCGAAGATATTCTTAGAAAAGCAGCTTAAATAACGCAAAAACCGCCCAAATGAGGGCGGTTCTGCTTATCGTTTAGACTTAGTTAAGCTGTACGTTGAGTGCCTTTGCGATTGCTTCTCCATACACCGGGTCGGCCTTGAAGAAATGCTGCAATTGGCGATCAACCACATCGCTGGAAACTCCTGCCATTGCGCCGGCAATGTTGTTGATCAGCAGGTTTTTCTGCTCCTCGCTCATCAAACGGAACAACGCACCGGCGTGGCTGTAGTAGTCGGTGTCTTCGCGATGATCGTAACGATCAGCCGCGCCGCCCAAGGCCAAAGCAGGTTCCGCATAGCGCGGTGCCTGTTTCGGTGATTCTACGTAACTGTTCGGTTCGTAGTTCGGCGCTGCGCCGCCATTGGCGCCAAACGCCATGGAGCCGTCGCGCTGGTAAGTGTTGACCGGGCTGCGAGGCGCGTTCACCGGCAGCTGCTGGTGATTGGTCCCCACACGATAGCGGTGAGCGTCAGCGTAAGCGAACACGCGACCTTGCAGCATGCGGTCAGGCGACAGACCGACACCCGGGACCATGTTGCTCGGGCCGAACGCCGCCTGCTCGACTTCAGCGAAGTAGTTCAGCGGATTGCGGTTGAGTTCAAGCTCACCCACCTCGATCAATGGGAACTCTTTCTGCGACCAGGTCTTGGTCACGTCGAACGGGTTCTCGTAGTGAGCCGCAGCCTGAGCCTCGGTCATGATCTGGATATTGACACTCCATTTCGGGAAATCACCGCGCTCAATGGCGCCGAACAGATCACGTTGCGCGTAATCCGGATCAGTACCCGCCAGGCGTGCTGCTTCTGCCGGAGCGAGGTTCTTGATCCCTTGCCTGGTTTTGTAGTGCCACTTCACCCAGTGACGCTCGCCATTGGCGTTGATCAGGCTGTAGGTATGGCTGCCGAAGCCATGCATGTGGCGATAGCCGTCAGGGATGCCGCGGTCCGAGAACAGGATAGTGATCTGGTGCAACGCCTCAGGCGAATGCGACCAGAAATCCCACATCGCCTGCGCGCTTTTCAGGTTGCTTTGCGGCAGGCGCTTTTGGGTGTGGATAAAGTCGGGGAATTTCAGCGGGTCGCGAATGAAGAACACCGGCGTGTTGTTGCCAACGATGTCCCAGTTGCCTTCTTCTGTGTAGAACTTCAGGGCAAAACCGCGTGGATCACGCTCAGTGTCAGCCGAACCGCGTTCGCCGCCCACAGTGGAGAATCGCAAGAATGTCGGGGTTTGTTTGCCGACGGATTCAAACAGCTTGGCACTGGTGTATTGAGTGATATCGCGAGTTACGGTGAACGTACCGTAAGCACCCGAACCTTTGGCGTGTACACGACGCTCAGGAATGTTTTCACGGTTGAAATGCGCAAGCTTCTCGATCAGGTGGAAATCGTCGAGCAGCAAAGGGCCACGAGGGCCGGCGGAGCGGGAATTCTGGTTGTCGGCGACAGGAGCGCCACTGGCGGTCGTAAGCGTTTTGTTTTGGCTCATGCGATCTCATCCTCTGTCAGTTTTGGAGCTGCCGGCTAATCGGCGTGGGAGGGAGTATTGACCATCAATCATGGCACCTACAAATTCATTAATTTGCAGACATCAATAGAAAAATACTACCAACAATCCCGCTCATATACTGAAGGCATGAACCGCAAGGAAGCTTGTACGAACAGCGCGTTTTCTGACACGCACAAAAAACCGGGCACTAGGCCCGGTTCTTTGTTTCAGACTGACGTCTTACTCAGCGGATACAGCTTCACCGCCGACAGGACGATCAACCAACTCGACGTACGCCATAGGCGCGTTGTCGCCAGTGCGGAAGCCGCACTTGAGGATGCGCAGGTAGCCACCCTCACGGGTTGCGTAACGCTTGCCCAGGTCGTTGAAGAGCTTACCAACGATAGCTTTCGAACGAGTACGGTCGAATGCCAGACGTCGGTTAGCCAGGCT
>NZ_JBIVCD010000042.1:0-54713 GCF_044746425.1 Pseudomonas sp. NPDC086112 | reverse complement strand
CGTGGCCGTCGGCCTGACCCGGGAAACCCGTGGCAAGTCGTTGCACCTGGTGGATACTTCCACTGCAGAAAGAGGTGCGCAATTATGCAGATTGCGAAAAATATTTCAACCTGCTTTTATGATTGTTTTGCCCAAGGAGCACCCGATGGACTATCGCCAGCTAGGCCGAACCAATCTGAACGTGAGTGCAATCTGCCTCGGCACCATGACCTGGGGCGAGCAAAACAGCGAGGCTGAAGCCTTCGCACAGATCGAACGAGCCAAGAGCGCGGGCATCAATTTCATCGACACCGCCGAAATGTACCCGGTGCCACCCAAGGCCGAAACCTACGCCACCACCGAGCGCTACATCGGCAACTACTTCAAAAGTCGCGGCGATCGCGCCGACTGGATCCTGGCGAGCAAGATCGCCGGCCCCGGCAACACCATCGACTACATCCGCGACAAAAACCTCAAGCACAACCGCGAGAACATCGTCCAGGCCGTGGATGCAAGCCTCAAGCGCTTGCAGACCGACTACATCGATCTCTATCAGCTGCACTGGCCTGAACGCAGTACCAATTTCTTCGGACAACTGGGCTACAAGCACACGAGCGAAGTCAACCTCACCCCGCTGGAAGACACCCTCGAAGCACTGGACGAACAGGTCAAGGCCGGCAAGATCCGCCACATCGGCCTGTCCAACGAAACGCCGTGGGGCACCATGCGTTTCCTCGCCCTCGCCGAAGCCCGTGGCTGGCCGCGCGCCGTATCGATCCAGAACCCCTACAACCTGCTCAATCGCAGCTTCGAAGTCGGCCTGGCGGAAATCGCCATCCGCGAACAGTGCGGCCTGCTCGCCTACTCGCCGCTGGCGTTCGGTTTCCTGTCGGGCAAGTACGAAGGTGGCGCGCGTCCGCCCAAAGGTCGCCTGAGCCTCTACAGCCGCTTCAGCCGCTACTTCAATCCTCAGTCAGAGGCAGCGTGCAGCCGTTATGTGGCATTGGCTCGTGAACACGGTCTGGATCCGGCACAAATGGCACTGGCCTTCGTCACACAGCAACCGTTCGTCACCAGCAACATCATTGGTGCCACCACGCTTGAGCAACTGGACAGCAACATTGCCAGCTTCGAGCTGAAACTTTCCGACGAAGTGTTGGCGGGGATCGAGGCGATTCACCAGGACCATCCGAATCCTGCACCTTGATAGCCAGGTGAAAAGCCTTCGCGAGCAAGCCCGCTCCCACAGTTGATCAGTGTTGATGCACATATTTGTGCATCGACACAGACCCCATGTGGGAGCGGGCTTGCGCGAAGGCGATCTCGAATTCACCACACCATCAAAGCGACCGCGCAATAATCTCCTTCATGATCTCATTGGTCCCGGCATAGATCCGCTGCACCCGCGCATCCGCCCACGCCCGGGCGATCGGGTATTCCCACATGAACCCGTAACCACCATGCAACTGTACGCACTCATCGAGCACCTTGCATTGCAGGTCAGTGCCCCAGTACTTGGCCATCGCCGCCGTCGGCACGTCGAGTTTGCCTTGCAGATGCAGTTCCAGGCAGCGATCGACAAAAACCCGGCCGATCTGGATTTCGGTCGCCATTTCAGCGAGTTTGAAGCGAGTGTTCTGGAAGTCGGCGATGGCCTTGCCGAAAGCCTTGCGCTCACGGGTGTAATCCAGCGTCCATTGCAACGCCGCTTCAGCTGACGCCAAGCCACCTACCGCGACCGTCAGACGCTCCTGCGGCAGTTCCTGCATCAAGTAAGCGAAGCCCATCCCGGCCTGGCCCAGCAGGTTTTCCTTCGGTACCCGAACGTCCTGGAAGAATAGCTCCGAGGTGTCCTGAGCCTTCATGCCGACCTTTTCCAGACGCTTGCCCTTGGCGAAGCCTGGCGTGTTGGCCTCGACCAGAAACAGACTGGTGCCCTTCGCTCCTGCCTTTGGATCGGTCTTGGCCACGACGATCACCAAATCCGCCAGAAAGCCATTGGTGATGAAGGTCTTCGAACCGTTGATCACGTATTCGTCGCCATCCAGCACAGCGGTGGTTTTCACCCCTTGCAGGTCGGAACCGGCACCCGGCTCGGTCATGGCAATCGCGGTGACCATCTCGCCAGACACCAGTTTGGGCAGGTATTTGTGTTTCAGCGCTTCACTGCCGTAATGCAGTATGTAAGGCGCAACAATGTCCGAATGAAGTGAAAAACCGATGCCGGTCAGCCCCAGGCGGCCGACCTCCTCGATCACCACCGCGCTGTAGAGAAAGTCTGCCCCCAGCCCGCCGTATTCTTCCGGCAGATGCGAACAAAGCATCCCCGCCTCCCCTGCCTTGTTCCAGAGTTGGCGGTCTATATAGCCTTGTTTTTCCCATTGCCCATGGAACGGCACGGCCTCTTTTTCGAGGAACGTTCGCACGCTGTCGCGAAAAAGTTCGTGCTCGGAACTGAACAAGGTTCTGGGGATCATGCGGCACCTATGGTTATTGTTAGCCGGAATTGACCTTTAGAGACTAAGCCTCGCTTCCGATACAGGACACTGGACACATCCGACAAAAAATAAGACGATCCAGCCGTCTGGTGACCACTTTCCCCTATAAGAATAAAGTTGAATTATGTCTAACCAAGTCTCCACGCCCTTGCGGCGCGTCAGCATCCTGGCTATCGACCGGGTTTTCGCTTCCACCCTCATGCAAGCCAAGGATTTCTTCCATCTGGCCAGCCTGCGCTATGGCAAACAACTGGGCCACGGCCTGACACCGGCGTTCGAAACCCGGCTGGTCAGCCCCGACGGCAAACCGGTGAACAGCTTCAGCGACGTGATCATGCCGGTGGACGGCGGCCTGGAAAATGCCGACATCATCATCCTTCCCGCGTTCTGGGACGATTTCGACACGCTCTGCAAACGTTATCCACAGGTCCTGCCATGGCTGCGTCAGCAGCATGCACGCGGCGCCGTGTTGTGTGGCGAAGCTACCGGCGTGTTTTGGCTGGCCGAGGCCGGGTTGCTCGATGGCAAGGAAGCGACAACCTACTGGCGCTTCTTCAATGCGTTTGCCGAGCGCTTCCCCCAGGTCCAGCTCAATCAGGACAAACACCTGACCGACGCCGACAACCTGTATTGCGCCGGCGGCACCACCTCGGCCTGCGATCTCTACATTTATTTGATCGAGCGTTTTTGCGGCGCCAACGTGGCCCAGGCCGTGGCCCGTGACATTCTTTACGAAGTGCAGCGCAGCTATGCGCCGGGGCGGATCGGTTTCGGCGGGCAGAAGCTGCACCAGGACGTGATCATCCTGCAGATCCAGCATTGGCTCGAAGAACACTTCGCCGACAAGTTTCGCTTCGAAGACGTGGCCCGCGAACACGGCATGAGCATCCGCAACTTCATGCGTCGTTTCCAGACCGCTACCGGCGACAAACCGCTGCATTACCTGCAGCGACTGCGCATCGAGACGGCCAAGGGTTTGTTGTCCGGCAGCCGCAAGAGCATCAAGACCATCAGTTATGAGGTCGGTTACGATGACGCGAGTTTCTTTGCGCGACTGTTCCGCCAACACACAGAGTTGTCGCCGAACCAGTATCGGCAGCAGTTTCAGCAAGCGGCTTAAGGACTGAACACAAATCCAATGTGGGAGCGGGCTTGCTCGCGAAGGCGGTGGTTCAGTCGACATCAATGTTGAATGTCAGACCGCTTTCGCGAGCAAGCCCGCTCCCACATGGGTTCTTCGGTGCGCACAAAAAAGGGCCTGCATTGCAGGCCCTTTTTTATTTTCCGAACCATCCTACGGCTTATGCGCCCGGGACAGGAATTCGTGTGACTGCATTTCCAGCAGACGGCTAAGCGTGCGCTGGAATTCGAAGTTCAGGCGACCGCCGGTGTAGAGGTCTTTGAGCTCGACTTCGGCAGAAATGATCAGCTTCACGTTACGGTCGTAGAACTCGTCGACCATGTTGATGAAGCGTCGCGCGATGTCGTCGGTGGTGACGCTCATCTGCTCGACATCGCTGAGCAACACGGCGTGGAAGATTTTCCCCAGTTCGATGTAATCGTTCTGGCTGCGTGGGCCGTCACAGAGTTCGCGGAAGTCGAACCAGGCCACGTCATCGCAGGTGCGCACGGCACGGATTTCACGGTTCTCGATCACCAGTACATCGTTCTCGATGGCTGCCGTGCATTCCGGCGTCAAGGCCCGGAAGCTCTTGCGCAGGCTTTCCTGGGCAGCGTCATCCAGTGGAAAGTGGAACAGTTCCGCTTGCTCGAGGTGACGCAGACGGTAATCGACGCCACTGTCGACGTTGACGATCTCGGTGTTCTGCTTGATCAGCGCAATGGCCGGCAGGAAACGCGCACGCTGCAGGCCGTCCTTGTACAGGCCGTCGGGCACGATGTTCGAGGTCGCGACCAGGGTCACGCCGTTCTTGAACAACTCTTCCATCAACGTGCCAAGGATCATTGCGTCGGTGATATCGGAGACGAAAAACTCATCGAAACAGATCACTCGCGACTCGTCGGAGAAACGCTTGGCGATGATGGTCAGCGGGTTCTTCTCGCCGCCCAGGGTCTTCATCTCTTCATGCACACGCTTCATGAAGCGGTGGAAGTGAGTGCGGGTCTTTTCCTTGAACGGCAGCGCTTCGAAGAAAGTGTCGACCAGGTAAGTCTTGCCGCGACCAACGCCGCCCCAGAAGTACAGGCCCTTGACCGGCACCTGGTCTTTCTTGCCAAACAGTTTGCCGAGCAGGCCTGGCTTGTTCTGCGAGGCCGCGACCAGATCGTCGTACAGGCGCTGCAAATGGCGCACGGCAGTTTCCTGCGCGGCGTCATGGAAGAATTCCGGGCGTTTCAGATCAGCTTGATATCGTTCTAGGGGCGTCATAATTCGTTAGCAAGGCAACAAAAACGGGCCGTCACTGTAGCGACGGCCCGTGGGAATGGCAATCGGCCCTTGGTCGGACCGAGCCGTTGATTATTCCTGAACCGGTGTCAGGGCAACGCGCAAAGCACCGATGGCAGCGTCGCGAGCAGCGCTGTCGGCGAAGGCCGGGCTGTCGGCAACGCACTCGCCTTCCAGCCAGACGCTGAAGCTCAGGTCTTCACTGCGCACGTCCAAGGCTTGACCGGATTGCAGTTGCTTGGTCACTTGCCCTGCGGTTTTACCGTCGGCGAAATTGCGCGACAGCAACAGTTGCTCGCCATCGGCCGCCAGCAGACGGAAGCGGAAACTGCCGTCATCTTCACGGAAGCTGACGAAGCGCGCGGCTTTCGCGGCTTTCTTCTTGGTGGTCGCTGCGACTTGGGTCTGAGCGACGAAAGAACGCAGGCCGACCGCTTCACGCAGTTCGTGGAGGAACGGCGTCGCAACCGAGCGGGCCTTTTTGGCGCCGAGCTGCAACATGTCTTCCAGATCCGCCGGGCGTTCGATCAGCTGGTGATAACGCTCGCGGGATTCGCCCAATTCGCTGTCGAGCAGTTGGAACAGACGATTCTTCGCCTCGCCCCAACCCAGGCCCTGGAGCAATTCGCTGCGGAATTCGTCGGATTGTGCCGGCGTAGCGAAAGCCTGGAACAAGGTGAACAGGTGCGAATTGTCCGGATCCTTGGCTTCGCCCGGGGCACGGGAGTCGGTGACAATCCGCGAAATCGCGTCTTTCATCTCTTTGGCGCTGCTGAACAACGGAATGGTGTTGTCGTAGCTCTTCGACATCTTGCGACCGTCGAGGCCCGGCAAGGTGGCGACGCTTTCCTCGATCAGCGCTTCAGGCATGGTGAAGAACTCTTTGCCCTGGCCGAACAAGTGATTGAAGCGCTGGCCGATGTCCCGGGCCATTTCCACGTGCTGGATCTGGTCACGACCGACCGGCACCTTGTGGGCGTTGAACATCAGAATGTCCGCAGCCATCAACACCGGGTAACTGTACAAGCCCATGGTGATGCCGGCATCCGGGTCTTCGCCGGTTTCGACGTTCTTGTCCACCGAGGCCTTGTAGGCATGCGCGCGATTGAGCAGGCCCTTGGCGGCCACGCAGGTCAGCAGCCAGGTCAGTTCTGGGATTTCCGGGATGTCGGACTGGCGATAGAACGTCACGCGGTCCACGTCCAGGCCGCCGGCCAGCCAGGTCGCGGCGATTTCCAGACGCGAGCGCTGGATGCGCAGCGGGTCATCGCATTTGATCAGGGCGTGGTAGTCGGCCAGGAAGTAGAACGAATCGGCATTGCTGTCACGGCTGGCGATGATCGCCGGACGGATAGCGCCAGCGTAGTTGCCCAGGTGCGGCGTGCCGGTGGTGGTGATGCCGGTGAGGATACGGGTACGAGTCGTCATGGGTAATCGCTTGTCAGACTGCAATCAATTCGAAAGACGCGGCAGGATCAGATCCTTGAGATCGGTCAGCTTGCCATGAAAAAAGTGTCCGCATTCTGCCACTTTCAGCAGCTCATGGGGGCGCTCGAGTGCGTCGGACCAGTCGTAAACGAGCTGCGGATCGATGACTTCGTCGGTTTCCGGCTGGATCAGAGTCAATGTACCTTGTTGCGGCAGTTGATCCTGATCGCCCAAGCGCATGACGGCGGGCGCCACCATGAACAAGTGCTTGAGCTGCTCGCCCTTGGCTTCCAGGCGTCCGCCGAGACTTGCTGCAACAAATCCGCCAAAGGAAAAACCGAACAGAGTCAAAGGTATTTCAGGATGCCTGGCCCGCAGCCACTCGGCCGCCGCCTGGGCATCGTCGACTTCGCCAGTGCCCATGTCGTGCATGCCTTCACTGGCACCGACGCCACGGTAATTGAACCGCAAGGTAATCAAACCGGCGTCGCGCGCGGTGCGTTGCAAGGTCGAGACGACTTTGTTGAGCATGGTGCCGCCCTGCACCGGGTTCGGGTGGCAGATCAGCGCCAGGCCACGTGGCTGCTGCTCGCTATCTAAATACAGGGCTTCCAGTTGGCCGACCGGGCCATCAATCACTACAGGGGTTTCGCGCATAAGCAAGGAAGGAACTCCGTGACCTCGAATCGGGTCGACTCGTCTAGCCAATTGTCTGTGCCAATTCTATTGCGAGTGAATCGCGGTATACAGCGCAGGTTTGAGCCGTTAACGTAAAGCAAAGCCGTTTATAGAGGAAGGACTCGTGGAACACTCGCTCTTAGTTTGGTTGTTGCCGACTCTTGCCCTGGTTGTGGGTGTCGCCATTGGATTCCTGATCGCTCGCCTGGTGCCAAATGCCGCGCCTAGCAGCACGCAACGTCAGCTGGATGACATTCAGGAACGTTTTGACAGTTATCAGAACGAAGTGGTCACCCACTTCAACAGCACTGCAAACCTGGTCAAGAAACTGACTGCGAGCTATCAGGAAGTGCAGGATCATCTCGCCGAGGGCGCCAACCGTCTGGCCCTGGACGAGCAGACTCGCCAACGCTTGCTGGCTGCCTTGCACGCCGACGCGGTGCAGTCTCCACGGGAACGCCTGACGCCACCGCGCGATCAGGAACCGCCTCGCGACTACGCCCCCAAAGCCCCGAACGCGCCGGGCATGCTCGATGAGCATTACGGCCTGAAGAAGTAATCAGGTTTCGCGCGACACAAAAAGCCCTCGGACAAGCGATTGTTCGAGGGCTTTTTTGTTTCTGTTGCTATTTTGCGTTGCCTGTCCGGGCCTCTTCGCGAGCAAGCCCGCTCCCACATTTTGACCGCATACCCCTGAGAGAACTCGGTCGAATGTGGGAGCGGGCTTGCTCGCGAAGAGGCCCTAACTGACAAAAACAAAAAACCGCCCGATCTGTAGAGGATCGAGCGTTTTTTTTGTAAGCCTGGGATTCAGTCAGGCTGTTACTGATATTGCTGAACAGGTTGACCCTGCTGCTGATACTCCTGACCAGGAATCGGCTTCAGGTTGACCTCGACGCGACGGTTCTGAGCCCGGCCATTCACATCACCATTGCTGGCAATCGGGTTATCCGGCCCGGCACCGCGTGCTGTCAGGTTGGCACCGCTGACACCCTGGGAGGTCAGGTAAGTCGCCACACTCTGGGCACGACGCTGGGACAAGTCCATGTTGTGCTGACGGCTGCCAGTGCTGTCGGTGTAGCCGACGATCTCGATCTGGTTCTGGTTGAACTCCTTGAGCGAGCCCGCCAGGTTGTTCAGCGGCTGGTAGAAGCCCGACGCGATGTTCGCCGAATCGGTGGCGAATGTGATGTTGCCCGGCATGATCAGCTTGATCTGATCGCCTTGACGCTGCACTTCAACCCCAGTGTTGGCCATGCTGGCCCGCAATTTTTTCTCCTGCTGGTCGGCGTAGTAACCGTAACCGGCGGCAGAAGCCCCCACCACGGCGGCGCCAATCAGCGCGCCCTTGCCACGGTTATCGTGACTGATGGCAGCACCGGCCAGCGCACCGGCCAAGGCACCGAGGCCACCGTATTTGGCGGTTTTGCTCATGCCCGTAGAGCCGCCATCAGCCTGACCCTGGCTGTCATAAGGGTTCTGCGATGCGCAACCGGACAACAAAGCCACGGCAGTAGCGACAATAATCAAACGACGCGAGGTGAACATGGAGAGCTCCTACTTTTTTTTGCATTCTGTGGTGCAGCGGACTTAAGCAATGAACCTTTGCGGGCGTTGGATCATGGCCAACGCCAAAAATTCCGTCGTGCCTTTCACAACTGCATCTTCAGGCTCGTACAAAGGGGTTACCGCGCATTTCATCGCCCAGACACGTGTCCGGACCATGACCGGTCACCACCGTCGCCTCTTCGTCGAGGGTATACAACCGTTGCTTGATCGAACGCACGAGAGTCGCCTGATCGCCTCCCCATAAATCCGTGCGCCCTACCCCTCGCTTGAAAAGCGTATCACCGGCTATCAGCAGCTTAGCCTCTGAAAACCAAAAGCTCATGGAACCTGGCGTATGACCCGGCGTGTGCAACGCCACGCCACACCCGCAAGCCAGCTCCTCATCGTCGGCCAACCAGCGATCTGGCGATGGCACGGGGGTATAAGGCACACCGAACATCTGGCACTGCATCTCCAGGTTGTCCCAGAGGAATTGATCTTCTTTATGCAGGTGCAAAGTCGCGCCGGTTTTCTCCTTGAGCTGCCCGGAAGCAAGGAAGTGATCCAGGTGCGCGTGGGTATGAATGATGCTGACCACCTTCAGGCCCAACGCGTCAAGGCGCGCGAGGATCAGTTCGTGATTGCCGCCCGGGTCGACGACGATGGCTTTTTTGGTGATCGGGTCGCCGATGATTGTGCAGTTGCATTGGAGGGGGCCGACGGGGAAGGTTTCGCGGATGAGGGTGGGTTGCTGGGACATCGGGGCACGCTCGGGAATCAGGATTGGCTAATTTTGGCACAGAATTGCCTTGATCCATTTACCCCATGTGCATCGTAAAAGTGCGTTACCCCAACACCCCCAACTCCTTCGCCCTTGCCACCGCCTGGGTCCTGCGTTCTACCCCCAACTTACTGTTGATATGACTGGCATGGGTTTTCACCGTGTGCAGCGAAATAAACAACTGATCGCTGATTTCCTGGTTCGAACACCCTTGGGCGATCAGTCGCAGAACGGCCAGTTCACGCGTACTGAGCTGTTCGGCAGCTGGCGATGATTCCACCACCGGCCGAGAGGCCATGGCTGGAAGTTTTTCCGAGAGACTTAGCGAAACGGCCGTCGGTGCACAGAGTTGGAGTTGCCCGCGCAGCCAGTCCGAGTGCTCGGCCAGCAATGGATCAAACGGTTGCAGGACGCCTCCGGCGGCCGCTTCCAAAGCCTGGGCCAGCGCCTTGCGCGCCTCGGATTCGCGCCCGCCCGCCAGCAACAGCATGATTTTCTGACTGAGCGCCATCACGCTGAGCATCTGCCGGCCGCTGTGCTGACCGTGTTCATGCAACGCATTCAATCGCCCTTCGGCGAGCATGGGCTGGCCCTTCATCATGTCCAGCACCGCCTGTTGCAGTTCAATGTGCAGCGGCAGTTGCGGATGGAACTCCGGGGGGGCCGCCGGATGCTCGCCGTTGTAAGTCTGACCCAATCGCGTGAGCCAGGCTTCGGCGAGGTCGGTGCGGCCCTGGGCCAGCCAGAGTTCGCATTTGACCAGAGTGATCATCGCCAGGTAGTAAATCGGCGGGACGTCCCAGATGTGCATCAGGCGCTCGGCCTCGGCGAGTTCGGCGAAGGCTTTTGCGAATTGGCCGTTGTGGCCATCCAGCCGTGCGATCACGCAATGGCCGATCAGCACGCTGATGTCGCGACAGGCCCGGGCTTCGCCCAACCCTGCTTGCAAACGTGCCCGCGCAGCCTGGGGTTGCAAGCGCAGAGCCAGCAAAAATCCCTCGTATAAAATCAGCCGCGCGCGCACTGCGTACAGCCGTTGCGGGGATAAGCCTTGCAGGCGTTGCAGCCCCTGGCGGACTTCATCCAGTGAGCGAAGAATCTCCCCACGCGCCTGCAGCACACGGGCGCGGTCGTAATGGGCCAGCGCCTCGAACAATGGATTACCGACTCGTTGTGCCAGTTCAAGGGACTCACGATTCAACCCCCGGGCACGCCAGAGGTCGCTGTCGGCAATGGCCAGGTTCGACAATGTAGAGAGGCACATCAGGCGTTGCCCATAGCGTTTGGCCGGCAGGCTCTCCAGCGCTTCGGTGCAATAGCGCAACGTCAGCTCGCGATTGCCTCGGCCCCGGGCGATGATGCCGCTCAGAGCCAGCCATTGCGCCAGCATGGATTTTTGCGCAGTAGCCGACGGCGCCGGCAAGAAGCGGCTCAAATGGCTGGCCAGCTCCTCGGCGGCGTCCAGCTGGCAGGCCAGCCCCAACGCCCAGCTGTAGAGCACGATGAGCCGTGGTGTGCTGATCAGCAGGCTGTCGGGCAGGTCCATTTTCCAGCGCAACAGCATGCCGACGTTCTGCTCGGCCAGCAGCTGTTCTTCGGAGAGGTTTTGCACCAGATTCGCCGCAACATCCAGATGCCCGGCACGCAACGCCTGCTCCACCGCCTCATCGAGTAACCCTTGAGAGTTGAACCAGCGGCAGGCACGCAGATGCAAGCTGGCCGTCGGCACCATCGCCTGGGCGGTGGGCCGGCTGCGCAGCAGGTCGGAAAACAGGTGGTGATAGCGATACCAGTGACCGTGTTCGTCCAGCGGCACCAGAAACACCTGATGCGCCAGCAGGAAACGCAGGATCTCGGCACTGTCATGGGCTTCGCGCACGGCGTCGCACAACTCGCTGCAAAAGCGCTCTTGAGGCGCGGTCTCGTACAGAAATGACTGCACCTCGGCGGGCAGGCAATCGATGACTTCTTCGAGCAGGTAATCGCGAATCAGCCCTTCCCCACCGTACAGCGATTGGGGCAATGCTCCCTCGCTGCCCGCCTCGGAGGCCGCCAGTAACCAGAAACGCAGCCCGGCCACCCAGCCTTCGCTGCGCTGGATCAAACTCTCCAGCGCCTCGCCACGTAATGAAATGCTGTGCCGATCAAGCAGGCTCAGGGTTTCATCGTGGGTGAGTCGAAGATCCTGTTCATGTAACTCGAGCAGTTGCCTAGACAGTCGCAGGCGTGCCAGATGCCAGTCGGGACGTTGCCGACTGGTGACCATGACCAGCAGACCATCGGGTAAATGATTGAGAAAAAATTGCAGGCAACGATCAAGCACCGGGCCCTGGGCCAGATGATAGTCATCGAGTACCAGTAACAGCGGCGTAGTGGGTGAAAGGTGCACGGCCAGTTCATCGAGCAAACCGTCCAGCCATTCTTCGAAGGCGAACGGCTGATGACGTTGGCGCATTTTCAGCAGCCCCAGCGCCTGGCGGCCCAGTTGCGGAAAATATTCCTGAAGACCTTCGAGCAGGCGCTCAAGAAAACGACCGGGATCGCTGTCCCGAGGACTCAACCCCAGCCACAGGCTTTGCCAGTGACCCGGCAACCCTTGGCAAAACTCCACCGCTAATGAACTCTTGCCAAACCCCGCTGGCGCGCTGACCAGCAATAGCCTGCCACCGAGGCCGGCGCTCAGACGCTCGCACAAACGCGGCCGCAGCACATGGCCGTCGGGCAGCGGAGGCCGGAAAAAGCGCCCGTCCAATGTGGCGACGGCTACGCTTGCAGGGCCCGGAAATGGAGGCAGATCAGTCATGGCCGGCTCTTGTTTGAAAGGCTGATGGCGGCGTTACGGATGTCCGCAGCCTAGCGGTAAACGAAGAGCTATTGAAGGTTATTGCTACAAATGGCTACAAAAAGACTACGAACAAAAGTTGCCAAGCCTGAGGTGCAGTTTTTCCGACAGACCATGTCGCTCCCTTCGCGAGCAAGCCCGCTCCCACACTGGATCTCCATTGCTCACAGATTGTCTGTCCACCGAAGATCCAATGTGGGAGCGGGCTTGCTCGCGAAAGGGCCATCACAGTCACCGACTGTTCCGCGAGCCCCCCCGCGTTAACAAGTGCGCCCTGATACAAAATTCCGATAAAAAAACGCCCCGAACCAGTCGGGGCGTTTTTACGAGGATGCGGCCTCGGGTTACACCGTATTAGCGAACGCCTTCCTGACGCAATGCTGCCGGCGTGAAGTCTGCGGTGCTGGCAGTGAAGCCAAAGTTATATGCCGACTTCTCTTCGTTCTTCATGCCCAGGGCCAGGTAGCGGCCCGATTGCAGGTCGTACAGGGTTTCGAGGGCGTACCACGGCACTTGCTTGTCGTAGTAGTTCTCGGAATGAGCCTCGGCGACACGCCACAGTTGCCCGCGACCGTCGTAGTGGTCGACCACCGCCGCCTGCCAGGTGTCTTCGTCGATGTAGAAGTCACGTTTGGCGTAGATGTGACGCTGACCTTCCTTCAGGGTCGCAACCACATGCCAGACCCTGCGCAGCTCATAGCGAGTCAGGTCCTGGTTGATATGGCCGGCCTTGATGATGTCGGCGTACTTCAATTGCGGCGAGTCGAGCTTGTAGCTGTTGGAGGCGACGTACATCTCTTTCTTGCCTTCGAGCTTCCAGTCATAGCGATCCGGCGCACCGTTGTACATGTCCAGGTTGTCGGAGGTACGCAGGCCATCGGCAGCGGTACCGGGCCCGTCATAGGACACTTGCGGCGCACGACGCACACGGCGTTGCCCGGCGTTGTAGACCCACGCCGAACGCGGTTCTTTAACCTGGTCGAGGGTTTCGTGTACCAGCAGCACACCACCGGCCAGACGCGCCGGCGCGGTCACTTTCTGCTTGAAGTAGAACAGGATGTTGCCCGGATTTTTCGGGTCGTAATCCTTCATCTTGTCGCGGAACACGAACTGGTCCTCGAAGTACACCAGGCTGAACGAGCCATTCGGCTGCGGCGTGGCCTGGGTGATCAGACGGGTCACACTGCCGCCGCGATAACGGGTGATGTGGTTCCAGATGACTTCAACGCCACTTTTCGGAATCGGGAACGGGATCGCGGTTTCGAAGTTTTCCAGACCGTTGCCACCGGACACCAGGTTAGTGTTGGTGGCGTTCTTCTTGATCGAGGCCAACACCTCATCCGGCACGGTGGCACCGCGATGGGACGGGTAGACCGGCATCTTGAAGGTTTCCGGGTAGCGCTTGAACATCGCGTACTGGCCCGGCGCGAGCTTGTCCTTGTACTGGTCAACGTTTTGCGCGGTGATGGTGAACTGCGGTTTTTCACTCGCGAACGGATCAGCCAGGAAACCCTTGCTGTCCACGGCACCGGCGTTTTTCGGCATGGGTTTCCAGGCCGGGATCGAACCGTCGGCGTTACCCGCCATCTCGGCGCCCATCGGGGTCAGGCTCTTGCCCAGCTTGTCCGCTTCGGCTGCCGGGACCGCCGCCATGACGCCGGTTGCCAGCAGCGACAGCCCCAGAACACCAACGTGGAACAGACTCTTTGTTATTTTCATAAATGTGTTCGTCCTGAAAATACAGTGCTTAGAAGTTCACGCCGAAGCTGAGCGCAACGAAGTCGCGATCATCCACGGTGGTGTACTTGCCGTCGAAGAAGTTGGTGTAGGCCAGGCTCGCGGTGTAGGTGTTCTGGTATTCGGCATCGACACCCAGGCTCACCGCTTTACGACCTTCCTCGAAGTTGCCGCCAGGGCCAGGCGAGTAACCGCTCACGTCGTGGGACCAGGCCACGTTCGGCTTGAGGTTCACACCGGCGAATACGTCGTTGTATTCCCAGATGGCGCGACCGCGATAACCCCACGACATCGCCGTGGTGAAGCCCTCGTCTTCGCAATTACGGCTGCGGTTGTTGGTTGCAGTACCCGCGCCGGCACCGTTGATGGTGCTGGTGTTGAGGATCGCCGAGCAGGTGTTGAGGCCGCCGGTAGCCGGCAGTTCACCAGGACCGTAGACCGGGTCACGGCCGTAACGGATTTCGGAGCTGCTTTCCAGGCCGCCAACATGGGTCACGCCCACTTCGCCCACCAGGGTCAGACGGCTGGCGCCCATGACCTGATCGAAAAAGTGCGTCAGCGTGGTCTGGAACTGGGTGATTTCCTTGCGGCGATAGCCGTGCAAATCCTGACCCGGTACACCGGGGAGCAGCGAAGCGTTGGCCAAGGCACCGCCCAATGGGCGTACGCCGGCAAACAGGATGTCGGTGGAGTTGAGCTGCACTGGCGCGTTCGGACGGTAGCTGATCTCACCGCTCCACGCCGTACCGGTAGGCAGCGTGGTGGAGAAGCTCAAACCGTAGAGACGGATGTCTTCCGGGTACTCGACGAAGTACTCGGAATTACCGGCGACCACCAGCGGCCCCAGCGCACGGAACGCCGCCGGTAAAGCTGCCACGCCGTTGTAGATCGATTGCGGAGCACCTGTGGCGCTGAAGATCGGCGCCCGGCTGTGGTAGTTCATGAAGTACGCGCCGAACTCGGTGTCGAGCGGATCGAACATGTACTTCAAGGACGCGCCCCACTGGCCGCTGTCCCGCGCATCGCGGTCAGGACCACGACGCACCAGTACACCTTCTTCGTTGACGTCGACGCCCGCGTTGGCCAATGGGCCCAATGCGATGGCCGGAATGGTCGAGCGCTTGTTCAGCACGCGCAGGTTATTGTCGCAACCGTCGGCAATGATGTCCGGCTGGGAGAAAAAGGTGCCGCAGTTATCGACAACTGTCTGGTCCCATTCCAGCTGATAGAAGGCTTCGGCCGACAGATTGTCGGTCAGGCTCTGGGACACGTAGAACATGTTGACCGGGATCAGGCCTTCCTTGACCTCGGCACCGGGACGACGGAACGCGGACACATCGATCGGGTTGATCGAGTTGATGCCGCCGCCGATGAAAGTACTTTCCCCCCAGCTCACGACCTGCTTGCCCAGACGCACGGAACCCGGCTGATCGGCGATGGCGTAATTGTGGTAGACGAAGGCGTCGAGGATCTGGCCGCCGGAGGACTTGGCACCCTCCTTGCGATTGCTGTCGCTGATGTCTTTGAACTCGCGGCTTTCATCCTTGAGTTCGAAGTCGTACCAGTATTTGCCCCGGACGAAGACGCCGGTGTCGCCGTATTTCAATTCAAGGTCATGGATGCCCTTGAAGATCTTCGAGAAGGTTTCGCCGCTCTTGAAGTTGTTGTGACCGTCATCAGAGGTCTGGGACAGGCCGTGGCCCCCGTTATTGACGCCGATGAGGTTTTTGTTGGGGCTCTGAGTAGACCAACTGGCTCCGATCGACAGGGATGAGTCGAATTGACCCTCGATCTCACCGACGTTGAAACTGACGCCGAATGCAGGCCCGGCGAGCGAAGAGGCAAGACTGACCGCCAGGGGCAGTTTCGCCCGGCGCCAGAACTGGTTTACTGATGTCATCGACGCTACTCCATGTGCATTATTGTTATGGCTGAGTACTTTTAAAAACGTTGTGGGTGACCGCAAGCCAAGTGGTTCCGACGTCACGCCAAAGTTGCATCGCCCCGTTTTGTGCGCGCTCCGTTCTTAAAAATTCCTTGAGCGGACTATAGCCAGCAGGTAGTAGTGCTTGATCCCTCTAAAGTGTGATTTGCAGCTGCCGGCCACTCTGGAACAGTCCTTTCGCCAGTCCGACACCTGTCGGCACGGCAAGGATGGCTGAAAATTCGGATTTCACAAGCCAAGCGCTTGCTTGGTGGGTCTGGCGCGCCGTTTTCGGCGCGCCAGATGACGCTTAAAGCGTCGAGAGGAAGGTACTGTTGTTAGCCTGCCATTCGGTGATGTCGACGCGGATGCGCTTCTTGTCGAGTTTGCCGACACTGGTCTTGGGAATTTCAGTAACAATGGCGATCTGGCTCGGGATGGCCCACTTGCTCAAGTGCCCCTGCTCAACGAACGGCTTGAGGTGTTCCTTGAGTTCCTTGGCCCCGATCTCATGCCCTTCCCTGACAACCAACAGCGCAAACGGCCGCTCGCCCCACTGCGGATCGGCGATGCCCACCACTGCTACTTCGCGTACCGCAGGGTGGCGGCTGATCAGGTCTTCCAGGTCCAGGGAGGAGATCCACTCGCCGCCGGTCTTGATCACGTCCTTGATCCGGTCGCGAATGTCGATCACACCCATGCTGTCCAGGGTCGCCACGTCGCCGGTGTGCAACCAGCCTCCGGCCCAGAGCTCTGCGCCTTTCTGCGGCTCGTTGAAATAGCCCTCGGTGAGCCACGGTGCTCGCAGCACCAGTTCGCCCTGGGTCTCGCCATCGGCAGGCAGGAAGTTGCCGTCGGTGTCGACGATCGCCGCCTCGACCAATGGGCCCGGCACACCGGCCTTGATCCGGTAGGTAGTGCGTTCGTCTTCGGTGCCGGCCATCAGCTCATCGTTGAGGTGCGCGCACGATACCAATGGCCCGGTTTCCGACATGCCGTAAGCGGCGGTCAACTGAATGCCTTTGGCTTTGGCCGCTTCATACAGCGCACGGTTGAGCGCACTGCCGCCGATGACGATTTTCCAGCCGCCGAAATCGGTGTTCTGCGCCGCTTTGGCATTGAGGAGCATTTGCAGGATGGTCGGCACGCAGTGGGAAAAGGTCACCTTCTCCTTGCGCCACAACTCCACCAGATACTCGGGATCGTAACGGCCGGGGTAGACCTGCTTGAGCCCGAGCATGGTCGCTACATACGGCAAGCCCCAAGCGTGCACATGGAACATCGGGGTGATCGGCATGTACACATCGTTGGTGCCCAGCAGGCGCACGCTGTCGATGGAACCCATGATGGTCGACACCCCCATGGTGTGCAGCACCAGTTGCCGGTGGGTGAAATACACACCTTTGGGGTTACCCGTGGTGCCGGTGGTGTAGAACGTGGTGGCAACCGAGTTTTCGTCGAAGTCTTCAAAGTCGTATTGCGTGCTGGCGGCAGCCAGCAATTGCTCGTATTCGCCAATCAGGTTCGGCAGGTCGGCGGTTTTTTCCGGCAGGTCGGTCAGCAGCAGGGTTTTCTCCACGGTGGTCAGGTGCCCGGCAATCGCCTTGTACAACCCGACGAACTCGCTGTTGACCAGCACGAAGCGGTCCTCGGCGTGGTTCATGGTGTAGAGAATCTGTTCCGGCGACAGGCGTACGTTGATGGTATGGATCACCGCACCGATCATCGGGATGGCAAACATGCATTCCAGATAGCGATGGCTGTCCCAGTCCATCACTGCCACGGTATCCCCGGCCTTCACGCCAGCGGCCGTCAGCACATTGGCCAGCCGCGCGACCCGCTCGATGAGGGTCGGATAGCTGTAGCGCAATTGATCGCGGTAGATGATCTCGCGGGTTTTTTCGTAACGGGCACCGGACATCAGCAGCCGTTTAATCAACAACGGATACTGGTAAGCGCCCTCGGCTGGGGGGATAACGCGAGTCTGCAACATAAGAGTCCCTTTTCTGACTGCACGGTCTTGGTTTCTAAAGCTAAGCACTCTAGAGCCCTTGAACGCCAGCCAAATCAGCCAAAGGGATGATTTGCACAGCCGTATAAATGCTAGCTTTACGCCAGCATTTGCAGGGATTCGTTTGTATATCTGATGCGCAGCTGAATCAGGCGTAGGAGCTGCCGAAGGCTGCGATCTTTTGGCCCTGAGCGATTTCGATATCGCTGAAGATCAAAAGATCGCAGCCTTCGGCAGCTCCTACAAGGGACCGCGCAGTTCGGCAGAGTAGTGTTTGATCAATGCATCTCGGTGAAGGCGAGTTTCACGCCGATGGCAATCAGCACCGCGCCCATGGTCCGGTCGAACCAGTGGCCCATGCGGGCGAAACCGGCGCGCACGCGTTGCTGGCTGAACAGCATCGCCACCAGGCAGAACCAGACTGCCGTCGCCGCTGCCAGATAAATCCCGTAACCGGCCTGTACCGCCAATGGTGTGTGCGGGTTGATCACCACGGTGAACAGCGACAGGAAAAACAGCGTGGCTTTCGGGTTCAAGCCATTGGTCACGAAGCCCGAGGTGAAAGCGCCCCGCGCGGTGCGTTCGCCAGCCTCCTGATGCAGATCATCAACCACCCGTTTGGCCGGTTGCGCGCGCAAGGCCTTGAAGCCGATGTACAGCAGATACGCGGCGGCGGCCCATTTCAAGGCGTTGAACAGCACGATCGACTGAGACACGATCAGCCCGATACCCAACAGCGAATAACCAACGTGCAGGAAAATCGCCGAGCCGACGCCCAGCGCCGTCCAGGTTCCGGCACGGCGCCCGTGGGTCACGCTCTCACGCACCACCACGGCGAAGTCCGGGCCGGGGCTGGCAACGGCCAGCAGGTGAATCAGGGCAACGGTCAAGAACTCTGTCCAGTACATGAGGACTCCCTTTGGGCAGGCTGATCAATTGAAATTTCCTGGGTGGACGTCACACCCTATGGCATCTGTGAAACCTGTGGCCACCGCCAACCGTAATGCAATCTGTAGGAGCGAGGCTTGCCCGCGAAGAACGAAAACGTGGTGCATCAGATACACCGCGGTGCTTGCTTCGCGGGCAAGCCTCGCTCCTACAGCGAACGCAGCCTTCGGCAGCATGACCCATTGTTTCATCTGGTAGGCTCGGCAGATTACGCCTTCAGTTCAATGCACAAAAGGTACAGTTGATGACGAACTCTCGCCGCGCCGTTTTCCTCGACCATCCGTCCCTGGACCTCGGCGATCTCGATCTCAGTCCGTTGCGTGATTGCTTCAGCGAATTGCAGCTGTTCGCGCAAACCACGCCTGATCAGGTGGTCGAACGCCTCAAGGGCGCCACTGTCGCCATCAGCAACAAAATCCTGATCGATGCGGCGGCCATGGCGGCCAGCCCGGAATTGAAGCTGATCCTGATCACCGCCACCGGCACCAACAACGTCGACCTCGCCGCCGCCCGCGCCCACGGGATCACCGTTTGCAACTGCCAGGGTTACGGCACGCCGTCTGTGGCTCAGCACACGATCATGTTGTTGCTGAATCTGGCGACGCGCCTGGCCGACTATCAAAAGGCGGTCGCCGAAGGTCGCTGGCAACAGGCGAAACAGTTCTGTCTGCTGGATTACCCGATCGTCGAACTCGAAGGCAAAACCCTCGGCCTGCTTGGCCATGGCGAACTGGGCAGTGCCGTGGCGCGGTTGGCCGAGGCGTTCGGCATGCGCGTGTTGCTGGGGCAGATTCCGGGGCGCCCTGCCCGGCCGGATCGTTTGCCGCTGAACGAACTACTGCCGCAAATCGACGCCCTGACCCTGCACTGCCCACTCAACGAACACACTCGCCACTTTATCGGCGCCCGTGAACTGGCCTCGATGAAACCCGGGGCCTTCGTGGTCAACACCGCGCGCGGTGGTTTGATTGACGAGCAAGCATTGGCCGATGCCCTGCGCAACGGTCATCTGGGCGGCGCGGCCACCGACGTGTTGAGCGTCGAACCACCCACTGCGGGCAATCCGCTGCTGGCCCAGGATATTCCACGGCTGATCGTCACCCCGCACAACGCCTGGGGCAGTCGCGAGGCGCGGCAAAGAATCGTTGGCCAGTTGACCGAAAACGCCCAAGGCTACTTCAGCGGTCAAGCGCTGCGGGTCGTCAGTTGATAAACTGCGGCACTTTTTTTCCAGGAGCAGAGTATGGATCCGCGCAGTGAAGTACTGCTTCGTCAGACCGAGTTATTCCAGGGTTCGGTGCTGCTGGCCGGTTTACCCGCCGATGATTTGCTGGGCCGCTTGCCCGATGCCCATGGTTGGTGCTGGCACGCCGGCGATCAAGCAGCGCTGGACGCCCGTTTCGCCGAGCGCAGCCATTTTGGTGTGAATGCGCCGGAGCGCGAGTTCGACAGCGCTGTGGTGTTTCTGCCCAAGTCCAAAGACCTGACCGATTACATCCTCAACGCCCTCGCCTCTCGTTTGGCTGGCCGTGAGTTGTACCTGGTGGGCGAAAAACGCAGTGGTATCGAAGGCGCGGCCAAGCAGTTGAACCCCTTCGGCAAACCCCGCAAGCTCGACAGCGCACGGCATTGCCAGCTCTGGCAAGTCACCGTGGCCAATGCACCAGAAGCCAAGTCACTGGAAAGCCTGGCCCAGGAATATGAACTGCCACTGGCCGAAGGCCCATTGAAAGTCATCAGCCTGCCGGGCGTGTTCAGCCATGGTCGACTGGATCGCGGCAGCGCCCTGTTGCTGGAACATCTGGACAAACTGCCCAGCGGCCACTTGCTGGACTTCGGTTGCGGCGCGGGTGTGTTGGGGGCGGCGGTCAAGCGGCGTTATCCGCACAACCAGGTCACCCTGCTCGATGTGGATGCGTTTGCTGCCGCCAGCAGTCGCCTGACCCTGGCCGCCAACGGCCTGGACGCGGAGGTGCTGACCGGTGACGGCATCGATGCTGCCCCCATGGGTTTGAGCGCGATTCTGAGCAACCCACCGTTCCATGTCGGCGTACACACCGATTACTTCGCCACCGAGAACTTGCTGCGAAAAGCGGCTAAACATCTGAAAAACGGCGGCGAACTTCGGCTGGTAGCGAACAGCTTCCTGAAGTATCAACCGCTGATCGAAGAACATTTGGGCGTGTGTGCAATCAAGGCTGAAGGACAAGGTTTCCGAATCTACCGGGCCAAGCGCGGCTGAAGAGCAAATTTGACATGTAGGAGCCAGCGGTGCGGCGATCCGACTTGCCGGCGAAGGCGTCCTCAAGAGAGCCTTCGCCGGCAAGCCTGGCTCCTACGAAAAGCGCCATTTGGGGCTTGCCCAATCGGATTTGCCTAGGCAGAATCCGCTCCGTCCTAGGGGAGTAGTCTCCCACGAGCGCCATGCTCGTCCGGCATACGTCAACATACTTGGTCAAAAGACCATGGCGTATGCGACCCAAGCGTCCGCATCAGACGGATCGCAGGGTTTGACAAGACCTATGACACGAACACCTTACCCGGGGCGGGAAGGCTGTACGTGTCATAGCCGTGTCGACCCGCCCCTTAGGAAAACCCTGATGATGCTGGACTCTCTACTCGTTCCCACCGCAATCGTTGCCTTGGCCGAAATCGGCGACAAGACGCAACTGCTCGCGCTCATTCTCGCTGCCCGCTTTCGCAAACCCTGGCCGATCATCGCCGGCATCGTCGCCGCGACCCTGGCCAACCATGCGGCAGCCGGTGCGGTAGGCGCCTGGTTCGGCAGTTTCTTCTCGAATGCGACGTTGCACTGGATCCTCGCCGCGAGCTTTACCGCCACGGCCCTGTGGACGCTGGTGCCGGACAAGATGGACGAAGACGAAGCCAGCACCGCCCGCAAATTCGGGCCGTTCCTGACCACGCTGATTGCGTTCTTCCTCGCGGAAATGGGCGACAAGACCCAAGTCGCAACCGTGATGCTCGCGGCGCAATACCCGGACCTGTGGCTGGTGATCATCGGCACAACCGCCGGGATGTTGATTGCTAACGTGCCGGTGGTACTGGCAGGTAACTTTGCGGCAGACAAACTGCCCTTGACCCTGATCCGTCGCCTGGCGGCGTCGGCATTCCTGGTGTTGGCAATTGTTGCGGTGTACAAGGCGATGCAGAGCAGTGGGTGGGTTTGACGCGGTAGGTCGTTAGACCGCGTTATCGTTCTTCGCGGGCAAGCCTCGCTCCTACAGGTTTTCGGTCGATTACATAATGTGTGTACGACCCAAAACCTGTAGGAGCGAGGCTTGCCCGCGAAGGCGTCAGCGGCATCAATACATATCTATCAGGATTTCGATGCTTTCTCATACAACGGCATCACCTTCGGAATCGCCGCCTGCAAGGCAGCAATCCGACTGGCCGACGCCGGGTGAGTGCTCAAGAACTCTGGCGGCGCGCCATTCGAGGCTTTGCTCATTTTGTTCCACAGGGTAATCGCCGCGTTCGGGTTGTACCCCGCGCGAGCGGCCAATTCGAGGCCGATCAAGTCTGCCTCGTTTTCATTGCCGCGACTGTTGGGCAAGGTCATGCCATATTTCGCCACGGTGTCCGCCAGAGCCAGGCCGCCCTCGCCCAGGCCGAACAACGCACCAGCACCCTGCTTGGCCATTTCGATACCGTAAGCCTTGGACATCGCTTCACGACCGTGCTCGCGCAAGGCGTGAGCGATTTCATGGCCGATGATGGCGGCGATTTCGTCGTCGGTGAGTTGCAGGGTGTCGATCAGCCCGGAGTAGAAAATAATCTTGCCGCCAGGCCCGCAAGAGGCATTCAGCTCGTCGCTCTTGATCAGGTTCACTTCCCATTGCCACTGGGCCGAATCCGGACGGAACACCGGCGCCTGGGCAATCAGGCGATTGGAGATCGCCTGAACGCGCTTGGCATTGTTACTGGTTTTGTCCAGCACGCCCTTGCTGTTCGCCTCCCCGACGGTCTTTTGATAAGACTGGGCGTACATCTGGTTGACCTCAGAGGTCGATAACATGCTGAACATGTATTGCTTGCGCTCAACGCCCACGGCCCCACCGCTAGTGGTGTTGACCGACTGACAACCGGCGAGCAGCAGACCTGCGCTCAGTGCACACAAAACCAATGTCTTATTCATCAAGAAGCTCCCTGGAAACATGCCGCGTATCCTAGGTGGGGATTTGTATCGGCGCCAGATACAACGGACGTGTAGCACGTACATTTCAGACAAAGCCCTTATCACCGTAGGAAAAATTTCACATAACAGTGCCCGCCACGGCCGCTCACGGCCAGCAGTGATTCATTTACGACATCCAGCACTCCAAAACAGCCAATTCGTCATGCGTCGTTCATGACCTTCCAGCTTCCTGCCGATACAGCACCGCAGACGTCCTCTTGCGTGCGGAGCACCCATGAAATTCAAGTCGATCCAGTTTTCCGTTGCCGCCCTGGCCGGCGCCATTGTGCTCAGCGTCGTTGCAGCCCTGGTGCTGTATGCGCTGTTTTCCGGCGCCCGGACCCAAGACATGGTCCAGCAACGGACTCAGGCGCAGTTCGAACAAGTCATCGAACAACGCCTGACCTCGCTGGCGCAAACCCAGGTCAGCCAGATCCAGCGCGAACTCGAAGCACCGCTGCTGATTGCCGGCGGGCTGGTTCGCGTCAACGCATTGATCGGTACCCCGGGCGCCGATGGTCAGCCACAGTTGAGCCTGAGCCGTGAGCAACTGATCAGCCTGATCAAGGAAAACGTCGCCCGCAACCCGAAAATTCTCGGCACCTACATCGGTTGGGAAAAAAACGCACTCGACCACAACGATGCGGCCTACCTCGACACTCCAGTAGTCGGCATCGATGCCAGCAACGGCCGTTTCCTGCCGTGGTGGTTCCGCAATGAAGACGGCAGCCTGGGCCTGGACAAACTGGTGGACGTCGACGACCAGAAAACCCTGTCCACCGGCGTGCGCGCCAGCGAGTACTACCTGTGCTCCAAGGAAACCAAAAAATCTTGCGTGATCGATCCGGCGCCCTACAAGGTCGGCGACAAGATCGTCATGCTCGCCTCCTTCATTGAACCGATCATGCTCAATGGCGCGTTCCAGGGCATCGTCGGCGCCGACCTGTCGGTGAACTTCATCCAGGAAATGCTCCTGGGGGCGAATCAGAAACTGTACAGCGGCGCCGGTGAAATGGCCCTGATCGGCGGTAACGGCCGGATCGTCGCCTACACCAAAGACCCGAGCAAATTCGGCGAAAAGGTCAGTGACATTCTCGACAGCAAGCAGATTGCCAACATGGCCAATCTCAAGCGCGGCGAAGTGACTTACACCGTCGACAAAGCCCAAGGCCGGATCGAGTTGTACCTGCCCTTCGGCATCGGCCAGACCGACGCCCGCTGGACCTTGATGCTGCAGCTGCCACTGAATGCGGTGATGGCGGACCTGCAAAAGCTTCAGGGTGATCTGGACGCACAGCGCAAATCCGACACCTTTGGCATGGCCATGGTCGGCCTGTTGATCGCGAGTATCGGTTTGCTGGTGATCTGGCTGGTGGGCCATGGCATTGCTCGCCCGCTCAAGCAAATGGTGGCGATGCTCGACGACATTGCCCAGGGTGAAGGCGACCTGACCCGTCGCCTGACCAGTGACCGCGCCGACGAATTGGGCTCGATCGCCAAAGGCTTCAACACCTTCCTCGCCAAGTTGCAGGCGATGATCACGCAAGTGGTGACGTCGGTGCAGAGCGTCAGTGATTCCTCGGAACACACCGCCGACATCGCCATTCGCACCAACATCGGCGTGCATAAACAAATGGCCGAGATCGATCAGGTCGCGACCGCCGTGCATGAAATGACCGCCACCGCCCAGGATGTCGCGCGCAATGCGACCCAGGCCGCGCAAGCCGCCAGCCATGCGGATCAGGCAGCGGCGCAAGGCATGCAAATCGTCCGGGATACGTCGAATTCAATTGGCGTTTTGGCGGTGGAAATCGGCAAGGCCGTCGGCGTGGTGCAGACCCTGGCCAAGGACAGCGAAAACATCAACGCGATCCTGACGGCCATTCGCGGCATTGCCGAGCAGACCAACCTGTTGGCCTTGAACGCGGCCATCGAAGCCGCCCGTGCCGGTGAGCAGGGCCGTGGGTTTGCAGTGGTGGCCGATGAAGTGCGCAACCTGGCGCAGAAAACCCAAAAGGCCACTGAAGAAATCCAGACCATGATCCAGCACCTGCAACAAGGCACCCGGGATGTGGTGCGGGTCATGGAAGACAGCCAGAACCGCACCGACGAAAGTGTGCAGCACGCGGTGAAAGCGGCCGAGGCGCTGGAAACCATTACCCAGGCGGTGTCGGTGATCAACGATATGAACACCCAGATCGCCAGCGCCGCCGAGGAACAGAGCGCGGTGGCGGACGATATCAACCGTAACGTGATCAACATCGGGCAAGTGGCCAATGAAGTGGCCGGCGGAGCGGATGAATCGAGCGCGGCCAGTGCGGATTTGACCAAGTTGGCGGAGCAGCAGCGGCGGTTGATCAATCAGTTCAAGGTTTGATCAAAGGGCCTATTCGCGGGCAAGCCTCGCTCCTACAGGGAATCACCTACCCGTAGGAGCGAGGCTTGCCCGCGAAGGCGTCAGCACAGACAACTCATCAACCCGGAGTCAAACACTCCGGCCCATTAAGCTTCGGATCATTCACCAGATTCGCCAGCACCCGCTCGCGCAACGCCGCGGGCTCACTGGCCAGCAAGGCCTGCAAGGCATGCAACGGCGTTTCGGGGTCGAGCCAGGCTTGCTGCCCCGCCGCATCGAGAATCAACGGTCGACGCTGGCTCGAAGCCGGCTGGGTGATCACCGCCGTACTCAACCAAACCTGCTCCTGCACCGGATACGCCTCCCAGATTGCCGCAAAGAACAGCGCCGAACCTTCCCCCGGGGTCAGCCAGTACGGACGTTTGCGGGTGGTGCCGCGCCATTCATAGAAACCATTGGCCGGTAGCAGGCAACGACGCAAGCGCAAGGCTTCGCGAAACATCGGCTGTTCGGTAACGGTTTCGGCGCGGGCATGGGCCGGGGTGCGGGACAAGTCGGTCAGCCACGGCGGCGTCAGGCCCCAGCGGGCGCGGGCCAACTCACGTTGCCCGTCTGCGCCGGCACGCAGCATCAACACCGAATCGTTGGGGGAGATATTCCACTGGGCCTGCTGATCGGCGGGGAATCCGGGCAGGGCCGCGAAGGCGGGGTTCCAGCGAAACAGGGCATAACGTCCACACATGGGGCAATACGACTCTTGATCAAACGAACGTCAGCCTAACAGACCAGCGTGCCGGGAAAACTCTCCGGTTCATCGCCGGACAGCGGCAGCGCGGCATTGTACGCGGTGATCAGCTCCCGGGCGTATTCGGCCTGATCGTTATCGACCGATAAGCCCAGCAGGCCGAATATCGGCAATTCCCCGGTGCCGCCGATCAAATCCCGGCCCACCAGATGCGCCTCGATACCCTCGCTGGCGAGCATGCTTTGAAGCAGTTCGCCTTCCATCAGGTTTTCCGGCTCGTAGATTCGCTGCATAGACGCCCCTACTCGTTTTCGCTGAACACTTCGAGATGCCATTCCTCTCCGTCAACCTGTAACACAAACGTTATTGGCCGACAGCACACCTGACAGTCCTCGATATAGGTCTGATCGCCCCCGGAAATATCCACAGACGTCTCAACCTCTTCACCACAATACGGACATACATACTGCGCAGTTTCCAGCATCGCGGTCTCCCAAGTGACTTGTGCGTATAATCGCCGGTCTATTTGCAGGGCTATTTTCGTCTGGCTAACTTTTCAGACCGTGCCCCGTTGGTTTTCGATCAAAACCTTTACTTACCCTAGCCGTTTCTAACAAGAGAGCATGATGGGCGAATTCGATGCCATCCGACCTTACGACGACAGCGAAGTCCCGGCAGTGCTGAACCGGCTGCTCGGCGACAAGGCGTTTCTAGATATCCTCATCCACTTCCGCTTCCCGCGCTATGCCGGTGCCTTTGGCTGGATGCTCAAACCTCTTATAGCGCATCGGCTGCGCCGTGAGTTCGCCGGCATCACGTCGGTGGCCACCTTGCAGGACAAAGTCGAGTTTTACGTTGACCACACCATCGAGCGCGCCACGGACGGGGTGACCTACACCGGCGTGGAGCAATTCAAATCCGGCAGCGCCTACCTGTTCATCGCCAACCACCGCGACATCGTGATGGACCCGGCCTTCGTCAACTACGCCGTGTACCACGCCGGCCTGCCGACCCCACGCATCGCCATTGGCGACAACCTGCTGCAAAAGCCTTTTGTCAGCGATTTGATGCGCCTGAACAAGAGCTTCATCGTGCACCGTTCGATCACTGGTCGCCGGGAAAAAATGGCGGCGTATCAGCTGTTGTCGGCGTACATCAACCACTCGATCCGCAACGACTGCGCCTCGATCTGGATCGCCCAGGCTGAAGGCCGGGCCAAGGACGGCGACGACCGCACCGAGTCGGCGATCCTCAAGATGTTCCACATGAGCCGCAAGGACGAGCCGTTCGGCGAAGTCATCCGCTCGCTGAACCTCACCCCGGTGTCGATCAGCTACGAATATGACCCGTGCGACCAGGCCAAGGCGCGCGAGCTGTACATCCGCGCCACCACCGGCAGCTACACCAAGGTGCCGGGCGAGGATGACGTGAGCATCGCCAAAGGTATCACCGGTTACAAAGGCCGGGTTCACGTGAACTTCGCCGCGCCGATCACCGAATTGTTCGAAGATACCAAGCAATTGGCGATCGAAATGGACAAGCAAATTCTCAGCGGTTATCGGTTGTTCCCGGTGCACTACCTGGCGTATGCGCAGTGGAAAGACGCTGACCCGCAACTACAGGTGCCGAAAGCGGCCGAGGTGTTTGCGGCAGACGAACTGGCCAAGGCTCAGGAAGAATGGCAGCGCCGGCTGGAGGCTTGCCCTGAGGAGCATCGTCCGTTTCTGGTGTTGCAATATGCGACACCGGTGCGCAATCAGTATCGGGTCAAGGCCGGGTTGCCGCTTTAAGCGATTTTGGCTGGATACGACAACGGCGCCTTCGGGCGCCGTTTTTGTTTGTCTTGATGCGACAGGACAGTCAGGCACTGTACTTGTGGCGAGGGAGCTTGCTCCCGCCCGGCTGCGCAGCAGTCGTAAAGTCAGCGCTCGCGGTGCATCTGACACTACCAGGGTGACTGGTTTGGGGCCGCTTCGCAGCCCAGCGGGAGCAAGCTCCCTCGCCACAGGGTCTTGTGTCAGAACTTCAGACGCGAGTACTGATCCACGACACCAGCAACGCCATCCCGAGGCAGGCGAAACCGAAGCGGTAGAAAAACCGGTTCATGCGCAGGGTCGCCCAATCCAGTGTTGGCTCTTCGCTGGGACGACTTTGGCGCTGCGCCTCGATACTGGCCAGTGCGCGCTGTTCGCGGCGACGGGTGGCGTGCAGTAACCAGCTGCCCGGGAAGGCGAACAGCAAGGCCAGCAAATTGATCAATTTGGCGGGATGAGCAGTAAGAAGCGAAATCAATTGCAGCGACATCACAAACCTCAGGCAAACCGGTGTAGCAGACGCCGGACCGACGACCACGGCGCGGATTCTACCGAAACTGCCCCAACCTGCCCCGGCTTTCCGACAAATAACGAAACCATTTAGCCGATTGCTGTCCTGCGTCATGGCACCGTCATTTGAATCCGCCAGTCTGTCGCCCTCGAAACCGACACGGACTCCGTCATGCTCCACGCCGAAAACCAGGACCGCCTCTACCTCATTGCCCAAAGCGACGAACAACAAACCTTAGTCGGCAGCCTCGCCTTCAACGTACAGGACCGGCATTGGCTGGTGTATTGCGCGCTGGGTGGGCATCAACATGCGGATTTGCCGGAAACGGATTTGCTGACGGGGGTGAGTGTTCTGGATTTTTATTCGCAGGCGGCTTGAGCGTCGCGCCCTGTAGGAGCGAGGCTTGCCCGCGAAGGCTTTCTCACATTCAACGTGGATGCTGCCTGACACACCGCCATCGCGAGCAGGCTCGCTCCCACAATTGAATGTGTGCATCTGCGAGAGATTGGTTGGCTGTCAGGCCGTCTTCGCGGGCAGCCTCGCTCCTACAGGTGAAATCACGAGCAGGTTCGCTCCCACGATGAATCTGCAGGCACAAAAAACCCGGCGCCATCACTGACACCGGGTTCTTTAAACAAGCCGCGAATCGTTACTCGGCAAGCACCTGACCAATCGTCGGGTCCTTGAACAAGCGGGTCAACGCATCACTCAACACATCACTGACCAGCTTGGTATTGGTTTCCTGATTCGGCGCCATGCCAAAACGCTGATCGAGCGACGCACCGTAGCGACCGCTGTAACGACGGTTGGCATTCTGCACATCCGAACGGAACGTCGCGCCAATCGTTGCCTCAGTCACATACAGGCCTTCCTTGGGCGACTGATACTTCAGCTCAGCCAGGGTCACCGTCAATTGCGGTGCATTCAGCGCATTGGCCGTCGGGGTAAAGCCCAGCAAGCGCACGGCCGCTTCAGCCTGAGCCTGCAACTTCGGCAGAATCTGCGCGCCCTGCACGGTGATTGCACTGGTCTCCGGATACAGGCCACCACGAGTTCCCAAGGTTGGCGATGGACGACCATCCACCACACGCACCACCACCGGCTGACCACGGCCGACCGGCGCCAGCTGAGCCGTCAGCTTGGGTTCCGGGTTCAGTTGTTGCGGGCTGTGGGCGCAGCCGACGAGGGTCAAACTGGTCACAGTGATCAAACCGAACAACAGGCGTTGCAACATGCTCTTCTCTCCAGAATCAGGCACAAACAGACCCGCAGTATAGCGGTGCGCCACTGCGGCGAACTAGCTTCGCACAACGATTACTGAAATCTCTGACAAACCCGGCCCAGCGCGGTTCCTGTCACACATCTGTCACCGACCTTACACATGCACGTCATCGCTCACTGGCAACCTTCATAGCAGTCACCCCACAAGGTACTTTGCCATGCGTTTTCTCATCTCAATGTTCGCGCCACGCCCACTGCATCGCTGCTTTGCCCTGCTCGACCGCGATGGTCGCTGCCAGGCGTTCAAACAGTGCAGCCTGCAGCCCATGGGCGATGGCTGGGTCGAAATCGAAGAAATCCGCCTCAACTGGCTGCACCATCCCCTGCCCGCCAGCGCCCGTGTCAGCCAGCGCCAGCCACGTGCGCGTGCGCAACAACTGTTGACCACCTGACCGGACGCCTAATAAAAGTCATTAAACACGACCATTTCCCTGCGTTTCTTAGATACAATCTCCCCCCGATTATAAGGACGTCTCCTGATCGGGCCTCGCAGCATCGTCAATGCCTCGGTATTGACACCCCCGCACCGCCCACAGAGAGCCGCCCACACAGATCGAGTGAAGCTGGCGCGCTTGCTGTTCCCTAAGCAAAAACACCACTTTTCGCGAATCTGCAGAGCTGTCATTACGCTCGGTTACTGAGCTGTTTGCCCGTTTTGCTTGTCATGTATCCCATGGCGGCAATCCATCCGGGCACGGTGCCCGGCTGGGACAGCCCTTTTTTGAGGTTCACGTCTTCAAAAGAGCGTGAAAAAAACGGGTTTTCACAACTTCACAAGAGTGTGGCGAGCAAATGAATAGTTTTGCGTCTGAACATGCACCATTAGCGTCTACAACAGCCCAACGACACAGGACCGAGTATTCCTCGAACACCGGAGCCTGAAGCCTGTCCGCTACGGATTTGGTTGCACAAACGGATGTCTCGACCATAAGTCGAATTGCCAGCCGCGTGCCGAAATGAGTTCATGTGACTCTTGAAGCCAGGCCGCATGCATCCGTCGAAGTTGCAAAAAATTGCGAAGATTCGGACATGGCGATCCTGGCCATGGGTACCTGGGGCATCACTGACATCGCCCCGGAACGCCTGGCAGCTATGCCGACAATTTGGTGCTGCAGATTTTGGAGACGCGTTAAATGGCGCATAACGAAGCAGTCGACGTAGTACTGGTTGGGGCCGGCATCATGAGTGCCACCCTTGCGGTACTGCTCAAAGAGCTCGACCCCGCGATCAAGCTGGAAGTCGTCGAGCTGATGGATTCCGGTGCTGCGGAGAGTTCCAATCCGTGGAACAACGCCGGTACCGGTCACGCCGGGCTGTGTGAGCTGAACTACACGCCGCAGGCCGCCGACGGCACCGTCGACATCAAGAAAGCCGTGCATATCAACACCCAGTTCGAGGTGTCGAAGCAGTTCTGGTCCTACCTGACCAAGAAAGGCACATTCGGCTCGTGCAAGTCGTTCATCAGCCCGGTACCGCACCTGAGCTTCGTGCAGGGCGACGACGGCGTCTCCTTCCTCAAGGAACGTTTCAAGACGCTGAGCAAACATCACGCCTTCTCGGACATGGAATACACCGAAGACAAGGCCAAAATGGCCGAGTGGATGCCGTTGATGATGCCGGGCCGCGCGCCTGACGAAGTCCTCGCCGCCACCCGCGTGATGAACGGTACCGACGTCAACTTCGGCGCCTTGACCAACCAATTGCTCACGCACCTGACCAGCGCACCCGATGCCCAGGTCAAGTACTGCAAGCGTGTCACCGACCTGAAGCGCAATAACGGCGGCTGGACTGTCAGCATCAAGGACGTCAATACCGGCAACAGCCGTGAAGTCGACGCCAAGTTCGTGTTCCTCGGCGCTGGCGGTGCGGCATTGCCCCTGTTGCAAGCCTCGGGCATCGAAGAAAGCAAAGGCTTCGGCGGCTTCCCGATCAGCGGCCAATGGCTGCGTTGCGACAACCCGGAAGTGGTCAAGCACCACCAGGCCAAGGTCTACAGCCAGGCCGCCGTTGGTTCGCCACCGATGTCCGTGCCGCACTTGGACACCCGTGTGGTCGATGGCAAGAAGTCCCTGCTGTTCGGACCTTACGCCGGTTTCACCACCAAGTTCCTCAAGCACGGTTCGTTCATGGACCTGCCGATGTCGGTCCGCGCCGGCAACATCGGCCCGATGCTGGCCGTGGCCAAAAACAACATGGACCTGACCAAGTACCTGGTCAGCGAAGTGATGCAGTCGATGGAACAGCGCCTGGAATCCCTGCGTCGTTTCTACCCTGAAGCGAAAGCCGAAGACTGGCGCCTGGAAGTGGCTGGCCAACGGGTGCAGATCATCAAGAAAGACCCGAAGAAAGGCGGCGTTCTGCAGTTCGGTACCGAACTGGTCGCAGCCAAGGACGGTTCGCTTGCAGCCCTGCTCGGCGCCTCGCCAGGCGCTTCGGTGACTGTTTCGATCATGCTTGAGCTGATCGAAAAATGCTTCCCGAACAAAGCCTCCGGTGAATGGGCTGCCAAGCTGGCGGAAATCTTCCCGGCTCGGGAAAAAGTCCTGGAAACCGACGCTGCGCTGTATCGCAAGATCAATGCGCACAACAACGTCGCGCTGGAACTGGTTGAAGCCAGTAACGAGACCGAAAGCTACGCTTGATTCGGCCGCATAAAAAACGCCCCGTCCTCATTGAGGGTGGGGCGTTTTTTTGTGCCGTCTGTAGGAGCCAGGCTTGCCGGCGAAGGCATCCTTGAGATCGCTTTCGCCGGCAAGCCGTGCTCCTACAGGTATGGGTTAGCCGCGAGCTTTGTCGATCAACTCGATGTACTCGGCCGCGTTGCGTTGATCCTGAATCAGGGCAACGAAGTCATTGCCGTGCACATCCTTGCCATCCAGATCCAGACCAGCTTCAACAAAGAACGTCAGAAAACGCTCGAAGTCATCGATACGCAGGCCACGGTAGGCCTTGATCAGTTTGTGCAGCGACGGTGAAGTGGCGTCGACCGGCTCAAAATCGAGGAACAGCTTGATCTGTGCATCGCCGATCTCGTCACCAATCACTTGCTTCTTATCTTTACGCATTGCCGACTCCAGCTCGCAGACATTTCACGGGGCGGGCAGTTTACCCCTGCCCGGGCGTAAGGCTCAACGCGGACGAACGCTGCCAGTGTGCAGATCGGCCCAGATATGGCCGTTGGCGTAGCTGAGGAACTGGCAATACACCGTGTCGTTGCGCAACAAGTCGATCACCACCCGGTATTGGGCGAGCGGGTAATAGAGGGTCAAGGTTTTGCTTTTTTCGTCGTAGATAGGCTTCTTCAGGCTTTTGCTTTCGCCATCGAAGTTGACCAGCACCTGGCTGATGGTCGCGCCCTTGTTCAAGGATTTGCCCTTGAGGCGGATCAGCAATGGCGATGTGACCGGGATCGGCTGCTGGTTGGACTGGCGCTGGCTGCCGATCACCACCGAATAGTCGGTGACCTGCAACAGTTGCTGCTGCTCGGGCTCGGCGTCGCGCAGGGTCAAGTCGTCCGGAGGCAAAAACTGCGAATGCATTGGCGACGGGGCTGCGGCCAGGGGCAGGCTGAGGGTCAGCAACAGGACGACGCAGCTGCGGATCAAAAGGCTCATGACAGGCTCCGGAGGCGGGGCCGAGCACTCTAGCACGATGATCAATCAGGCAAATAACCGATCCAGATCAAAACTCTGGAACACAAGGCCGGGCATACTGAAAGAGCTTTCAGCCCTATTTCGACGGTGCGCCGTCTACTGTGGAGTCCCCATGTCATTCTCCATGCCCCCATTATTCGCCGCCTGGCGTCAGACCTGGCGCGCAGGTTATAGCCTCAGACGTTTGCGCGGCGATATCAGCGCCGGGGTGACGGTCGGGATTATCGCCATCCCTCTGGCCATGGCCCTGGCGATTGCGGTGGGGGTAGCGCCCCAGCAAGGTCTGTATACAGTGCTGATCGCCGCCCCCCTGATCGCCCTGACGGGAGGCTCGCGCTTCAACGTCAGCGGGCCGACAGCCGCGTTCGTGGTGATATTGCTGCCGATCACCCAACAATATGGTCTGGGTGGCCTGCTGCTTTGCACCATGCTTGCCGGGGTAATCCTGATTGCCTTGGGGCTGATTCGGGCCGGACGGCTGATTCAGTACATCCCTTACCCAGTGACCCTGGGCTTTACCGCGGGGATCGGCATTGTCATCGCCACCCTCCAATTGAAGGATTTGCTGGGCCTGACTACCGCCGGGCATGCCGAACATTACATCGAGCAACTAGGTGCGCTGCTCCAGGCGTTACCCAGCGCCCGCCTGGGGGACGGGATCATCGGTGCTATGTGCCTGGGAGTCCTGATCGTCTGGCCGCGCTTTGTGCCGAGGATTCCGGGGCATCTGGTGGCACTGGCCGTCGGCGCATTGCTGGGGGTGGCACTGGAAAGCGGCGGGTTACCGGTTGCGACGCTGGGGGAGCGCTTCAGCTATATCGTCGATGGCGTCAGCCATCCCGGCATACCGCCGTTTCTGCCGGGCTTCGACTGGCCGTGGAATCTGCCGGGGCCCAATGGTCAGCCGCTGCATTTGTCTTATGACCTGATTCACCAATTAATGGCGCCAGCGTTCGCCATCGCCATGCTCGGCGCCATCGAATCGTTGTTGTGCGCGGTGGTGGCCGATGGCATGACGGGTAGCAAACACGACCCCAACGCCGAACTTCTGGGTCAAGGCCTGGGCAATCTGGTCGCACCGTTGTTCGGGGGCATCACCGCCACTGCCGCGATTGCCCGTAGCGCCACCAACGTGCGCAGCGGGGCGTTTTCGCCATTGGCGGCAATTATCCACAGTGCTGTGGTGCTGCTGGCGATACTCGTCCTCGCCCCGCTGTTCAGCTATTTGCCCATGGCAGCGCTGGCGGCATTGCTGGTGATGGTGGCGTGGAACATGAGCGAAGCCCGGCACGTCATGCACACCTTGCGCATCGCACCGCGCAGCGATGTGCTGGTCTTGCTGACCTGCCTGAGCCTGACGGTGCTGTTCGACATGGTGCTGGCCGTCGCCGTCGGCCTGCTGCTGGCCGCCGGGTTGTTCATCAAACGCATGAGCGATCTCACGGACACCGCCGAGCTGCCTCGCGAGTTCCATCAAGCCTTACAGGATATGCCGGAGCATGTTCGTTGCTATGCGATACGCGGGCCGCTGTTTTTCGGCGCTGCGGAAAAAGCCTTGGGCGTGCTACGTAAATTCAGCCCGGAGGTCAAAGTAGTGATCGTCGAGATGAGTGCCGTGCCCATGCTGGACATGACAGCACTGGCTGCCTTCGACAATATCCTCAGGGATTACCGCACCGACGGTATCGGCCTGATTCTGGTCGGGACCGCTCCACGGGTGCGCCTGAAACTCAGGCGCGCGGGCATCCATCGGGAACAGCGACAGTTGGCCTACGTGAATAATCTGGAACAGGCTCAACGCAAAAGCGAACAATGGCTCGCCGGGCAGGATTGAGCGCGCAGTTCGAGCGAATTGCGCACGCATCCAGGTATGAGGCCTTGCATTCGAGCTTCAACGTGCCTGGCGGCCAATCGCCCCCCAGACAGTCACCCCGCTTACATGCCTTTAACGGCAAAAATCCCGTTGGCGTTACGCCAGTAGCCTTTGTAGTCCATGCCGTAACCGAAGATGTAACGATCGATGCACGGCAGGCCGACGAAATCGGCTTTCAGGTCCGGGCGAGCCTTACGGTCGTGGTCCTTGTCGATCAGCACGGCAGTGTGCACGGCGCGGGCGCCAGCGTGTTTGCAGAAGTCGATGATCGCGCCCAGGGTGTGACCTTCGTCGAGGATGTCGTCGATGATCAGCACGTCTCGGTCGATGAACGAAACTTCCGGCTTGGCTTTCCAGAACAGGTCGCCGCCGCTGGTTTCGTTGCGATAACGGGTGGCGTGCAGGTAGGACGCTTCCAGCGGGAAGTTCAGATGCGTCAGCAGCTTGCCGGAGAAAATCAGCCCGCCGTTCATCACGCAGAACACCACCGGGTTACGTTCAGCCAGCTGATCGTTGATTTGTGCACCGACGCGGGCGATGGCCGCCTCGACTTCAGCTTCGGTGTACAGGCAGTCAGCCTCTCGCATGATTTGACGGATATGCTCGAGATCAGCGGACATGGCGCTCTCCAAGGGGGTTTTAGGGGGAGGGACGGATTCGGAAAAGCGGGCAAAGGTACGCATCAAGCGAGGCCAGATCAAGCGTTTGTGGACTAACGTTCTGGATGTCTATAGGACAACACCCTCGGATAGATTAATCTAGGCCGGTTTTTTTGCCCGCCGCCGGAGCCTTTCCCATGCCCATCCTCGAGATCCGCCATCCGCTGATCCGTCATAAACTTGGCCTTATGCGCCGCGCCGACATTAGCACGAAGAATTTCCGTGAGCTCGCTCAGGAAGTCGGTGCCCTGCTGACCTATGAAGCCACCAAAGACTTGCCGCTGGAAAGCTACGACATCGAAGGCTGGTGCGGCACGGTGTCGGTCGAGAAAATCGCCGGCAAGAAGATTACCGTGGTACCGATCCTGCGCGCCGGTATCGGCATGCTCGAAGGCGTGCTGAGCCTGATCCCGGGCGCCAAAGTCAGCGCCGTGGGCGTGGCCCGCAACGAGAAAACCCTCGAAGCCCACACCTACCTTGAGAAACTGGTGCCGGAAATCGACGAGCGTCTGGCGATGATCATCGACCCGATGCTCGCCACTGGTGGCTCGATGGTCGCCACTATCGACCTGCTGAAAAAGGCCGGTTGCAAGGACATCCGCGCGATGGTCCTGGTGGCTGCCCCTGAAGGCATCGCCGCGGTGGAGAAGGCTCACCCGGACGTGACCATCTACACCGCCTCCATTGACCAGAAACTGAACGAACACGGTTACATCATCCCAGGCCTGGGCGATGCCGGTGACAAGATCTTCGGCACCAAGCAGAAGGACGCTTGAGCATGCAGCAAGAGTTCAACGATCCGCTCTGGCGCACGGTGCTGTCTGGCGCGCAGATGCTGTTCGTGGCCTTCGGCGCGCTGGTGTTGATGCCGTTGATTACCGGCCTCGACCCGAACGTGGCGCTGTTCACCGCAGGCCTTGGGACGATTCTGTTCCAGATCGTCACCGGGCGTCAGGTGCCGGTGTTTCTGGCGTCGAGCTTCGCCTTCATCACGCCGATCATTCTCGCCAAGGGCCAGTTTGGCCTGGCGGCGACCATGGGCGGTGTGATGGCGGCCGGTTTCGTCTACACCTTCCTCGGTCTTGCCGTGAAGATCAAAGGCACCGGGTTCATCGATCGCCTGTTGCCACCGGTGGTGATTGGCCCGGTAATCATCTCCATCGGCCTGGCCATGGCGCCGATCGCCGCCAACATGGCGATGGGCAAGGCCGGTGACGGCACCGAGCTGATTCCTTACCAGACGGCGATGTTGATCTCGATGCCGGCACTGCTGACCACCCTGATCGTCGCGGTGTTCGGCAAAGGCATTTTCCGCCTGGTGCCGATCATCTCCGGCGTATTGGTGGGTTTTGCCATGGCGTTCTATTTCGGCGTGGTCGACACCGCAAAGATTGCTGCAGCACCGTGGTTTGCGATTCCACAGTTTACGGCGCCGGAATTCAACTGGCAGGCGATTCTGTTCATCGTTCCGGTAGCCCTGGCCCCGGCCATTGAGCACATCGGCGGCGTGATTGCCGTGGGTAGCGTGACCGGTCGCGATTATTTGAAGAAGCCCGGCCTGCACCGCACGTTGCTCGGCGATGGCATTGCCACCACCGCGGCCGGTCTGTTCGGCGGCCCGCCCAACACCACCTATGCCGAAGTGACTGGCGCGGTGATGCTGACCAAAAACTACAACCCGAAAATCATGACCTGGGCCGCAATCTTTGCGATCAGCCTGGCGTTCATCGGCAAGTTCGGCGCCCTGCTGCAAAGCATCCCGGTGCCGGTGATGGGCGGGATTCTCTGCCTGTTGTTCGGTTCGATTGCTGCGGTGGGGATGAACACCATGATTCGCCACAAAATCGACCTGGGCGAAGCACGCAATCTGGTGATTGTCTCGGTGACGCTGGTGTTCGGGATTGGCGGCGTACTGGTCGGCACCGGTACCGGCCCGGACGATTTCGGCCTCAAAGGCATCGCGCTGTGCGCGGTGGTGGCGATTGCGTTGAACCTGTTGCTGCCGGGCCATGACAGCTGGAAGCACAAGAAGATGGAAGAGCCGTTGTTGTAAGCCAGCCTTAAGAAGGCCTTCGCGGGCAAGCCTCGCTCCTACAGGATTTGTGTCGACTCTTAAAACGACGCAATCCTGTAGGAGCGAGGCTTGCCCGCGATGCTTTTAAAGCGCCAACGGCGCCCGCTCACACAATGCGTTCAACGCCTTGGCCCACTGCGGATCATCATTGAGGCACGGCACCAGCACCAACTCCTCCCCTCCCGCTTCGCGGAACTGCTCCTTCCCGCGATCACCGATCTCTTCCAGTGTTTCGATGCAATCGGCAACGAACGCCGGGCACATCACCAGGACTTTTTTCACGCCGCTTTTGGCCAACTCATCAAGGCGTGCTTCGGTGTAGGGTTCGATCCACTTGGCCCGGCCCAGACGCGACTGGAACGACACCGACCACTTGCCATCCGGCAGGCCCATGCGCTTGGCAAACTCGGAAGCGGTGCGCAGGCATTGGGCGCGGTAGCAGGTGGCTAATACTTCCGGCGAAGCCTTCTGACAGCAATTATCGCTTTTAAAGCAATGATGACCGGTGGGGTCGATCTTGGTCAGGTGCCGTTCCGGCAAACCATGAAAGCTCAGCAGCAGGTGATCGTAGTCCTGTTGCACATAAGGCTTGGCACTGGCCACCAACGCATCGAGGTATTCCGGCTGATCGTAGAACGGCTGGAGAATCGAGAACTGCACGTCGAGTTTCTTCTCCCGAACCACCCGCTTGGCTTCTTCGATCACTGTGGTCACGGTGCTATCGGCGAACTGCGGATAGAGCGGCGCCAAGGTGATTTTTTTGTGCCCCTGAGTCGCCAGACGAACCAGCATCGACTCAATGGATGGCTCGCCGTAGCGCATCGCCAGCTCTACAGGCCCGTGAGTCCACTGCGCGGTCATGGCCCGTTGCAGACGACGGCTGAGCACCACCAGTGGCGAGCCGTCCGCCCACCAGATCGACGCATAAGCGTGGGCCGATTGCTCCGGGCGTTTGATCAGAATCAACGACACCAGCAAACGCCGCACCGGCCATGGCAGGTCGATCACATACGGGTCCATCAGAAATTGATTGAGGTAGCTGCGCACATCCGCCACCGAGGTGGAAGCGGGTGAACCCAGGTTGACCAGAAGCAACGCGTGATCGGTCATGCAACGTCCTATTTCTTAAGGCGGCTGGACACATCGTCCAACGCCGCGCGCAAATCAGTGAACTGGAAAGTGAAGCCCGCTTCCAGCAAGCGAGCCGGCATGGCCTTCTGGCCACCCAGCAGCAACAATGACAACTCGCCCAGGCCCACCTTCAACACGAGGGTTGGCATCGGCATGAACGCCGGACGATGCAACACGCTACCCAACGTTTGGGCGAATTCGCGATTGCGCACCGGCTTGGGCGCGCAGGCATTATATGGACCGCTGGCCTCATTGCGGTGCAGAAGAAAATCAATCAGGGCGATTTGATCCTTGATATGAATCCACGACATCCACTGCCGACCACTGCCCAGAGGCCCGCCCAGCCCCAGTTTGAACGGCAACAACAGCCGCGACAAAAAGCCGCCCTCTGCGGACAGCACCAACCCGGTACGAATGAGGATCACGCGAATGCCCAAGGCTTCGGCGCGTTGCGCGGTTTCCTCCCAGGCGACGCACAACTGGCTGGCGAAATCATCAATGACCGGTGGAGATTCTTCAGTCAACTCCCGCTCACCACCGTCGCCGTACCAACCGATCGCGGAGCCAGAAATCAATACCTGCGGTTTCTGCTCGCGGCTTTCGAGCCAAGCCAGCAGGGTTTCGGTCAGGGTGATCCGGCTGCTCCACAACAACGCCTTGCGTTTGTGCGTCCAGAGCCGATCGGCAATCGGTGCGCCCGCGAGGTTGATAACTGCATCCACCGGTTCTTGACCCAGGTCCTCAAGCCGTGCGATTCCACGTACCTGAGTGCCACAGACTTTGGCGACTTTTGCAGGCGTGCGACTCCAGACTGTCAGGCGATGTCCCTGGCTCAACCAGTGTTGGCAGAGTTGACGTCCTATCAAACCAGTACCGCCGGTCAGCAATATGTGCATGACATCTTCCTCGCGTGGCGTTTTACCCTGATCACTAGTCTATTTTTATAAGCAGGGATCTTTGGTATTGGGCAGGCTCTGTGCTTAACAATAGGCCAAGCTGTCAGAACGAGGACGCTAAAAGTTATACCAAAAAACAATATTGTACAGGTTTGAACCACGGCGTAGTCTGTACAGACAGGTAAACGAGGCCCCTATGACTGTACCTATCGCAATCATCGGCACCGGCATCGCCGGACTCTCAGCCGCCCAGGCCCTGACGGAGGCCGGGCATGTCGTTCAGCTTTTCGATAAAAGCCGCGGCAGTGGCGGACGCATGTCGAGCAAGCGCAGCGATGCGGGTGCTCTGGACATGGGCGCGCAATATTTCACTGCTCGCGATCGCCGCTTCGTCACTGAAGTCCAGCGCTGGCAAACCAATGGCTGGGTCGCCGTATGGACGCCGCAGCTCTATACCTTTCACGGCGGCCAGCTCAGACCTTCGCCGGATGAACAGACGCGTTGGGTCGGCACGCCCCGCATGAGCGCGATCACGCGCGGCCTGCTCGGTGATCTGGAAGTGCATTTCGCTTGCCGCATCACCGAGGTCTATCGCGGTGAAGAACATTGGCATCTGCAAGACGCCGAGGGCTTCACTCACGGCCCGTTCAGCCATGTCGTCATCGCCACGCCAGCCCCTCAGGCAACCGCGCTGCTGGCGGCCGCACCGAAACTCGCCGGCGCCGCCGCCGGGGTAAAAATGGAACCCACCTGGGCCGTCGCCCTGGCGTTCGACACACCACTGGAAACCGCCATCGAAGGTTGCTTCGTGCAGGACAGCCCACTGGACTGGCTGGCGCGCAACCGCAGCAAACCGGGACGCGACACCACCCTCGATACGTGGGTGCTGCATGCCACCAGTGCCTGGAGCCGGCAGCATATCGACCTGCCCAAGGATGCCGTGATCGAGCAATTGCACGGTGCCTTTGCCGAATTGCTGAACGACGCCATGCCTGCTCCGACCTTCAGCCTCGCTCACCGCTGGCTGTACGCCCGGCCGGCCAGCAGCCATGAATGGGGCGCGTTGGCCGATGCCGATCTGGGCTTGTATGTGTGCGGTGACTGGTGCCTGTCTGGCCGTGTCGAAGGTGCCTGGCTCAGTGGTCAGGAAGCAGCCCGCCGGCTGCACGAACACCTGCAATGAATTTAATCGCTGCTGTCGACATGGACAGCAGCCTTGCAAAAACTTATACAAAAATTTTGACTTGTACACCTTTGAATCTATGATGAAGTACATGTTGTACAGATCCAATAATCTGTACAGGTCTGGATTCGAGGCGCTCCCATGTCCCCTACAGCCATGAAACCCAAAATCGCCATCAGCGCTTGCCTGATGGGGGCCGAGGTGCGTTACAACGGTGGGCACAAGGCGTCGCCTCTGTGCAGCCGCATCCTCTCTGAGTATTTCGATTTCGTCCCGCTGTGCCCGGAAGTCGCCATTGGCCTGGGTATCCCTCGCGAACCGATCCGCCTGGTCGGCAACCCCGAGCACCCGGAGGCTGTCGGCACCGTCCACCCAGAGATCAACGTCACTCGACCTCTGGCCGAATACGGTCAAAAAATGGCGCTGGAGCTGGATGGCATCTGCGGCTATATCTTCATGCAGAAATCCCCTTCGTGCGGGCTGGAGCGGGTCAAGGTCTACCACGCCAACGGCGCGCCAGTGGACGGCGGTAGCCGTGGTATCTACGCCCAGGCCTTCTGTGCATTGCATCCTGATTTACCGGTGGAAGAAGACGGCCGCCTCAACGACCCGGTGCTGCGGGAAAACTTCCTCACCCGCGTGTTCGCCTACAGCGCCTGGCAGCAATTGCTGCAAACAGGCCTGACCCGGCGCGGCCTCATTGACTTTCACTCGCGCTACAAATACCTGCTGATGGCCCACAACCCGGTGCAATACAAAACCCTGGGCAACTTGTTGGGCAACATGGGGCAAACCGATCCGCAAGTGTTCGGCCCACGCTATTTCAGCGAGCTGATGGCGGCCCTGAAAAAGTGCGCCACACGCCGCACCCACACCAACGTGCTGCAGCACCTCAGCGGTTATCTCAAACAGGCCATCAGCCCTGAAGACAAACAGGAAGTGCAGCACGTCATCGGCCAATACCGCCGGGGCATCGTGCCGCTGGTGGTGCCATTGATGTTGCTCAAACACTACTTTCGCCAACACCCGGATCCGTACATTGCGCAACAGGTTTACCTGCAACCGCACCCGGAAAACCTCAGCCTGCGAAACGCGATTTAATGAAAAATCCACCGGATACCAGCGCCAGCGAAGACCTTGGCAGTGACTTCAAGAAGGCCCTGGACGTTGGTTGGCTGCCCATTCGGGAAGTGGCCCGGCAGACCGGGGTCAATGCCGTCACCTTACGCGCCTGGGAACGGCGCTATGGGTTGATCGTGCCTCAGCGCACGCCCAAGGGGCATCGGTTGTTCTGTGCCGAACACGTTCAACGGATCCTGACGATCCTTACCTGGCTCAATCGCGGCGTGGCTGTCAGCCAGGTCAAACAACTGCTCGACACGCCTCAGGGGCTTACCGACTCCGTCGGGAACGATTGGCTGGTGCTGCGCCAGACGCTGCTGCAAGCGGTCACTCAGCTGGCCGAACGCACCCTCGATGACACGGTGAATCAGGCGATGGCGCTGTATCCGCCACGCACCTTGTGTGAAAAATTGTTGATGCCGTTGCTGGCGGATCTGGAGCAGCGCTGGCAAGGCCAGTTCGGCGCGCAAATGGAGCGGGTGTTTGTTTATTCCTGGTTGCGCAGCAAATTCGGCGCGAGGATCTACCATAACAACCGTCAGTTGCGCACCGCGCCACTGTTGCTGATCAATTACTCGGACCTGCCGCTGGAGCCTTATCTGTGGCTCACCGCCTGGCTGATCAGCAGCGTCGATTGTCCGGTGGAAGTCTTCGACTGGCCGCTCCCCGCTGGCGAACTTGCGCTGGCGGTTGATCACCTGCAAGCCCGCGGCGTACTGCTGTATTCCAGCAAAGCCATGAATCTTGCGCATCTGACGAAACTTTTGAATGGCGTCAGCTGCCCAAAAATGATTGCCGGGGCAACGGTGTGCATTCACCACACCGAGTTATCCGCAAGAACCGCCGCCATTGCTGACTTGTCCCTGGCCGAAGACCCATTATCGGCTCATCTGGGCCTGATTCAGCGCGGGCTCATTTAATGGCGTATTTTTCAATGATTGTGCGGATATCACCATGCAATTGATCTGGCTGCGCAGCGACTTGCGTCTACACGACAACACCGCCCTCTCGGCCGCTGCAGCCCGCGGCCCGAGTGTGGCGGTGTATTTGCTGAGTCCGCAGCAATGGTTGGCGCATGACGACGCGCCGTGCAAAGTGGATTTCTGGCTGCGCAACCTGAGCGAGTTACGTCATGCGCTGGGCGCCCTGAACATCCCGCTGCTGATTCGCAAGGCGTCCCGCTGGGATGAAGCACCAAAGGTCCTGCTCGAGTTGTGCCAGCAATTGAAGATCGACGCAGTGCACGTCAACGAGGAATACGGCATTCATGAAACCCGTCGTGATGCCGCGGTGGCCCAAATCCTGAAAGCCCAAGGTATCGACTTTTACCGCTACCTCGATCAACTGCTGTTCAAGCCTGGCACAGTGCTGACCAGAACCGGCACCTATTTCCAGGTCTTCAGCCAGTTCCGCAAGGTCTGCTACGAACGCTTGCATGCATCATTGCCGAGATTGGTTACCGCCCCCGCCATCCAGGCGCCGCTGGGTATCGCCAGCGACGAACCGCCCTCTCGTGTCGAGGGTTTCGACACGCCCAGCGACAGTTTGCGTGCTCTCTGGCCGGCCGGCGAAACCGAGGCCCGACGCCGTCTCGAGACCTTTGTCGACGCACAGATCGACTATTACCACAGCGAGCGTGATTTCCCGGCAAAACCCGGCACCAGTCAGCTCTCGACCTATCTCACCGCCGGGGTCATCTCCCCTCGCCAGTGTCTGCACGCCGCGTTGCAAAGCAATCAGGGGGAATTCGAAAGCGGCAAGGTCGGTGCTGTCACCTGGATCAACGAGTTGCTGTGGCGCGAATTCTACAAACACATTCTGGTGGGCTACCCACGGGTTTCCCGGCACCGCGCCTTTCGCCCGGAAACCGAAGCCCTGGCCTGGCGTGATGCCCCGGAAGATCTCCAGGCCTGGCAGCAAGGCCGTACCGGCCTGCCGATCATTGATGCCGCCATGCGCCAATTGCTGGAAACCGGCTGGATGCACAACCGTCTGCGCATGGTCGTGGCAATGTTCCTGACCAAAAACCTGCTGATCGACTGGCGTGAAGGCGAGCGATTCTTCATGCAGCATCTGATTGACGGCGATCTGGCGGCGAACAACGGTGGCTGGCAGTGGAGTTCGTCCACTGGCACCGATTCGGTGCCCTACTTCCGCATTTTCAACCCCCTGAGCCAATCGGAAAAATTCGACGCCGAAGGGGTTTTCATCAAGCATTGGTTGCCGCAGATCAACGAAATGAATAAAAAAGACCTGCACAATCGCGCGAGACTCGACGGATTATTCGGTGTGACGGATTATCCATCGCCGATTGTCAACCTGAGCACTTCCCGCGAACGGGCCTTGGCCGCGTTCAAAAACCTGCCGTCGCGACAGGGTTTATCACCACCGGAATCACTTTGATAGCGCAGTTTTACGTATGAACACGGAATTGAATCGGGAAGATAAGGAGATTGGGATGAGTCGTACTCCTGCAAGGCGATACTGGTTGACTGGCGCCAGCAACGGTATTGGGACCGCGCTGGCCGAAGAAATACTGAAAACCGGTGCCCACCTGGCTGTCAGCTCCCGCTCATTGGCGCCATTGAAAGCCTTGTCTCAGCGTTATCCCGGCCAAGTGTTGGTGGCTGCCGGTGATTTGACCAACAGCCAACGGGTGCGCGAAATCGGCGAGCAGATTGCCAAGGAATGGGGCTCTCTGGATACCATGATCCTCAACGCGGGAACCTGCGAATACGTCGACGTCAATCAGTTCGACTCATCAATCATCGAGCACATCGTGCGCACCAACCTGCTTGCCAGCAGCTATTGCATCGAAGCCGCCCGCCCCCTGCTGCGAGCGGGCACTGCGCCGCATCTGGTGGCCCTGGCCAGTTCAGTGACCTACCTGCCCCTGCCACGGGCCGAAGCCTATGGCGATTCAAAGCCCGGATTGCGTCACCTTTTCGAATCCTTGCGCATCGACATGGCGCCGGAAAACATCGAAATGACTATAGTCAGCCCAGGACTTATCGATACCCCTCTGAGCAACGAGGTTTCACAACACCTCGATTGGTCGGCGGACAAAGCTGCGCGCTACCTCTTCGACCTGCTCAAGCATCGGCCACTGGAGCTCCCTTTACCGGAACTGCTCATGCCTGTCCTTTGGCCTCTGCCGCAAAAGCCCGGCCAGAGGAGACTGGAAATCGGCAAGCGCATGGAGCGAAACAATCCGCCAACCGAAGATCTGCCATGAAGTCTGAGCGTCTGTCAGACCTTTCACACAGCGTAGGCCCACTGGCTTACACTGCGCGCCATGAAAACTATTCCCCATACGCAAATCGCCGAACCGGCGGTCACCTGCTCGACCTGCGCAGCCTGCTGCTGCCAGCTTGAAGTCATGTTGATCACCGACACCGGCGTGCCCGAGCGTTTTATCGATACCGACGATTGGGGCGGGGAAGTCATGCTGCGGCTGGATGACGGCTGGTGCGCCGCGCTGGATCGCGACAGCATGATGTGCACCATCTACGAAAAACGTCCGCTGATTTGCCGGGAGTTCGAAATGGGCGCACCGGAATGCATCACCGAACGCCAGGGGATTGCGACGGCGTATCGGTGAGCGAATACAGCAGGCCATGAAGATCCAATGTGGGAGCGGGCTTGCTCGCGAAAGCGGATTGTCAGTCAACATCAATGTTGAATGTTAAATCGCATTCGCGAGCAAGCCCGCTCCCACATTAAAAGTGCAGTAATGCTTACAACGGCATCGTGTAATGCAGCGAGTAACTCTCTACGCCATCATTCGGGCTGCTGATCCCGCCATTGGAATAGTGCGTGGCGCGAATCCCGACTTCATGTCCGCCGGTAAAGCGCAGACCAAACCCGAAACGATCTTCGAACTGAAAGGCCCCGCCAAGTTTGTTGTCTTCGACTTCAGTGTTGGCAAACACCGCGATACCGATACCCGCTTCAACGTAGGGTTTGATCGTCTCACCGGCAAACTCATACACCAGTACCGGCGAGAACGACACACTGTGATTGCTCGACGTTTCATCGCCCTCCCAGTAGGTGTAAGCGCCGCTCCAGTAGCCGGTCAAGCGACCGATGTCACTCTGCAGCCAACTCTTGTCCCAGTCGAATTGCATGCCCAGTCGGTAAGTCATGGTCGAATCGCTGGTCTGGCCGACCCCGAATTCCACCCCTGCTGCCTGCGCGGTAAAACTGTGCCCCATCAATGCGGTCGCAATCGCGGCCAAGCAGAATAGTCGCTTCATTAGAAACATCCTTTTCCGAACAATTTCGTATGGTTTTTATGCTGTCCAACTGACAAAGCTATAGAAGTTGAAGCTTGATCAGAAGTTCAGCTCAATTATTCGTGTCATCTCTTTTTTTATCTACAAGTCGAAGCTTTGCACAACACCCGTCGAATACCACAAAACCGGCAAGATATTTCTGAAATGTTCCGGATCCGCACTCGTCCAGAACCGGGCAGCGCGAGCAGGCCCCTCGGCCAGCAACTCACGCTCTGCCAACAATCGTTGAAGCTGCCGAGCCACAGCGGCACCGGTATCGATCAGGCTGATGTTCTGGGGGAGCAACTGCTTAAGCAGAGGCTTTAGGAAAGGATAATGCGTGCAGCCAAGAATGATTGTGTCTGCACCTTCAGCTAGCAGCGGATCGACATACCCTTGCAGCAACTGACGCAATGCCTCGCTGTGCAAATCGCCATTTTCAATCAGCTCCACCAGCCCTGGGCATGGCTGGGTGATGACTCGCACATCGGCGGCGAAACGGTCGAGCAAGGCGGCGAACTTCGCACTCTGTAAAGTGCCGGTGGTGGCGAGTACGCCAACCACACCGCTGCGCGTCGCCGCAGCCGCCGGTTTGACCGCAGGCTCCATGCCGACGATGGGCCACTCGGGGAAATCGCGCCGCAAGTCCGCAACACCCGCAACGGTTGCGGTATTGCAAGCGAGCACCAGCGCCTTGGCGCCCTGCTGTTGAAAGAACTGCGCCATGACACTGCAACGCTGACGGATGAATGCCGGGGATTTCTCACCGTAGGGAATATTCCCGCAATCGCCGAGGTACAACAGAGATTCATTGGGCAGCAACTGCTGGATCTCGGCCAGCACGGAGAGGCCACCGACGCCGGAATCGAATACAGCAATCGGCGCTTCACGCATGGCTTGACCCGCAGACGCTACAGCCTGGATCACGCTTGACCCGCAATTCACGGAAGCGCGTGCCCAAGGCATCGATCAATAACAGGCGTCCCACCAGCGGTTCGCCGAAACCCACCAGCAATTTCAACGCTTCGAGGGCTTGCAGGCTACCGACCAGGCCCACCAGCGGACCGAGTACGCCGGCCTCGCTGCAAGTCAACTCGGCTTCGCTGCCGTGCCCGTATAAACAGTGGTAGCACGGGCTTTCCGGACGACGGGAGTCGAAGACCGACAATTGCCCTTCCAGCCGAATCGCCGCACCGCTGACCAGCGGTTTGCGCGCAGCCACACACGCAGCGTTGACCGTTTCGCGGGTGGAAAAATTATCGGAACAGTCCAGCACCAGATCCACCGCCGCCACTGCCGCCGCCAGGGAATCTTCATCGAGTGCGGTGCGATGGGCGATCAGTTGAATCTGGGGATTGATCGCAGTCAGGCGACGGATCGCCGAATCGACTTTGCTCAAGCCGACGCTGTCGGTGTCATGAACGATCTGACGTTGCAGATTGGTCAGGTCGACCGTGTCGAAATCCGCCAGATGCAACTCACCGACACCGGCCGCCGCCAGGTACAGCGCCACCGGTGAGCCGAGACCGCCGAGACCGACAATCAGCACACGGCTTTCCTTTAGCCGTAACTGGCCGTCGATGTCGACGTGTTGCAGCAGAATCTGCCGGCTATAGCGCAGTAATTCCTGATCATTCAGCACGGCAAGCGCCCCAGACTGATGCGTTCGTGACCGCCCAGATCGGTGCGGCTGTGGACCTCTTCAAAGCCGCGGGTCAGCAGCAAATCGCGCACGGCCTCGGCTTGATCGTAACCATGTTCGAGCATCAACCAGCCACCTGCCTCAAGATGATCCGGCGCCTGATCGACGATCAGACGTAAATCGTCGAGCCCATCGACGCCAGCCACCAGAGCACTGGCCGGTTCGAAGCGCACGTCACCCTCCGCCAGATGCGGATCGGTCGAAGCAATGTAGGGCGGATTGCTGATGATCAATTGAAAGCGCTGGCCTTCCAAAGCGCTGAACCAATGACTGCTCAGCACCGTGGCGTTGTTCAGGTGCAGCCGCTGGCGATTGCGCTCAGCCAGGGCCACGGCCTCCAGCACGCGATCCACGGCGGTGACTTTCCAGGCCGGACGCTCGCTGGCCAGCGCCAGGGCAATGGCGCCGCTGCCGGTGCCCAGATCAAGAACCCTGGCCGGGGTCGCCGGCAACAGCTCCAACGCGGTTTCTACCAGCAGTTCGGTGTCGGGACGCGGAATCAGCGTGTGGGGCGCGACTTCCAGGTCAAGTTTCCAGAAGCCCTGCTGCCCCAGAATGTAAGCCACCGGCTCACCGCTACGGCGGCGTTGCAAGTACTCGGCAAATTTCAGTGCCGCTTCGCTCGGGACGATACGTTCAGGCCAGGTGTGCAGAAAACTGCGGGATTTACCCAAGGCAGCCGCCAGCAGCAATTCGGCATCCAGACGCGCGGTGGGCGAGTCGGGCAAATCAGCGGCGCGCAGCAAACTGGCAATGATCGTCATTTACTCACCTATCGCTGCCAATTGGTCGGCCTGATATTCGGCCAGCAACGGTTCGATGACCGCATCCACGCCACCGGCGAGAATTTCGTCGAGCGAATACAGCGTCAGGTTGACCCGATGGTCGGTGACCCGGCCCTGGGCAAAGTTATAGGTGCGAATACGCTCGGAACGGTCACCGGAACCTACCAGTAATTTACGCTCGCTCGCGATAGCGTTCGCGGCGGCGCTGGTCTGCTGGTCGTTGAGCTTGGCCGACAGCCAGGACATCGCACGGGCGCGGTTCTTGTGCTGGGAACGTTCTTCCTGGCACTCGACGACAATACCGGACGGCAAGTGCGTGATACGGATTGCCGAATCGGTCTTGTTGACGTGCTGACCACCGGCACCGGAGGAGCGATAGGTGTCGACCCGCAGGTCTGCCGGGTTGATCTCGATCGCTTCCTGCTCGTCCGGCTCGGGCAACACGGCCACGGTGCAGGCCGAGGTGTGGATGCGGCCTTGGGATTCAGTGGCCGGAACCCGCTGTACGCGATGCGCGCCGGATTCGAACTTCAGCTTGCCGTAAACGTTCTCGCCTTCGACCCGGGCAATGACTTCTTTATAGCCGCCGTGTTCACCTTCGTTCTCCGAGAGAATTTCCACCCGCCAGCCACGTCGCTCGGCGTAACGCGAATACATGCGGAACAGATCGCCGGAGAAAATCGCCGCTTCGTCACCGCCGGTGCCGGCACGGATTTCGAGGAATACGTTGCGTCCGTCGTTCGGATCCTTGGGCAGCAGCATGCGTTGCAGGCTGGCTTCTATTTCGATCAGTTGCTCTTTGGCTTCGCGGACTTCTTCCACGGCCATTTCGCGCATGTCCGGATCGCTGTCCTTGAGCAGCGCCTGAGCCCCTTCGAGGTCACCCTGCACTTTAAGCAGCTGTTTATAGGTGCCAACGATCGGCTCGACTTCCGCGTATTCCTTGGAATAGGTACGGAACTTGTTTTGATCGGAAATGACCTCGCCGTCGCCAAGCAGGGCGGTCAATTCCTCGAAACGGTCCTGGAGGATGTCCAGCTTATTGAGCAGTGACGCTTTCATTGCGGTTTCTTATCCGAAAAGCTATCCGATGAGCCCTCACCGAGGGCAAAGAGTTCCTGGGCCATGGCCAGCGCATCGAGGCGGCCTTCGGCAGAGAGCTTTTTCAACTGCACGCTCGGTGCATGCAAGAGTTTATTGGTCAGGCTGCGGGCCAGTTGCACCAGCACGTCTTCGGCGCTGCTGCCATTGGCCAGCATGCGCTGAGCTTTAAGCAATTCTTCGTCGCGCATGCGCTCGCTTTGTTGACGATAGGCCTTGAGCACATCCACCGCCGCCAGTTCGCGCAGGCGAACCATGAAATCTTCGGCACCGACCGACACCATCTCTTCGGCGGCCTGGGCTGCGCCCTGACGGCTCTTGAGGTTTTCGGCGACCACTTCGTGGAGATCGTCGACGCTATATAGGTAAACGTCGTCCAACTCGCCGACTTCCGGCTCGATATCCCGAGGGACAGCGATATCCACCATGAAAATCGGCTTGTGCTTGCGCAATTTCAAGGCACTTTCCACCGCGCCTTTACCGAGAATCGGCAACTGGCTGGCGGTGGAACTGATGACGATGTCGCTGCGCACCAGTTCTGCCGGGATGTCCGAGAGCAGCACTGCGTGGGCGCCGAACTGTTCGGCCAGAATGCTCGCGCGCTCCAGGGTGCGGTTGGCAACCACGATTCGCTTGACCCCCAGCTCATGCAGATGGCGGGCGACCAGGGTGATGGTCTCACCGGCGCCAATCAACAAAGCCTGGCTGCGTTGCAAATCACTGAAAATCTGTTTCGCCAGGCTGACCGCGGCAAACGCTACGGATACCGGGTTTTCGCCGATGGCGGTGTCGGTCCGCACCTGTTTGGCCGCATTGAATGTGGCCTGGAACAGCCGCCCAAGCAGCGGACCGATGGTGCCAGCCTCGCGAGCGACAGCGTAGGCCGATTTCATCTGACCGAGAATCTGCGGTTCGCCCAACACCAGCGAGTCGAGCCCGGAGGCAACCCGCATCATGTGACGAACTGCCGCATCATCTTCATGCACATAAGCGCTCGCGCGCAGCTCATCGAGGCTCAAATGATGATAATCGGCCAGCCAGCGCAATATGATGTCAGCCGAAAGGTGATCCTGTTCTATATACAGTTCACTGCGATTGCAGGTGGAGAGGATCGCAGCTTCGCGGCTTTCGGTGAGTCGGCAGAGCTGCTGCAAGGCCTCAACCAGCTGCTCAGGGGTAAAGGCCACGCGCTCGCGGACGTCTACTGAAGCAGTCTTGTGGTTAATACCGAGTGCAAGGAAGGCCATTCAAGGTCGCTGATGGTGACGTGAAGCCGACAATTGTCCTACTTCGACAGAGCCAGAACAACCACTCGATATCTATCGCGCCCGCAAGAGCTGCCGAAGGCTGCGATCCGTTCTCGTTTACAAGGGCGCCGGGCCTGCGGGGATTGCCCGCGCGGGTAAATTGGCCGGGCGGTTATGTTTGGCTCAAGGCTTGTGTCATGATGATCCGACCGCAGGTTAGTCGTCCTTTTCCTATATGAATAGATCTTCCGCGTTGCTCCTCGCTTTAGTCTTCCTCAGCGGCTGCCAGGCCTTGGCGCCCGTTTCATCGGACGGTACGCCGCCGGTCGAAGACAGCACTCCGGCCCCTGAAAAGCCCAAGGTTTACAGCTCGTTCAGCGAAGAAACCATCTTCAGCTTGTTGAGCGCCGAACTGGCTGGCCAGCGCAATCGTTACGACATTGCCCTGGACAACTACGTGACCCAGGCCATCAATACCCAGGATCCGGGCATCTCCGAGCGGGCATTTCGCATTGCCGAGTATCTGGGTGCCGATCAGGCTGCCCTCGACACCGCACTGGTCTGGGCAAGGAACGCCCCGGACGATCTCGAAGCGCAACGGGCGGCTGCCGTGCAACTCGCCCGCGCCGGTCGTTACGACGACTCCATGGTCTATATGGAGAAAGTCCTGCAAGGCAAGGGCGACACGCATTTCGATTTTCTCGCCCTGTCCGCAGCCGATACCGACCAGGAAACTCGCAACGGTCTGATGAAAGGTTTTGACCGCTTGCTGCAGCGCCATCCGCACAACAACCAGCTGATTTTTGGCAAGGCCTTGTTGCTGCAACAGGACGGCGATGCCAAGGGCGCCCTGACCCTGCTCGAAGACAATCCGCCGGACGAAGGCGAAATAGCGCCTATCTTGCTGCGCGCGCGCCTGCTGCAAGGGCTCAACCGTGGCGATGAAGCCTTGCCGCTGCTGCAAAAAAGCATCAAGAAGTACCCGGACGACAAACGCCTGCGCCTGACTTACGCGCGCATGCTGGTTGAACAGGACCGCATGGACGACGCCAAGGTCGAGTTCTCGAGCCTGGTGCAGCAATACCCCGAAGACGACGAATTGCGTTATTCCCTGGCACTGGTCTGCCTGGAAGCCAAAGCCTGGGACGAAGCCAAAGGCTACCTGGAAGATTTGATCGCCCGGGAAAGCCATGTCGACTCGGCACACTTGAACCTGGGGCGCATTGCCGAAGAGCGTAACGACCCGCAGGGCGCATTGATTGAATACGCCCAGGTCGGGCCGGGCAACGATTACCTGCCGGCGCAATTGCGTCTTGCCGATATTCTGATGAACAACGGCAAGACCGCCGAAGCTCAAAGCCGTCTGGCAGCGGAGCGCGGCGAGCAACCTGATTACGCGATCCAGTTGTATCTGATCGAAGCCGAAACCTTGTCCGCCAACAAACAGGGCGACAAGGCCTGGAAAGTCTTGCAGCAAGCCCTGCAGCAATACCCGGACGATCTGAATCTGCTGTATACCCGGGCCATGCTGGCAGAAAAACGCAATGACCTGGCGCAGATGGAAAAAGATCTGCGACTGATCATCAAGCGCGATCCGAACAACGCGATGGCGTTGAACGCCCTCGGCTACACCCTGTCCGACCGCACCACACGCTACGCCGAAGCCAAGGCCTTGATCGAACAGGCGCACCAGATCACCCCTGAAGACCCGGCCGTCCTGGACAGCCTCGGATGGGTCAATTTCCGCCTGGGCAACCTCGATGAAGCCGAGCGCTATTTGCGCCAGGCGCTGGAGCGTTTCCCCGATCAGGAAGTTGCCGCGCACCTGGGCGAAGTCCTGTGGGCCAACGGCAAACAACGCGAAGCCAAGCAAATCTGGAGCAAGTTCCTCAAGGAACAACCCGACAGCCCTACCCTGCGTGGCACCATCAAACGCCTGACCGGATCAGAGACTCTTTAAAATTATGTTTTTGCGCCACCTCATTATTTTCAGCTTCATCGCCCTGCTCGCCGGTTGCGCGGGCTTCGTTGCCCGCGAATCGGTCCAGGGTCAAGGCAACAAGGCCCAATGGCGCGAGCACAAACAGCAACTGACCGGCCTTGATGGATGGCAGATCAACGGCAAAATCGGCATCCGCGCGCCAAAAGATTCGGGCAGCGGCACGTTGTTCTGGCTGCAACGCCAGGATTACTACGACATCCGCCTTTCCGGTCCTCTGGGTCGGGGCGCGGCCCGTTTGACGGGTCGTCCGGGCAAAGTCTCGCTGGAAGTGGCCAATCAGGGCCGCTATGACGCGCCGACCCCGGAAGCCCTGGTTGAAGAACAACTGGGCTGGAAATTGCCGGTATCCCATCTGGCATGGTGGGTTCGCGGGCTCCCGGCCCCGGACAGCAAAAGTCGCCTGACCCTCGACGTCGACAGCCGTCTGGCCAATCTCGAACAGGATGGCTGGCAGGTCGAGTACCTCAGTTATGCCGAGCAAAACGGCTACTGGCTGCCCGAGCGGATCAAACTGCATGGCACCGACCTTGATGTCACGCTGGTGATCAAGGAATGGCAACCACGCAAACTGGGGCAGTGAACATGACTGCGCCACGCCTGACATTGCCCTCGCCCGCCAAGCTCAACTTGATGCTGCACATCCTCGGTCGTCGCGAAGACGGTTACCACGAGTTGCAGACGATTTTTCAGTTCCTCGATTACGGCGATGAAATCACCTTCGCCGTTCGCGACGATGGCGTGATTCGGTTGCACACCGAATTCGCCGACGTCCCTCACGACAGCAACCTGATCGTCAAAGCCGCAAAAAAACTTCAGGCGCAATCCGGATGTTCGCTGGGCGTCGACATCTGGATCGAAAAAATCCTGCCCATGGGCGGTGGAATCGGTGGCGGCAGTTCGAATGCGGCAACCACGTTGCTGGGCCTCAATCATCTTTGGCAACTGGGTTGGGATGAGGATCGACTGGCCGCGCTGGGCCTTACGCTTGGCGCCGACGTCCCGGTTTTCGTGCGTGGCCACGCGGCTTTCGCCGAGGGCGTGGGGGAAAAACTCACCCCTGTAGAGCCCGAAGAACCGTGGTATCTCGTACTGGTGCCGCAAGTATCTGTAAGTACAGCAGAAATTTTTTCAGATCCACTGTTGACACGTAACACTCCTCCCATTAAAGTGCGCCCCGTTCCCAAGGGAAACAGTCGAAATGACTGCTTGCCGGTGGTAGCAAGGCGTTCCAGATGTACGTAACGCGTTGAATTTGTTAGGTAAATTTACCGAAGCAAAACTCACCGGAACTGGAAGTTGTGTGTTTGGGGGCTTCCCAAGCAAAGCTG
>NZ_JBIVCD010000041.1:0-56313 GCF_044746425.1 Pseudomonas sp. NPDC086112 | reverse complement strand
CCCCACACACCCATCCTGGGCTCATCGTCGATTTTTTTTTTTGGGTCCCCGCGTGTGGCGGGGGGGGCGGCCGGGGGGGGTGGTTTCTTCTCGCGCCCCCCCCCCCCCCCCCCCCCTCGCTCCTACAAGTGAAGTGTGTAGAGATTAGAAGATGTATTCACTTGAAGACCTGCTGCACCTGATGAACCGTCTGCGCGACCCGCAATACGGCTGCCCGTGGGACATCAAGCAAACCTACGCGACCATCGTCCCGCACACCCTGGAAGAAGCCTACGAAGTCGCCGATGCGATTGAGCGCGGGGACTTCGATCATTTGCAGGGTGAGTTGGGCGATTTGTTGTTCCAGGTGGTTTATTACAGCCAGCTGGCCCGGGAAGAAGGGCGTTTCGAGTTCGATGGCGTGGTCGATAGCATCACGCGCAAACTGATCCGCCGTCATCCTCACGTGTTCCCCACCGGTGATCTGTATGCGCCGCTGGACATCCCGCGTCTGAATGAAGAGCAGGTCAAGCAGCGCTGGGAAGAGATCAAGGCTGAAGAGCGCGCCGAGAAGTCTTCGGCGCCGCAGCAGTTGTCCTTGCTCGACGATGTGCCTGCCGCGTTGCCGGCGCTGTCCCGTTCGGCAAAACTGCAGAAGCGCGCAGGGCAGGTCGGTTTCGACTGGCCGGACGCCTTGCCGGTGCTCGACAAGGTGCGCGAAGAGCTCGATGAAGTGCTCGAAGCCATGGCCGACAATGACTCGACGGCGATTGCCGATGAAGTCGGCGACCTGCTGTTTTCCGTGGTCAATCTGGCGCGACACCTCAAGGTCGATCCGGAAACCGCACTGCGCAGCGCGAACTCAAAGTTTGAAAGACGCTTCCGATTTATCGAACAGGCATTGCGCGACACCCACCGTCCCATAGAAGATTGCACCCTCGAAGAGTTGGACGCCTTGTGGGGCGAAGCCAAACGTCAGGAAAAGAATTTGCCCAGCTGCGGTTGAGCAGTTGCCTAAGTGAGAAATAAGCACCATGAGCCTTTCCCTTCGCGACCAGTTGCTCAAAGCAGGGCTGGTCAACCAAAAGCAGGCCAAACAGGTCGGCAAAGAGAAGCAGAAGCAGCAACGTCTGGCCCACAAAGGTCAGATTGAACTCGATGACTCCCAGCAGCGTGCCGCTCAGGAAGCCATGGCCGAGAAGGTCAAGCGCGACCAGGAACTGAACCGTCAGCAGCAGGAGAAAGCAGAGGCGAAGGCCCGCGCCGCCCAGGTCAAGCAATTGATCGAAGTCTCGCGTCTGCCCAAGCTGACCACCGAGGACTACTACAACTTCGTCGACGACAAGAAGGTCAAGCGCATCTCCGTCAACACGCTGATGCGCAACAAGCTCAGCAGCGGTTCGCTGGCGATCGTGCATCACGCTGGCGGTTACGAAGTGATCCCTCGTGAAGCGGCCCTGAAGATTCAGGAGCGAGATCCACAGCGCATCGTGCAGCTGAATGTGAAGACAGAAGAAGTCAGCGCCGAAGACGATCCGTACGCGGCCTATCAGATTCCTGACGATCTGATGTGGTAAGCCGTTAGAGACTGCAACAACGACAAACCCCGCTCATGGCGGGGTTTGTCGTTTTCAATGCGGTCATTATGCAGAACGCGCTTCGCGCTGCTGCTCCAGTGTTTCAAGTTCGGCCTTGTATTTGTGGGCTTCGGTTTCGGAGTGAAACATCCCGACCAACAGGTCTTGTTGATGTACATCCCAGATGCGGATACCGGCGGCGATGCCTTCATGGGACATATGTGAATCGTCGCGTTCAGTTACTTTTACAGTCATCTGCTAGCTCCAATCTCTGTTATCTGCAGCAAGGCGTGTGCAGGCCTCCGTTATATGTTTTGTTAGCTGGCTAAGTAAACGGCAGAGTTCGGCAACCCATTCTTGCAGAATCGGCAAAAGTCCTGCCGCCCGCGAAATACGCGACATTCAGTCGCAGGCCATTGAGTTTCATGACAAATGTTTCATGTTCGAGAGGCAGGAAACCGCGTTTTTGTTGACCGCTGTAATCTTTGTGGGAGCGGGCTTGCTCGCGAAAGCGGTGTGTCAGACAAGATAATGTCGACTGACACTCCTTCTTCGCGAGCAAGCCCGCTCCCACAAGGATCGTGGTGTTTCCCATTATTCGAGCGCAAAAAAAACGCCCCGAACCAGTCGGGGCGTTTTTGTGTGGGGCTCTATCAGGTTTATGCGAAACCTGTAGGAGCTGGCGAAGCCTGCGATCTTTTCAGCGTCTTAACGGGCGCTAAAGATCAAAAGATCGCAGCCTGCGGCAGCTTTTACGCCTGCCAGCGCTTCAGTACCAGCGTGGCATTGGTGCCACCGAAGCCGAAGCTGTTGCTCATTACGGTGTTGATGGTGGCGTCTTCGCGAGTCTTGGTCAGGATTGGCATGTCTGCCACTTCCGGGTCCAGTTCGTCGATGTTGGCGGAACCCGCCATGAAGTTGCCTTCCATCATCAGCAGGCAGTAGATCGCTTCGTGAACGCCGGCGGCGCCCAGGGAGTGACCCGACAGGCTCTTGGTGGAGCTGATGGCTGGAGCCTTGTCACCGAACACTTCACGCACACCTTTCATTTCCATGACGTCGCCGACCGGAGTCGAGGTGCCGTGGGTGTTCAGGTAGTCGATCGGAGTGTCGACGGTGGCCATGGCCATCTGCATGCAGCGGATGGCGCCTTCGCCGCTTGGGGCGACCATGTCGTAGCCGTCGGAGGTCGCGCCGTAGCCAACGATTTCCGCGTAGATCTTCGCGCCGCGGGCCAGAGCGTGTTCCAGCTCTTCGACCACGACCATGCCGCCACCGCCGGCGATGACGAAACCGTCACGCTTGGCGTCGTAGGCACGGGAAGCTTTTTCCGGGGTCTCGTTGTACTGGCTGGACAGTGCGCCCATGGCGTCGAACAGGAACGACTGGCTCCAGTGTTCTTCTTCACCGCCGCCGGCGAACACGATGTCCTGCTTGCCCAACTGGATCTGCTCCACAGCGTTACCGATGCAGTGAGCACTGGTGGCGCACGCGGAGGAGATCGAGTAATTCACACCCTTGATCTTGAACGGCGTCGCCAGGCAAGCCGAAACGGTGCTGCCCATGGTCCGCGTGACGCGGTACGGGCCTACGCGTTTGACGCCTTTTTCGCGCAGGATGTCCAGCGCTTCCATCTGGTTCAAGGTCGACGCGCCACCGGAACCGGCGATCAGGCCGGTACGCACGTTGGAAACCTGCTCTTCGGTCAGGCCGGAGTCTGCGATGGCATCTTTCATGGCCAGGTAGGCGTAAGCCGCCGCATGGCCGACGAAGCGATAGATCTTGCGATCGATCAGCTCTTCGAGGGGAAGGTCAATGGAGCCGGAAACCTGGCTACGCAGACCCATTTCAGCATATTCCGGGTTGAACCGGATGCCAGGGCGGCTTGCACGATGGTTAGCGGTGACGGTCTCTTTGTCATTGCCAGGCACGAAACGATGCCCAGACCAGTGATAACGACGCGGCGCATGCGAATAACCCTTAGAAGTTGTCAGTGGAGGTGAAAACGCCGACCCGAAGGCCTTCGGCGGTATAGATTTCGCGGCCGTCAACGGTCACCGAACCATCGGCGATAGCCATGTTCAGCTTGCCCTTCAGGACACGTTTGATATGGATGTTATAGGTGACTTTCTTGGCGGTCGGCAGTACCTGGCCAAAGAATTTCACTTCGCCGGAACCCAGGGCGCGACCGCGGCCCGGCAGGCCTTGCCAGCCGAGGAAGAAGCCGACCAGTTGCCACATGGCGTCGAGGCCCAGGCAGCCCGGCATCACCGGATCACCTTCGAAGTGGCAGGCGAAAAACCACAGGTCCGGAGTGATATCCAGCTCGGCGACCAATTCACCTTTGCCGTACTTGCCACCCTCTTCGCTGATATGGGTGATGCGATCGACCATCAGCATGTTCGGGGCGGGCAATTGCGCGTTACCTGGGCCGAACAGCTCACCACGACTGCAGCGCAGCAGGTCTTCCCGAGTAAAGGCGTTTTGTTTGGTCATGCGAGCTCCTCAATAGTCCATGCGGCAGGGTGGGGCGAATCTTCCCGGCCGATCGAAGCGTTCATGCCTCGAGTCAGCAGCCTACTCATAGACTATTGCGTTGTGGTGAAAGTCACAGCACCAAGGACATGAATGTACACTTGTGCACTGAAATTATTATTCAAGCCCCTTTTCGGGCTCGTTCGGGTGCCTAAGACTGCCGCACTTTCGTCATTCACGCCAGTCGCAGATAGCCGAATGGCCTGTTCTACTGCACCCACCGCTGCAGAATTTGCTGCAGATCAGTGCGTTTGAAGGGCTTGGCCAGGTAATCGTTCATTCCCGCCGATAAACAGGCTTCGCGGTCGCCCTGCAAGGCATTGGCCGTCAGGGCGATGATCGGCACGTCAGCACAGCCGGGCAATCGACGAATCTGTCGGGTGGCCTCGTAGCCGTCGATGACCGGCAATCGGCAGTCCATCAGAATCGCTTCGAAAGTCAGATTCTCGGCACTGCGTACTGCTTGTGCACCGTCGGTGACGACGCTGACAGTAAAGCCCAGACTGCGCAACATTGCTTCGACAACGGTGCGGTTGACCGGGTTGTCCTCCACCAGCAGCACATTGCGACCCTCGCCGTGGTCATCGCCGGTATGCCCTCGCGGGGTCAGCACCGGTAGTGGCTGCTTATACAGCGCCAAAGGGATTTCCAGGGTGAACACCGAGCCAACGCCTTCTTCGCTCTGCGCGCGCAAGGTGCCACCCATCCGCTCAGCCAGGGTGCGGGCAATCGGCAGCCCCAGCCCGGTTCCGCCGTAACGTCTTGAAATAGAACTGTCGGCCTGCTGGAACGCGTTGAACATCAACTCCAGGCTAGCGGGCGGAATGCCGATTCCGCTGTCGCGTACGGTGCAGGTGAACCACAGCAGTTCATGATCCAGGGACTGCCACTGCGGTTCGATCGTGACACGGCCCCGTTCGGTGAACTTCAGCGCGTTGCCGACCAGATTGACCAGAATCTGCCGGATTCGCGTTGGATCGCCCTGAACCTGAAGGGCGCGCATGTCCTCGGGGATCCGCAGTTGCATGTCCAGGCCGCGTTGCACCGCGCTGTGCTGGAACGACTGGGCGCAGCTGCTGATCAGGTCTGCGAGGTTGAACGGAATATGTTCCAGCTCCAGTTCCGAGCGCTCGATGCGCGAGAAATCGAGAATGTCATTGATCACTTTGAGCAGGTGTTCGGTGGATTCCGAGGCCAGCGCCGCGTACTCGATCTGCTCCTCGGTCATCTCGGTGGTTTCCAGCAGTTGCAGCATGCCCAGCACGCCATTCATCGGCGTGCGCAACTCGTGACTCATCATCGCCAGGAAATCGGATTTGGCGTTGTTGGCCTTTTCCGCTTCTTCGCGGGTCTGGATCAATTGCGCCATCGCCTGATGCTGTTCGCGACTGGCTTGCTCAAGGCCCTGGGCAAGGTTGTTGATGTGTTGCGACAGGGCGCCCAGTTCGGTGTCGTCGACAATCGGCAGGGGCGTTTTGTAGTCGCCTTCCTGGATCGCCTTGACCGCATTGCCGATGTCGTGGATCGGTTGAGACAGGCTGCTGGCCAGGCGCCGAGCCAGCAGAAATGTAAACAGCAGAGCGAACAAGGCCAGGATCCCGGCCTTGAAGAGGATTTCCTGCTGGCGCTGGTTGAACGCGTCATTGGACAGGCCGACGATCACCCGGCCCAGATAATCCTCGCCCGGTGCACTGGCAACGGTACGACTGTTCTGGAAAAAGTCATTGTTGAGCGCGATGCGTTGCAGGCGCACCGGCGCCTGGAACACTTCGACTTGATGCGAGCGGTTGTGTGCTTCCGACGGTTGCTCGACATACACCAGAATCCGGTTGGCGCTGTCCTGTACTTCCAGAAAGCGTACGTTGGGCGTGGCCAGGGTGGCCTTGAGCAAACTTTCGAGCACCTCGTTGTTGCCTGAAATCACCCCGTATTCGGTGGCCGGCGCCAGTTGATTGGCGATCAGCTGACCGGTGTGATTGAGTTCCTGGCGCAGGTCCTGGATTCGCACGAAGGTAAAAAAACTGATCAGCAGCAAGGTCAGCAACAGGGCCGGGCCGAGGCTGATGATCTGGGTGCGGGTATTGATGTCCCAACCGCGACGGAAGGTCATGGGCGGCGTTCTCCTTCGGCCAGCTGTGTTGCGACAGAGGCTTCATTCATCGGTTCAATACTCAGTGAACGAGCCACTTGCGGGTTGCTTAAGACCTTGAAGTGTTGCGGATAAAATGCGCGTGGCCAGGTGCTCGAGGGGCGGTCGAGCAGTTCGTCGAGAATCTTCAGCCAATCGTTCTGGTCGCTGTAAGTACTGGCCAGGCTACCGGCCCTGACAAAGGCTGCGTTGGGACCGATCAACGCCAGTTGCCGGGCATAGCTGCTGAGCAGCAAGTTTTTCACGGTTTTCGGGTTGTACAGATCAGGGTCGTCCAGGCCCAACAGCACGTCACTGTTTTTCAGCAGGGCCTGTAAGGGGCGGCTGTCATGGGTGTTATCCCAACGCTCGGTGACCACTTCAAGGCCCAGGGGCAGGGCAGCCTGACGCAGTTCTTTCAAAAGGAATTCGCTGTGGCTGTCGAAAAGCACACCGACCCGGCGGGCCTCAGGCAGGAGCAGTCGGGTCAGGCGCAACTGTCGCTCCAGCGGTGGATCGCTCCAGAGCAGGCTCAGGTGCGATGGCAGGTCATTGCCCAAGCGTTGATGGGCTTGCAAACGACTGATGCGCAACACCAGCGTCGCCGGGCCTTGGGCGTCTTGCAGGCGCCAGTCGAGGCTGGGTAAGTCGAGCAGCACCAGGCGGGTGTCGACGGGCAATTGGCCTGGCGCCGGCAGGCTGGCGACAGGCTGGAAGCGCACATTGTCGGAGGGGCGCAACTCGCTGAGGGCTTGAACGAAAGACTGCACGCCGGGATTGTCCTCGGCGCCAGTCAGCAGAATGTCGGCGGCCCGTGCCGGCAGAGGGCACAGCAGCCCGATAAACACCAGGCACAACCCCGCCAGCAGGCGGCCAAGGGTTGGCGTCTTCGGTGGCGGGCGATGTTGCATCTTAGAACTCCAGCTCCGCGCTGAAGTAGAGCACTCGGCGATCGTCGTAGTTGTTGTCGACGAAGGTGGTGGGCTGATTGTCGAGGCGTTGCTGGAGGACCCCGGCCAGCTCCAGATTGGCTTTGCCCAAACCGATGCGTTTGGCGATGCGGGTGTCGACCCGTTCGAAGCGATAGCCATTGAGGGCGTCGGCACCATAGTAGAAGAGCGCGCTGTTCCAGCCCAGGCCCCAGTTGCGAAGCCAACCGGCGGAGCCGCTGTTGCGCGCAGTCTGTTGTGCATCCAGCGGGTTGCTGGCCTCGGCATCGACGTAGGCATAGGTCAGGCGCAGACGATCGGCGCTGCTGACGCGCCAATCCAGCTGGGTTTCAGTCCCGGAGAAGCGCGAGCTGTTCGAGTTACTGGCGATGTACTGGTTGTTGCGCAGCGGTTCACTGATCATGCCGGTGATTTCGTCGTAGAACAGCTTCACATCGACCGCCAGCCCCCACTCTGCGAAGTAGCCGTTGTAACCCAATTCCCGGGAGCGCATGCGTTCCTGTTCGAGGTCGCCCGGGCCACGGGTCTTGACGAAATAACGGGCGCTGGACTGGCCGTAGGCACTGGGCTTCAGGTTGGTGACCTGGTAGCTCCAGTTGACGTTGTTCTCGAACATATCCGGCGAACGGATGGCTTCCGAATACACCGCGCGCAAGCCGTGGCGCGGGTTGATCAGGTAATTGACCGCCACCCGTGGGGTCAGCGAGTTGCCGGTCAAGTGCGTGTCTTCGTACATCGCGCCGCCCTGCAACAACCAGTGTTCGGTGGCGCGCCACTCGAGTTGGCCGAACGCCCGCCAAGTGGTGTCGTCGAGCGTGCCATTGAAGTAGGTCTCGGAGTTGGCCCGGTCGTAACGATAGTTCATGCCGCTGACCAGCCGCAGACTGTCGGACAGGCTGAGCGTGTCTTGCAGTTCGAGGTCGTAGCGCGATTCCCTGGCACTCTGGTCAATGTCGCCGCACAGCGTTTTACTGGCGCCGTTTCGCCATTGCGTCAGAACCTGATTGGCCAGCGCTTGTTCAGCCGCCGTACCCGCCGGCGCGCCCGAACCGGCGTAGCGGTTCATGTTGCGCGCCAGACGTTCGGTGTAATTGGGATTGAGCTGCCAAAGTTGGGTCAGTTCCGGGCTGAATGAGACCTCGGCATCACAGGCGCGCCAGGTTTGCTGGCGATCCCAGTGTTGTGCGGAGCCTTGAATATAAAGGCTGTGATCGGGATTGATGTCCAGATTCCAGCGCAGCGAGCCAGCATAATCCTTGGCGATGACGTCGGAATTGTTCCCCGCGGCGGTAATCCCTGAGAACACCGGACGGTAGGTATAGGGCCGCTGGTTGGTCCCGTCCTTGGCATTCAGTTGCCAGTCGATGCTCTGGTTGTCATTGAGCGTCTGGCTGACGGCGAGGCTGAAGCGGTTCAAGCGACGGCTGTCGCGGTAATCGGCGCCGGTGCGATCCGAGTCGAAGCCGTCATCTTGTTGGCCGGACAACGACAGACGCAGGTCGCCGCTGTCCCAACCCATGCCCTGGCTGGCGTAGAAATCATTGATACCGCGCTGGCCACGGGTGACTTTCAGCCGCGTGCCGTGGCTGTCGGCCGGTTTGCGGGTGATGATATTGACCACCGCCATCAGCGCGTTGGCGCCGTAGCTGACGGTGTTCGGGCCACGGAAAACCTCGATGCGCTCGATGTCTTCCATGGCCACCGGAATATCACTCCAGTCCACCGTGGCCAGGCCGGCGCGGTACACCGAGCGGCCGTCGATCAACACCTGCATGCGCCGCGCTTCGCTGGCATTGGTGCCGTGATAGTTCACCGCCGCCTGATTGCCGCTGATATTGCCGACCATCATCCCCGGCACCAGCCGCAGCAACTCGCTGATATCCCGCGCGCCGCTGGCATTGATCAGTTCACTGTCGATCACCGTCATGCTTCCCGGCACGGCCGCAGGCGATTGCTTCAGGCGCGTCGCGGTCAGCACTTGCGGCAGCGGATCATTGTCGAGGAACAGATCGTCGGCCAGCAATGGCGAGCTGAAGATCAGCGCCAATACCAGCGGCGAGCGAGCACGGGGAAAGCCAAAAGACACGGCACGGCCTTGATAGCGGTTAGTTGGCGCGCATGTTAACCGAGCGCAAAGACTTTTCCAGTCACGTTATGGGCATTTTCCTCGGTTTTCTTGGTCTTCTTCCTACAAGTGTCGGTAATTGATGCTGGGGCTGGCCGCGACCGGGCCGCTCCGTATAATGCCGGCATCGCCACTGGTATGGATTAACGGATTGCATATGACTGAACAGCGCCCAATTGCGGTCCTGGGAGGCGGAAGTTTTGGTACCGCCGTGGCTAATCTGCTGGCCGAGAATGGGCATCAGGTCCGGCTGTGGATGCGCGACCCGGAACAGGCCGAGGCCATTCGGGTCAATCGTGAGAACCCGCGTTACCTCAAAGGCATCAAGATTCTTCCGGCAGTGGAAGCGGTCACAGACCTGCAAGCCACCCTGGAGGCCTGCGACCTGTGCTTCGTCGCGCTGCCGTCCAGCGCGCTGCGCTCGGTGCTGGTCCCTCACGCCGAACGTTTGAGCGGCAAACTGCTGGTGAGCCTGACCAAAGGCATCGAAGCCCATACGTTCAAGCTGATGAGCGAGATCCTTGAAGAAATCGCCCCGCAAGCGCGCATCGGCGTGCTGTCGGGCCCGAATCTGGCCCGTGAAATCGCCGAACACGCGCTGACCGCCACGGTGGTCGCCAGCGAAGACGAAGAGCTTTGCCAGCGGGTCCAGGAAGCGCTGCACGGCAAGACCTTTCGTGTGTACGCCAGCGCCGACCGCTATGGCGTGGAGCTGGGCGGGGCGTTGAAAAACGTTTACGCGATCATCGCCGGCATGGCGGTGGCGTTGGGCATGGGTGAAAACACCAAGAGCATGCTGATCACCCGGGCATTGGCGGAAATGACCCGCTTCGCGGTGAATCAGGGTGCAAACCCGATGACGTTCCTTGGGCTGGCGGGCGTGGGCGACTTGATCGTGACGTGCTCGTCGCCCAAAAGCCGGAATTATCAGGTCGGGTTTGCCCTCGGTCAGGGGTTGAGCCTTGAGGATGCGGTGACGCGTCTTGGCGAAGTCGCCGAAGGCGTGAACACCCTGAAGGTACTCAAGGCCAAGGCGCAGGAAGCCGGCGTGTATATGCCGCTGGTCGCCGGATTGCATGCCATCCTCTTCGAAGGGCGCACGCTGGAGCAGGTCATCGGTCTACTGATGCGTGCCGAGCCTAAAACCGACGTCGATTTTATCTCCACCAGCGGTTTCAACTAAATACCCCATCTACAGGGCAGGGAGCGAAACATGAATGATCCGAAGGTAGAAGCCAAGTACGAATCCATCCTGTTGCGGGTGCTGTGGATGATTGTCTATGTGCTGGTCTGGCAAGTGGCGCAATTGATCCTCGGTGCGGTGGTGTTTGTGCAGCTGATCTATCGTTTGATTTATGGCGCACCGAGCGCCAGCTTGATGAACTTCGGCGACAGTCTGAGCCAGTTTCTGGCGCAGATCGGTCGTTTCGGCAGCTTTCACAGCGACCAGAAGCCCTGGCCGTTCGCCGACTGGCCGACGCCGCGTACACCGGAAGGTGAAGCTCCGCACGTTGTGGCGCCAGCACCGCACCCGGCCCGAGATGAGGAACCGAAACTATGAAACTCTGGGTATTGCGTCATGGTGAAGCCGAACCTCACGGTACTCGCCCCGACTCCGAGCGGAAATTGACCGCCCATGGCCGTGAAGAGGTGTTGCGTGCTGCCGCCTATTTGATGGGCAAGCCACTCACCGCCATTTATGCCAGTCCTTATCAGCGAGCGCAGGAGACGGCAGAAATTGTGCGTGCGGCGCTCAATTTCGCGCCGGAGATCCGCACCGTCGACTGGCTGACCCCGGATACCGATCCGGACAAGGTGGCGGAGCAGCTTGTATCGGTGAGTGATGTGCTGCTGGTCAGTCACAATCCGCTGGTGGGCAACCTGCTGAGCTATCTGCAGCACGGCGCCGGCCATCCACCGGAAAAAGTCAGCACCGCCGGCCTGGCCGAGCTTGAGAACAATGAACTGCTGATCGGGTCGATGAAGCTCAACGGCATCAAGCACCCGTAATTTGCTTCTGTTCTAGGTATAGCCTTTGCTTCTGCATTTGTAGGAGCGAGGCTTGCCCGCGAAGCTTTTAGCGTTTTCGAAGGCCCCTTCGCGGGCAAGCCTCGCTCCTACAGGGGTGGTGGCGTTCCGTTTTTGTTCTTGGTTTTTGTGTGAAATAGTCAACCAAGCACTTGCTTGGTTGACTACGCTTGCTCCAGACAAAAAATAAAGGAGCAAGTCGCATGTCTGCTGCTTTCCGTTTGCCGCTGGACGCCTTCTACGAGCGTGAAGCCCGTCATCCCCGCCAACGCTTTCTGGTGCAGCCGACGGGGGGCGGTCAGGTCGAGACGCTGACCTGGGCCGACGTCGGCCATCAGGCGCGTTGTGCCGCCCACTGGCTGCGGGCTCGTGAACTGCCGCAAGGCAGCCACATCGCGCTGATCTCGAAAAACTGCGCCCACTGGATCATCGCCGATCTGGCGATCTGGATGGCCGGGCATGTCTCGGTGCCGCTGTATCCCAATCTGACCGCCGATTCCGTGGCTCAGGTACTCGATCATTCCGAAGCTGCGCTGGCATTCATTGGCAAGCTGGATGACTGGCCGGGCATGTCCGCCGGGGTCAGGTCCGATCTGCCAACCATCAGCCTGCCGCTGTGCCCGGCCGGCACCTTCGATTTCAGCTGGGCCGATCTGCAGCGCAGCTCGCCGATTCAGGACGACCCAAAACCCGCCGCCGATCAGCTGGCGACCATCATTTACACCTCTGGCACCACGGGCCAACCTAAAGGCGTGATGCACAATTTCGGCAACTTGGGCTTTGCCACCACTCGTGGCACTCAGTTGTTCGGCCTGAATGAGTCGGATCGTCTGCTGTCCTACCTGCCGCTGTGCCATGTCGCCGAACGGATGTTTGTCGAGTTGGCGTCGATTTATACCGGGCAAACGGTATTTTTTGCCGAGAGCCTCGATACCTTTCTCACTGATCTAAAACGTGCCCGGCCGACCGCGCTGTTCGGCGTGCCGCGAATCTGGACCAAATTCCAGATGGGGGTCTACAGCAAGATCCCGGCTAAACGCCTCGACTTCCTGCTCGGCTTGCCCTTCATTGGCAAACGGGTAGGGCACAAAGTCCTTGCCGGGCTGGGGCTGGACGCCTTGCGCATCGCCTTGTCCGGCGCGGCGCCAGTGCCGCAGACCTTGCTGCTCTGGTACCGAAAACTGGGGCTGGATGTGCTTGAGGTGTACGGCATGACCGAAAGCTGCGGTTATTCCCACATCGGCCAGCCGGGTCAGAACAAACCCGGCTGGATCGGCAAGCCATGCCCGGAAGTCGAGGTGCGCATCGAGCCGTCTGGTGAAGTACTGGTGCGCAGCGGCGCGACCATGCTCGGCTATTTCAAGGAACCTGAGAAAACCGCCGAAACCATCACCGAGGACGGTTTCCTGCGCACCGGCGACAAGGGCGAGGAAGACGCCGAAGGCAACCTGCGCCTGACCGGGCGCCTGAAGGAAATTTTCAAAACCAGCAAAGGCAAATACGTCGCCCCCGCACCGATTGAAAATCGCCTGGCGGTGCATGCGCGGATCGAACAGGTGTGTGTGGTTGGCGATGGGCTGAGCGCACCGCTGGGGTTGCGCGTGTTGTCGGCGGTCGGTCAGCAGGACGCGAAGGGATCGGCCCGGGCGGGCTTGCATTCAAGCCTGGAAAAACTGCTGGAGGAAGTCAACGGCGTCCTCGACAGGCATGAGCGCTTGCGTCGATTGGTGGTGGTCAAGGACAGTTGGGCGGTGGAAAACGGCTTCCTGACACCGACCCTGAAGATCAAGCGCAACATGATCGAAGCGGCTTACGGTGCGCGCTTCGAAGAATGGAGCGAGCGTAGCGAGGCGGTGCTGTGGCAGGATTGAGCCACGAACAACTCCAGCAAAGGAACGTAACGATGAGTCTGTGGCGCACCATTCCCAACGTCGAGCAGTTGAACGCAATCGGAAAAAATACCATCAGCGAAGTGCTGGATATTCGCTTTGAAGCCTTCGATGACGAGTCCCTGACTGCCAGTATGGTCATCGACCATCGCACGCATCAGCCCTTTGGTTTGCTGCACGGCGGCGCCTCGGTGGTGTTGGCCGAAACCGTCGGCTCGATGGCCAGTTACCTGTGCATCGACGCCAGCAAGTTTTATTGCGTGGGCCTGGAAATCAACGCCAACCATTTGCGCGGCCTGCGCAGTGGGCGAGTGACGGCGGTGGCCAAGGCGATTCACATTGGTCGCACCACTCATGTCTGGGATATCCGTTTGAGCAGTGATGAAGGGAAGGCCAGTTGCGTGTCGCGGCTGACCATGGCGGTGGTGCCGCTGGGTGAAAATCCACCGGCGCGTTGAGTTTCGGCACGCTCGGTGTAGCAGCTGGCGAAGCCTGCGTTCGGCTGCGCAGCAGTCGTCAATCCTGCCACCTTGATGTTCCTGAAACACTGCGGTGAATGGTTTTGCGACTGCTTCGCAGCCGAACGCAGGCTTCGCCAGCTGCTACCAAGGATCGGAGTCATCCTTGCGCCATAGCCATGACCGGCCTGTCATCATTCCTGTCAGTTACGGTCATTGCTGTAGGACACGGTCTTACGGACAATCAACCTCCGTTCTCGCTCATGGATTTGCAGGTATGTCGCAACAGATATTTTTCGCCCACGCCAATGGCTTTCCTTCGGGGACCTACGGCAAGTTGTTCGCGGCGCTGGCGCCCGAGTATCAGGTGACGCATCTGGAGCAGCACGCCCATGACCCGCGTTTTCCCGCGGACGACAACTGGAACAATCTGGTGGACGAACTGATCCATCACCTCAAGCAGCAACCGGAACCGGTCTGGGGCGTCGGCCATTCCTTTGGCGGCGTGCTGCACTTGCATGCCGCATTGCGTTGCCCTGAGCTGTATCGCGGCGTGGTGATGCTCGATTCGCCGGTGCTGACCCGCGCCGATCAATGGGTGATCCGTGCCGCCAAGCGCTTCGGTTTCATCGATCGCCTCACCCCGGCCGGCCGCACATTGGGACGACGGGAAGAGTTCGCCGATCTGGACGCGGCCCGCCTGTATTTCGCCGGTAAAACCCTGTTTCGTGGCTTTGATCCGGAATGCTTCGACGCCTATCTTCAACATGGTTTGCACACTGTCGGCGGCAAGCTGCGCCTGCGTTTTGACCCGGCCACGGAAATCAGCATCTACCGCGGTGTGCCCCACACCAGCCCCGGCCGTGCACGGCAGTTGAAGGTGCCACTGGCGGTGGTTCGCGGGCACAAGAGCCGCGTGGTGATGCGTCATCACGCCCGTTCCGTCGGGCGCATGCCCCTGGGTGAGTCCTTGACCATGCCCGGTGGCCATATGTTTCCCCTCGAACGTCCACAAGACACGGCCACGCTGCTGAAGAATCTGTTCAGTCGCTGGGAAGGTCGTAGCCAACAGGATTGCGCATGAACAGCGTCGTCGAAGAAGTTCGCCTGAGCCTGCCGCATATCGAGTTGGCGGCGCACTTGTTCGGTCCCGAGGACGGCTTGCCGGTGATCGCCTTGCACGGCTGGCTGGACAACGCCAACAGCTTTGCCCGGCTGGCGCCCAAGCTCAAAGGCTTGCGCATCATCGCGCTGGACATGGCCGGGCATGGTCACTCGGGGCATCGACCGAACGGCGCCGGTTACGCGCTGTGGGACTACGCCCACGATGTGCTGCAGGTGGCCGAGCAGCTGGGATGGAAACGTTTTGCGCTGCTGGGGCATTCCCTGGGGGCGATCGTCTCGCTGGTGCTGGCCGGGTCGTTGCCGGAGCGGGTCACGCATCTGGCCTTGATCGACGGCGTCATTCCTCCTACAGACAAAGGCGAAAACGCCGCCGAGCGCATGGGCATGGCCCTGCAAGCGCAGCTGGATCTGCGGGAAAAACGCAAACCGGTCTACAACACCCTCGACCGCGCCATCGAAGCACGAATGAAAGGCTTGGTGGCGGTCAGTCGCGAAGCCGCCGAACTGCTGGCCCAGCGCGGCTTGATGCCGGTGCCGGGCGGTTATACCTGGCGCACCGACAACCGCCTGACCCTGCCATCGCCGCTACGTCTGACCACGGAACAGGCGATGGCCTTCGTCCAGCGCGTCGGTTGTCCCGCACACCTGGTGGTTGCAGCTGACGGAATGCTCGCCAAACATCCAGAGTTGCTGGAGCGTCTACCCTTTAGCCGGGAACAGTTGCCTGGCGGCCATCATTTGCACCTGAATGACGAATCCGGTGCAGACCTTGTCGCAGACTGTTTCAATCGGTTCTTCGCCATTCCTTGACTTGCGTCGGGCAACTGTCGAGGCTGGGCGGGTTGAAATGGGAGACAACCATGATAGATCTGTACACCGCTGCGACCCCGAATGGCCACAAGGTCTCTATCGTGCTCGAGGAACTCGGCCTGCCCTACACGGTGCATGCCTTGAGTTTCGACAAAAAGGAACAGAAGTCCCCGGACTTTCTCAAGATCAATCCCAATGGGCGGATTCCGGCGATTGTCGACCGCGCCAATGGCGATTTCGCCGTGTTCGAGTCCGGTGCGATCCTGATTTACCTCGCCGAGATGACCGGCAAACTGCTGCCCCAGGACCCGAAAGGGCGCTCGGTGGTACTGCAGTGGCTGATGTTCCAGATGGGCGGAATCGGCCCGATGCAGGGCCAGGCCAATGTGTTTTTCCGTTATTTTCCGGAAAAGCTCCAGGGCGCCATCGACCGCTATCAACATGAAACCCGGCGCTTGTATGAGGTGCTGGACACGCGTCTGCAAGCCGTAGAGTTCCTGGCGGGCGAATACAGCATTGCCGACATCGCGACTTTTCCGTGGGTACGTGGCCATGAATGGTCCGGTGTCGCGGTGGATGGCTTGTCAGCCTTGCAGCGCTGGATGGCGACCATGGGCGCACGCCCTGCGGTACAACGCGGTCTACTGGTGCCCGAGCGCATCGATGACGACAGTGTCATCAAGGGCGCCCAGGCCATGCTGATTCGATGAGTCTATCCATGCGTTCTCTCAGTCTTCTGGCGCTGTGTTGTTTCAGTCCTCTGCTATTTGCCGCTGATATCCCTGGCAGTCAGGACTTGCCGATCGTGCCGCGTATGGCCGATGCGCAGATCGTCGACTATCGCCCGGCTGTCGAGCTTGAGCGGATCTACCCGCTGGGTTCGATCCGCAAGATCAGTGGCCAGCTGCGCTTTGACGGCCAAGTCACCGCCCGGGGTCAAACCACCTCGGTGACTTACGAGTTGCCACCGGAGCATTCCTCGACCGATGCCTTCACCACCGCTCGCGAAGCCTTGCAGAAACAGGGCGCCGAGTTGCTGTTCTGGTGCCAGGCCCGGGATTGTGGCGAAAGCAGTCTGTGGGCCAATGAAGTCTTCGGCAACGCCAAGCTGTATGGCGCCGATAATCAGCAGGCTTATCTACTGCTGCGTCTGGCAGCCCCTCAAGACAACACATTGGTGGCGCTTTACAGCATCACTCGCGGCAATCGCAAAGCCTATCTGCACGTCGAGCAGTTCGACGCTGCTGCACCATTGGGCGATTTGGTGCCCACTTCCGCGACCTTGCTGCGACAGCTAAAAAGCACTGGAAAACTCGATTTCCCCAAACTCGGCGGCGACCCGGACGAAACCTGGCTGCGTCTGATTTCCCGAGGCCTGAACCTGGACACCACACTGCGCGTTAATGTTTCGGGGCCCAATGCCGAAACCTGGCGTCAGGCGCTGATCGGCCAGGGCGTACGGGCGGCACGGATGGAAACCGGCAACGTCGAAGGCTCTGGTCTGCACTTCGAGCTGTTGCGATAAGCTTCATTGGGCGAGCGCGTTCTGCGCGTTCGCCTACTCTTTGCTGACTGACTTTTTCGTCTGACTTTTTTCAGGATCATACATGCCCAATAACGATCGGCTGTTGGTGCAAATTCTGCTTCTGGTGCTGTTTGGCGCGAGCTTTTGGGTGATGGCGCCGTTCTGGTCGGCGCTGTTCTGGGGCGCGGTGCTGGCGTTTGCCAGTTGGCCGCTGATGCGTTTGTTGACCCGTTGGCTCAATGGCCGTGAATCCCTGGCGGCGCTGCTACTGACACTCGGCTGGATGGTGCTGGTGGCGGTGCCGCTGGTGTGGCTGGGATTCAATCTGGCGGATCATGTGCGCGATGCCACGGCGCTCATCAAGGATATACAGGTCGATGGCCTGCCTGAGGCGCCGACCTGGCTGGGCGGTATTCCCTTGGTCGGCGAGCGGTTGGTGGGTATCTGGAACAGCATCGATCAGCAAGGCGCGGCGATGATGCTGGCGATCAAGCCTTATCTGGGGCAGGTCGGTAACTGGTTACTGGCGCGCAGTGCGCAGATTGGCGGCGGGATTCTCGAGCTGACGCTGAGTATTGTGTTCGTGTTCTTTTTCTACCGCGACGGGCCACGGTTGGCGGTGTTTGTTCATGGGCTGCTGGAGCGGCTGATCGGTGACCGTGCCAGCTATTACATCGAACTGGTGGCGGGTACCGTGCAGCGGGTGGTCAATGGGGTGATCGGCACCGCGGCGGCTCAGGCTGTTCTGGCGTTGATCGGCTTCCTGATTGCCGGTGTTCCCGGGGCGTTGGTGCTGGGGATCGTGACCTTCCTGCTCAGCCTGATTCCGATGGGGCCGCCGTTGGTGTGGATTCCAGCCACGGCGTGGTTGGCCTGGAAAGGGGAGTACGGGATGGCGGTGTTCCTTGGCTGTTGGGGGACGTTCATTATCAGCGGGGTCGACAACGTACTTAAGCCGTACCTGATCAGCCGGGGCGGGAATTTGCCATTGGTGATTGTGCTGCTCGGGGTGTTTGGCGGGTTGATCGCGTTTGGATTTATCGGCTTGTTCATCGGCCCGACATTGCTGGCCGTGGCTTACAGTCTGCTGACCGATTGGAGCAAGAGTCAGGTTCGGGTTGAGGATCGCCGGCCCTGACCTGTGCGAGCCTGCTCGCGGCTGCCTCACATAGGCTCCGGCGGTCCAATCAATCTTCCCATCACCCCAAACAAACCCAGCTCCCGAATGACCTCCAATTCGCCCTGCGTTTCCACCATCTCGGCAATCAACGGCAAATCAATGCTGTTGGTCGCCCGGAAAATCGCCTCGATGAACAGGCGCTTGTCAGTCTGTTCATCGATACCCCGTATGTAGGCTCCGTCGATTTTCAGGTAAGCCAGCCCCAGTTGCGTCAGGTTGCCGATCTGGCTGAAGCTGCCGCCGAAATGCTGCAACCCGATGCGGTAACCGGTGTTGAGCAGGCTGTGGCTCAGGCGTTGCAGTTCTTCGGGGGGCGGCAGTTGGCGTTCGTCGATTTCCAGGATCAGCAGCGGCGCGAGTTCTGGCAGTGATTCGAGCAGGTCGAGGATATGTTGCAGCTGCGCCTGATCGCGCAGGGTACTGCCGGACAGACTCAGCGCAAGGGGCCAACGGTTGGCGGCCAGGTATTCGAGGGTTGTTTCGAGCATCGCCAGATCGAATCGCGCCGACCAGCCAAGGCGTTCGATCCACGGCAGGAAATGCCCGGCGGCAATCGCCTCGCCCTGCGGATCGAGCAGGCGAGCGAGGACTTTGTGGTGCAGCACCTGGCTGGTGTCGGCGCACTGCACCACCGGTTGGAAATACAACTGCATCTTGCCCTCGGTCAGTGCCTCGTCGATCCAGCTGCGCCAGTCGTGTTGGGAATGGTTCGGCGCGGTATCGGCGTGGGCCTGGTATACCCAGGGGCGCTCGGGATGTTGCCGGGCCTGAGTCAGCGCCTGATCGAGGCGTAGCAGCACCTCACTCGTTGGTTCGCCGGGGTGAAAGGCGACCACCCCCAGGTGCGCCACCGGCATACAGTCGCTGGCGCCGGTAAGACGCAGGTTTTCCAGGGTGGCGCTGATTTCGCTGGCCACGCGTGCAGCATCCTTGCTGTCCAGGCCAGGGGTCAACAAGCTGAATTCGCCGCCGCGATTGCGTGCCGCGAGCCAGGTTCGACGCTCCGGCGGTTGCGTCAGGCGCTTGAGCAATTCGCCGACGGCACCGATCAGGGCATCGGTGCGCTGGCCTCCCAAGCGTTGGTTGAGGCCGATCAGGTCATTGATCCGCAGCATCAGCAAATGACCGTCGCGGCTTTGCTCGGAAACCAGTAATTGGTCGGCCAATTGTTCATCCAGCAAGCGCCGGTTCGCCAGGCCTGTCAGGGCGTCCTGATAAGATTCGGCTCGCAGATTTTCACTTCGCGCGGCCTCCTCGGCGAACAGCGCCTTGAGCTTTTCGACCATCTGATTCATGGCCAGCATTACCCGCTTGAGTTCCGGCGTGCGCGGCAGTTTCGGCAAACTGCGGAATTCGCGTTTGCTGATGGCTTCTGCCTGTTTGACCATGTTGTCGAGCGGGCGCAGTTGCCGGCGCAACAACCAGCCACCGAACACGGCGCTGAGCAGTCCGCAAATCAGTAGCCAGATCAGGCTGCCGAGGGTGCTGTCCCAGAGTTTGGCCAAGGCGAATTGCGGATTGCTCAACACTTCGACTCGCGCCGCCTGCTGCCAGCCACGGGTGATCAGTGCGTCACCACCTTGCGGGCGCAGATTGACCACGCTCACAAACCACTGCGGAACGCCTTCTATTTGTGCGGGGGCGCTGCGTTCCACCAGCACCTGTTCATTTTCGATGTCGATGACCCGGATGCTGCTGAAATAACCACTGTCGAAAATCGAGCTGACCATCAATTCGATCATCGCCGGGTCGTCGATCTGTGCCGTCAATGACAGGCCCAGCGCCGTGGCGGCGTCCTGGGCATGGGAGCGTAACTGGCTAAGCACCTGCTCACGGGAGCTCTCCAGGCTGACAAAAAAACTGCCGCTGAAAGCCACCAGCAAGAACAGGCAAATGGCCAGGAACAACTGTTTGCGCAGTGACATAAAACGCTCCTTGCTGTAGCGGCTAGCCTTCGCCCACGGCGAACCCTTCGATTTGCATCTTTTGCAGCACGTCTTGCCAGCGCGACAGTTTTTTCGAGTCGCTGCTACGTTTGCCGCCATGGGCTCCCGGCAAGTACAGGCCTTCGGCGTTGAAGGCATACACCGGCAGCAGGTCGTTGCGTTGAGACGCGGGGCGGATCTCGCCGATCAGGTTATCCAGCACCAGCGGATCGGCTGTGGGGCTGCTGTAGAAGGTCAACACCATGTGCGCCTGATTCTGGATCAGGGCCTTGACGTAGGTGATGCGCAGTTTCTCGCTGGGAATTCCGAGGTGACGCAGGCTGAAATATTTCGCCAGGGCGTAGTCTTCACAGTCACCAGCGGCTTTGATCAAGGATTCCACCGGCGTGGCCCAGTAATCAGTCTGATGCCAAATGCGCATGTCATCCTGAAAATTCAGTTGTTGATTGAAGAAGCGATTAACCGCGTTCAGTTGTTCGCGCTCAGGCTGGTTCAGTTCGCTTTGCAGCAACTGACTCCAGGCCTCGATCCGCCCCCGAGCCGGGCCAAGGGGGCCGTAGCGTTTTTCAGCCGTTTGCAGAATCTGCGCAAAATCCCGGTCGGCCCGGACACTGCCCAACCCGACCAGCAGAAAACTCATCAGCAGCAGCCATCCGCCGAACCGAAGTCGGAGCGTTGACCATCCTGGGCTACGCGGACTGCGGGACATGTCTGGCTGCTCGAGTGCAGATGTCTGAAGTCTAGGCGTTGATTTGGGCGGGGTAGGGCAGGTCGTCGGACGAAAGGACGTCAGCAGTTTGCTTACTGTGGCGAGGGAGCTTGCTCTCGCTCGGCTGCGCAGCAGTCGTAAAACTAGCTCATGCGATGTGTCAGGAAAAATTGGGTCGCAGGGTTTGGGGTCGCTTCGCAACCCAGCGGGAGCAAGCCCCCTCGCCACAGAAGCCCCCGTGCCCAGATGAGATCAGGGTTTATGCAGGGTTTTCTGCTTGAGGATATAAACCGTCACCAGCACTGCACTGGTCAGCATGAACCCGCGCGCCCAAGGCAGGGGCACCAGGTAGCAGGAAAGCAGGATGCTCGCCCACATCAAACCGATGGCGTAGACCTTGCCCTTGAGGGGAATGCCATTGCCGCTCAGGTAGTCGCGAACCCACGGCCCAAGCCGTGGATGCTCAACCAGCCACTGATAGAAACGCGGCGAGCTGCGGGCGAAACAGGCGGCCGCCAGCAACAGGAACGGTGTGGTGGGCAGCACCGGCAGGAAAATCCCGATCACCCCCAACGCTACGCTCAGCCAGCCGATGGCCAGCAGCACGTAGCGCAACATCAGGGGGCGGTTGCCTATGGGGTTGTCCATAGGCAAAACCTTAGTGGTGACGTGGCTTGAGAATCGCCGGTTTTTCGTCTGGCGCGTTGCACAGCAGGTACAGCGCGGTCAGGGCTTCCGGGATCTGCACGATCATGTCGTCCATCAGGTTGGCGTCGGCCGCGATGTCGGAGAATTCAGGCTGTTCGTCGAACAGCCCCGAACCGACCATGATCGGCAGCAGCATTTCGCTGACTTCGTCTTCGGCGGTTTCGAACCAGGCCGCTTCGCGCAGGAACACGCCTTCCATGAAACCGATGCACCAGCCGCGCAGGTCGGAATCGTCCGGGTCGTCGCCCAGATCGAGCTCGCATGGCAGCTCGAACTCTTCGTCGGACGCCAGTTGGCGGGCGATGTGCGCCTTGAGCAGCAGCAGGGTGGATTCGATCGCCTCACGCTCGGTGTCGTCGGCGTAGTGCGGCTCTTCGGCGAAGAGCGCGTCGATCCATTCACGGTCGGGAACGCTCTCGGAACAGATCGACAGCGCGGTGAGGTAGCCGTGGGCGGCCACGTAGTCCAGCGCCTCGTCATGCAGCTCGTCGGCGTCGAGGAAGACTTGCAGGCGGGTTAGTTGCTCAGCGAAGGACATTAAAGGGCTACCTTGGGGAATATACGATGCGGGAATTCTAGGCCTTCTTGAGCGCTTGGGCCAGCCGCGCGGCATATTTGAACCCTTGTGATGGAATCTGTGGTTGGGGGCAATAGAAAACCCTGTGGGAGCGGGCTTGCTCGCGAAAGCGGTGTGTCAGGCGGCATTAATGTCGACTGACACACTGCTTTCGCGAGCAAGCCCGCTCCCACAAGGTCTGTATTGCATTGGCTTTCATGTGTCTTATCAGCGGCGCCCTTTGCAGGGGAGGGCTCGGGTATACTCGCGCGTTTTGTGATGCCCTGCTGGCGTCACGGCTGAGATATGCAGCGTCATGCAATGCGCACTTACGATTTGTCGGTGCAGCTTTCATGATTCTGAACCAGCCTTGCAGGGATGTTTCGGTGATTTTTGGAGTTTTTATGCTCGAACAGGCTCAACGCGTCCTCAAGGACATCTTCGGCTACGACAGTTTCCGTGGCCGTCAGGGTGCAATCATTGAGCGCGTGGCCAGTGGCGGCGATGCCCTGGTGCTGATGCCTACCGGGGGCGGCAAGTCCTTGTGCTTCCAGGTGCCGGCGCTGCTGCGCGAAGGCCTGGCGGTGGTGGTATCGCCGCTGATCGCGCTGATGGACGATCAGGTCGCGACCCTCGAAGAGCTGGGTGTCGCCGCGGCGGCATTGAACTCCACGCTGAGCGCTGAGCAGCAGCGTGATCTGGCGGCGCGGATCAAGCGCGGTGAGGTGAAAATGCTCTACCTGGCGCCCGAGCGTCTGGTTCAGCCACGTATGCTGGCCTTCCTGCAAAGCCTTGAAATCGCGCTGTTCGCCATCGACGAAGCGCACTGCGTGTCCCAATGGGGTCACGATTTCCGTCGGGAATACCTGCAACTGGGCCAATTGGCGGAATTGTTCCCCAGCGTCCCGCGCATCGCCCTGACCGCGACGGCCGACAAGCGCACCCGGGAAGAAATCGTCGATCGCCTGCATTTGCAGGATGCCGAGCGTTTCCTCTCGAGTTTCGACCGCCCCAATATTTTCTATCGCATCGTGCCCAAGGAACAGCCGCGCAAGCAGTTGCTGGCGTTCCTCGCCGAGCGGCGCAGCGACGCCGGCATTGTTTACTGCCTGTCGCGCAAGAAGGTTGATGAAGTAGCGGTGTTCCTCAGCGAGCAAGGTTTCCCGGCACTGCCATACCATGCCGGACTGCCCAACGACACGCGGGCCCATCACCAGAAGCGCTTCCTCAACGAGGAAGGGCTGATCATGGTCGCCACCGTGGCGTTCGGCATGGGCATCGACAAGCCTAACGTACGTTTTGTCGCGCACCTCGATTTGCCAAAGTCCCTTGAGGCCTATTACCAGGAGACCGGTCGCGGCGGTCGTGACGGCCTGCCGGCGGATGCCTGGATGGCGTACGGCCTGCAAGACGTGGTGATGCTCAAGCAGATGCTGCAGAACTCCGAAGGCGACGAGCGCCACAAGCGTCTGGAGCAGCACAAGCTCGACGCCATGCTCTCGCTCTGCGAAGAAACCCGCTGCCGCCGCCAGACCCTGCTCGCGTACTTCGACGAAGACATGCCCGAGCCCTGCGGCCACTGCGACAACTGCGTCGACGGCGTGCAGACCTGGGACGCCACCGAGCCGGCCCGTCAGGCGCTGTCGGCGATCTACCGCACCGGCCAGCGTTATGGCGTCGGTCATCTGGTTGACGTGTTGCTGGGCAAGGACAACGAAAAGGTCCGCAGCTTCGGTCATCAGCATTTGTCGGTATACGGCGTAGGCAAAGCGATGGGGGAGAGCGAATGGCGCTCCTTGTTCCGACAACTTGTTGCCCGTGGTCTGGCGGACATCGACCTCGAAGGCTACGGCGGCCTGCGCCTGAGCGATACCTGCCGGCCATTGCTCAAGGGCGAAGTGACCCTGGAACTGCGCCGCGACCTCAAGCCGCAAACCACCGCCAAAAGCAGCAAGAGCCAGGCCAGCCAACTGGTTCGCGGTGAAGAACGCGAACAGTGGGAAGCCTTGCGTGCCCTGCGTCGCAAACTGGCGGAAGAGCATGGCGTGCCGCCGTACGTCATCTTCCCCGACTCGACGCTGCTGGAAATGCTCCGCAGCCAGCCAACTTCGCTGGCGCAAATGGCCACGGTCAGCGGTGTCGGCGCGCGCAAACTGGAACGTTACGGCGAGGCCTTCCTCGAAGTGCTCGGCGGCCAGGTCGAGGCGCCGAAAGTGGTGGCCGATGTGCGTCACGAGTTGATCACGCTGGCCCGGGCCGGCATGACTCCGCTGCAGATCGCCGGTCAGCTGCAATGCTCGGAAAAGAACGTTTACACAATGCTTGCCGAGGCCATCGGCAAGCAGCAGCTATCACTGGAACAGGCGCTGGACCTGCCTGAAGAGTTGATGGGCGAAGTTCAGGACGCTTTCCTCGACGGCGAGGGCGAGTTGCCATCGGTATCAGAGATTGCCGCGCTGTTTGCGGGAAGAGTTCCGGAAGGCGTTTTGTATTGCGTTCGTGCCGCCCTGCAGTCGGAATTCGAAGTCTGAATGACCTGCGGCATAGATGTAACGATTCAGTACAGGAGCAAGCCTTGCCTATAGCCAAAGGTCATGCTTAGCTGACTAATAATTAGCTTTTCTCTATTTTCAGTCTGACCATGAGTGTTTTATGCCGTTAACCGATCAACACCGCTTTGGCATGCAACTGGCCCAGATGTCTCGGGGCTGGCGTGCCGAACTGGACCGCCGATTGGCTGGCCTGGGTCTGTCCCAGGCGCGCTGGCTGGTGCTGCTGCATTTGGCACGTTTCGAGACTGCCCCCACCCAACGCGAACTGGCGCAAAGCGTCGGCGTCGAAGGGCCCACTCTGGCCCGACTGCTCGACAGCCTGGAAAGTCAGGGCCTGGTGCAACGCCAATCCGTGCTGGAAGACCGTCGGGCAAAAAAAATCGTCCTCTGTGCCCCGGCCCGGCCCTTGATTGAACAAATTGAAACCATTGCCACTCAATTGCGCCACGAACTGTTCGAAGGCGTTGATGAGGCGGATTTGAAAGTCTGCATGCGCGTCCACGGGCACATCCTGGGTAACCTGGAAAAATCTTGAGGCATAACCACGCGCCGGACTTTTGAGATACTCCGTTGGGCAGACTATAAAGAACTACTAGGTAATATCGTGTTCGTACCGGATGTGCGAATACGTACAGGTTGGTTCAGGTTATCTAAGGGATGCTCATGCTCGAGAGTTGGCACGTTGTATTGCGGTGTTGCACCAGGCTGCTGCTGGTCGGTGGTGCTGTCACTTACTCGACATTGGCCCCTGCGCTCGGGTTGGGTGAGATCACCCAGCATTCGGCGTTGAATCAGCCGTTCAATGCCGACATTGCTTTGGTGGACGCTGGCGGCCTGGCGGAGGGCGAGCTATCGGTCAGCCTGGCGACGGCGGACGAGTTCAGCCGTGCCGGTGTTGAGCGGGTGTTCTTCCTCAACGACCTGAAGTTCACACCGATCCTGCGGGGCAACCGCAGCCTGATCCGGGTAACCTCCAGCAAACCGGTCAAGGAACCTTTCCTGAACTTTCTGGTGCAGCTCAATCAGCCCAACGGGCGTTTGCTGCGTGAGTACACAGTGCTGATCGATCCTCCGGGGTCACCGGGCATTGTTCCCGTCAACGACGACCCCGCGCCGCGCCCTCAGTCTTCCGCGTTCCCGTCCGTCGAACCGGCTGTTGCACCGCCACCTGCTGCGAAGGCGGCGACGCCCAAGCCTGATATCGATAAACCAGCTGCCGTGCCCGGGAATGATGCTATTGCCGAACAGCTGGCCGCCAGCGTGCTGCAGAACCAACAGTTGCAAAAGACCATCGATGAACTCAATGCCAAGCTTCAGGCTCAGGACGAGCAGATCGCCGGGCAGAGAAAGCAGGTGATCGAGCTGCAAACCCAATTGGCGGAAGTCAAACAGGCACCGGTAGAGCCGGTCGTGCCCCAGGTGACGGCACCTGCGCCCGTTGTAGGGGAGGAATCTGAACCGACTCCGTGGCTGCTGATCATCGGGTTGCTGGCACTGGTGGCGTTGCTATCGCTCGCCGTCTACATTCGCCGCCAACGACAGCAGGCTCAGGCTCAGGTCCAGGCCGAGCCGTTACCTGTGCAGCCGTTGCGTCATGAACCGGTGCCCCTCCGCACGGAAGAACCGATCAGGCCGACGTCCCGGCCGCAACCGCTAGCCGGATCGGCCGAAGAGACTCCCGTAGGCGACGTGCTGGAAGGGGTGGGTATCTATCTGGCGTATGGCCGTTTGTCCGAGGCGGCCGGTTTGTTGCGAGACGCGTTGGCCAGGGAACCCCAGCGCACCGATCTGGCCGTGCAGCTGTTGGAGGTCCTTGGTAAACAGGGCGACGTGCAAGCTTATGATGCACAGGAAAGCAGCCTGCGAGACGCCGGGTTCGATGCACAGCAACTTCAGGACATCCGCGCCCGCCATCCGAAACTGATCAGCGCCGCACCGGTGATCGCCGCCGTGGCAGTGGTTCCTCCCACCCCTGCAATCCCTGAAGCGGCACCGAGCGATGAATTCCAGTTGAACCTCGATGACCTGTCGATGGATTCGAACTGGGACCTGATCAGCCCCTTCGAAAACTCATCATCCAGCGCCAAACCGTCGAATGAGCCAGCGCAGGCAGACGAGCCCGGGTTCACCTCGAACCTGCACGTGTTGCCCGATGTTTTCGAAATGCCCGAGGAGCCGACGCTGGACGAGCCCGAGCTTGAATGGATCGCCGAACCAGACGCTCAATCTCTGGACGAGACCTTTCTCAACGAGTTCAGCGACCCCGGCCAGTCGCTGGAGCTTGAGCCGCTGAGTGCTGAGTTGATGGATCTTGAACCGGCCGGGCCGAGCAACGCGGGTAAACTCGAACAGGCCCAGACCTGCATCGACGACGGCGATCTGGACAGCGCCATCGAGCTGCTTAACGAGTTACTCAAGGAAGGTGACGAACCGCTCAAGGAAACGGCCCGGACGCTGTTGGCCGGTATCCGATAACACCCTTACCCAGGTAGGAGCGAGGCTTGCCCGCGAAGAACGATAATGCGGTTGTTCTGATAAACCGCGTCATCGTTCTTCGCGGGCAAGCCTCGCTCCTACAGCATCAGGGGCAAGGCGGCTATTATGGCGACGCCCCCAGGCCCAGGAGTTTTGCCAATCATGACCGCACGTAAACCGGAAATCGTCATCACCTATTGCACGCAATGCCAATGGCTGTTGCGCGCTGCCTGGCTGGCCCAGGAACTGCTCAGTACCTTCGGCGATGACCTGGGCAAAGTGTCTCTGGTGCCCGGCACTGGCGGAGTTTTTCACATTTTCTGTGACGATGTGCAGCTCTGGGAGCGCAAGGCCGACGGTGGTTTTCCCGAGGCCAAGGTGCTCAAGCAGCGGGTCCGTGATCAGATCGATCCGGACCGCGACCTGGGTCACAACGACCGCCCTCAGTGAGACGCGGCTTCTACCGCCACGGCGCTCTTGCTTGAACTGCCGGACAACCGGCTCGAAACCACGATGGCCACGATGATCAGCACGCCGCCGATCAGCATGCGCAGCGTCGGGTTTTCATCGAACAACAGCCAGGCCAGGGTGATGCCGTAAACCGGCTCCAGAGCAAACACCACTGACGCGGTACGGGCTTTGATCACCGCCAGGCTGGCGACGAACAGGCTGTGGGCGACGCCGGTGCAGAACACCCCGAGCAGGCCGATCCACAGCCAGTCGATGGCGCGCACTTCGCTCAACTGCGGTACCGCCACCGGCAGCAGACAGATCGCTACCACTACGTTCTGACACAGCGCAGCCTGCACCGGCGGAATTCGTCCGGAGCTGGCACGGTTGGTCAGGGACAGCAGGGCGAACAACAAGCCGGAAGCCACCGCCCACAACAGGCCAGTGGTGGCGCCGCTGGCCAGATCGAAATCCGGCGTGACCAGCACCAATCCAACACTGACCAGCACCACCAGCAGGATTTCGTTGGCGCGGATGCGCTCGCGGAAGATCAGCCCTTCGAGGATCACGGTAAACGCCGGGAAACTGGCAAACCCCAGTGTCGCGATTGCCACCCCGGCGACCTTCACCGCGATAAAGAAACTCACCCAGTGCCCGGTCAGCAGCAAGCCACTGAGCAGCAGGCGACGCAGGTCCACGGCGTCGAGTTTCTGCCAACGGGTACCGCTTGCGAACCGTGCGAAAAACGCCAGGGCGAGGACAGCAAACGCGGCACGGCCGAACACGATGATGGCCGGCGAAGCGGCGGCGAGTTTGCCGAATACGCCGGTCAGGCCGAACATCAGTGCACCGATATGCAGAGCGCCGAGGGCGGTACGGGGAGTCATTGCAATCCTTGATGAAAGTAGTGAGCGAAGCCGACGACATCCTCTCAGATACCGCGGTCTTCTGTAGCAGCTGGCGAAGCCTGCGTTCGAGCGCGAAGCGGTCGTAAAACCAGCGCATGCGCAGTGCCAGGCAAACCACATTGTTCCGATTGCGACCGCTTCGCGCTCGAACGCAGGCTTCGCCAGCTGCTACATTTAATCGCGCAGCGCTTGGTTATGTCTGTCGCCAGACTCGCGTCATTTGTCGCCAGCCTCGCGGCGCAATTTACCGGGTGAGGCGCCGAACTCACGCAACACTGCCGCGGCGAAAGCACTCTGCGAGCTGTAGCCGACCCGACAGGCGATCTCGCCAATGGGCAGCGCCGAATTGCGCAACAAGCCAACGGCAATGTGCAGCCGACGACTGCGAATGTAGTCCATCGGCGTTTGCCCGCATTCCGCCACGAACCGTGCATGCAACCGGGCACTGGACAGCCCGGCAATGCGCGCCAGATCGGCGACTTGCAGTGGATAGGCCGCGTATTGATCGATGTGCGCATTCAGCGCTGCATAGGGCAGGCGCCGACCGCCCACACTGTCGGGTTTGGCGTTGTTCAGGCTGGCCAGCAACAGCACCGCGCCTTGCTGCGCAATCAGCGGATCTTTGATCTGACTGCCTGCCAGCCAACTCACCAGTTGGCTTTGCCCGGCGTCCAGCGACAGGCGCCCGGCATTGTCGAGCAAGCGGCGACTGGCTTCGGCGTGATCGCCAAGGGACTGCGAAACCCACTGGTCGCTCGGCACATCCAGCACCAGGCAACGACTGCCATGGGCGCTGTCGCAGGCATGATGCGCGCCCGACGGCACCACCACGAAACTCTGCTGCACCACCTGACTACCACGCCCTTCGACCTCGAAGTCCAGCGCGCCCGACAGCCCGAACACCAGTTGCGCGTGGTCGTGGCTGTGGACGATCAGGTCGTGGGTGTACTGGCGTAGCGTGAGGATCGGTCTCATCGCAGGTCTCCTGTGCAGGTCGCCAGTCTACACCGGGTGCGGCCCGACTCGCGCTGTCACAAGACTGACTTGCCACTGTCATGGGCAATTCACTCGACCGGCGCAAGCTTGCCAAAACTTGTCCTGAGGGTTGCCCATGACCAGCGCCGAGCTCGCCAAACCCAGCCGTAAGCAACGTGTGCGGACCTTGTGGATTTCCGATGTGCATTTGGGCACCCGGGACTGCCAGGCCGAACACCTGTCGCAATTTCTCAAGGGCTACCACACCGACAAGATCTACCTGGTCGGCGACATCATCGACGGCTGGAAACTGCGCAGCGGCATGTATTGGCCGCAAGCGCATACCAATGTGATTCGTCGCCTGCTGACCATGAGCAAGCGCGGCACAGAAGTGATCTACGTTACCGGCAACCATGACGAATTCCTGCGCCGTTATTCGAAGCTGATTTTGGGCAATATCCAGCTGGTGGACGAAGCCGTGCATGTGACCGCCGATGGCCGTCATCTGCTGGTGATTCACGGCGACCAGTTCGACGTGATCACCCGTTACCATCGCTGGCTGGCGTTTCTCGGCGACTCGGCCTACGAATTCACCCTGACGCTCAACCGCTGGCTCAACCATTGGCGTGCCCGTTATGGCTACGGCTACTGGTCGTTGTCGGCGTACCTCAAGCACAAGGTCAAGACAGCCGTCAGCTTCATCAGTGATTTTGAAGAAGCCATCGCCCACGAATGCGTCAAACGCGAGTTGCACGGGGTGGTGTGCGGGCACATTCACCATGCCGAGATTCGCAAGGTCGGCGAGGTGGATTACCTCAATTGTGGGGATTGGGTGGAGTCGTGCACGGCACTGATCGAGCATTGGGATGGCTCGATCGAGCTGTATCGGTTGGCCGATGCCCAGGCAAGGGAGGCGGAATTGAAGGCGGTGAAGGTCGCAGAGCCGGCGTGACCGATCCGACGCCTTTGCGGGCAAGCCTCGCTCCTACGGCACGATACTGTGACCGTCGCCTATCTGTAGGAGCGAGGCTTGCCCGCGAAGGGGCCCGCCCGGACACCCAGATTAATCAGGCTGGCGCGTGCTCTTCCATCGCCGCCTTGTAAATCGAATTCTTCGGCTGCGCAAACAGCCGTTCCACCATCGGCTCGAAGAAGCTCAGCGGCAGCGTGTCGTACGCTGGATCAAACGCCGCCGCATCGTACCGGGCGCAAAACTCGATGGTCGCCTGATACTGCGGATGACCGCTGAATTGCTCGCGCAAATGCCGATCCATGCCCAGGTGATGAAAAAAGTAATAACCCTGGAAAATCCCATGCTTCTCCACCATCCACAGGTTCTCGGCGCTGATGAACGGCTTGAGGATCGCCGCGGCGATGTCCGGGTGATTGTAGGAGCCCAGCGTGTCGCCGATGTCATGGAGCAGGGCGCAGACCACGTATTCTTCGTCGCGACCATCGCGCCAGGCGCGGGTGGCGGTTTGCAGGGAGTGGGTCAGACGATCCACCGGGAAACCGCCGAAATCCCCCTCCAGTAACTTCAGGTGCGCCACGATCCGTTTGGGCAATTGCCGGGCATAGGCGCTGAAATCTGCGGCGATGATCGCCCAGTCTTCCTGTGTGCCGTCCTGCATATGGGTAAAACGGGCATGGGCATTCATCGGCTATCCTCTTGTTCTGATCGAAAGGGATGTTTTGAGTGTAGGACTTGGATCCAACGCTGCATTGGCTACACAAGACGCTTTTGTGGCCCATGGAGCCTAGGGGGCGTTCTCAATTAGTTCCGGCGCGGAGGGGAAACTAATTGAGAACGCCCCCCTAGAACGGCACGCGACCCAGAATCATGTCGCGGTACATGACGAAATCGCCGAGCAGGCTGTAAAGAGGATGCTGGAAGGTGGCAGGGCGATTCTTCTCGAAGAAGAAATGCCCGACCCAGGCGAAGCTGTAACCGGCCAGCGGCAGGGCCAGCAACATCCACCAGGCGCCGTTGCCGATGGTCAGCGCCAGAATGAAAATAACCAGAGAGGTGCCGACAAAGTGCAATCGTCGACAGGTGCTGTTGCGATGTTCGCTGAGGTAATACGGGTAAAACTCAGCGAAGCTATTGAAGCGCTTGATGTTTTCCACGACTGCGATCTCTGTGGTGGCTGTGCACGCGACAAGTTGCTCTGCGGGTAGCTTATTTAAGTCTAGAGTGATCATTGGTATCAGCCAGTGACAATAGGCGCCACTTTAGTATCCTTGGGTATTGGGTCGTGGCATGCGGCCATTACGTAGTAAACGCCATGAGCGAACGAACGACTTCTGCAAGCTGGGCGATGGGGATTGTCAAAGCACTGGAAATGGACGGCCTGGATTGCCGGGTTCTGTTCAAGCAGCTAGGGCTCGACTATGCGGCACTGGATGACCCGGATGCGCGCTTCCCGCAAGATTCCATGACGCGGCTCTGGCAGCGCGCGGTCGAGCTGTCCGGCAACCCGGCGATCGGCCTGAACATGGGCAAGGTGGTGCGACCGGCGTCCTTTCATGTCGCCGGTTATGCGTTGATGTCCAGCCAGACCCTGGCTGAAGGCTTTCAACGTCTGGTGCGTTATCAGCGAATCATCGCCGAAAGTGCCGACTTGAGTTTCCGATTGCTGGATGAGGGTTATGCGCTGATTCTGACGGTCCATGGCGATCACCTGCCGCCGACCCGACAGAGTGCCGAAGCATCAATGGCCTGCGCCCTGGCACTTTGCGGCTGGCTGACCGGCCGTACGCTGCAGCCGCGCAAGGTCTTGCTGCAAGGCGCTAACCCTGTTGATCTTGAACCTTATAAACAAGCCTTTCATGCTCCGTTGATGTTCAACGCGCCTTATGACGCCTTGATCTTCGAGCGCGCCGACATGGAGGCACCGCTACCCACCGCCAACGAGGCCATGGCGCGGCTGCACGACCGGTTTGCCGGCGAGTATCTGGCGCGGTTTTCCGAGAGCCGCGTGACCCACAAGGCACGGCAGGTGTTATGCCGTCTGCTGCCCCAGGGTGAACCCAAGCGTGATACGGTGGCCCAGACGCTGCACTTGTCGCAACGCACCTTGCAGCGGCGCTTGCAGGAAGAGGGCACGAGTTTTCAGACCTTGCTGGATGACACCCGACGTGAACTGGCCGAGCAATACCTGGCGCAACCGAACATGACCCTGCTGGAAATTGCCTACCTGCTGGGGTTTGCCGATCCGAGCAACTTCTTCCGCGCCTTCCGACGCTGGTTCGATTCCACGCCCGGCGAATACCGGACGCGGCTGATGGAAGCGCCCATGCGGATTAGTGACGCCAGAACGCCGGGATACACAGGACAAACACCGTAATGATCTCCAGCCGGCCCAGTAGCATACCGAACGAGAGAATCCACTTCGCGGCATCCGGCAGGCTGGCGAAGTTACCCGCCGGGCCAATCGTTTCGCCAAGCCCCGGGCCTACGCCAGACACCGTGGCGGCCGCGCCGGTCAGCGCGGTCATCCAGTCCACGCCCAGTAGCGACAGCAGCAGTGCGATGACGCAAATGGTGATGGCGAAGAAGAACGAAAAGGTCAGGATCGAGCGCACGATCTCTTCGTCGAGACGGTGGCCGTTGTATTTCTGCTTGATCACCGCGCGCGGGTGAATCAACTGGTTAAGGTTGGCCTTGAGCAGAATGTAGGCAACCTGGAAGCGAAAAATCTTGATCCCGCCAGCGGTCGAACCCGAGCAGCCGCCAACAAACCCCAGATAAAAGAACAGCATCAGTGAGAAGTTGCCCCAGAGGCTGTAATCCCCCAGTGCAAAACCGGTGGTGGTCACCACCGACGTCACGTTCAGCGCCACATGCCGCAAGGCTTCCAGCCAATGCAGCTGGGTAGTCCACCAGTACCAGGTGCCGAGCACCAGCCAGGTCACCAGCAACATACCGAGCAGCCCTTGAACCTGTTCATCCTTGATCAGTGCCCGACGGTTACCGCGTAACGTGGCGACATACAGGGTGAACGGCAGGGCACCGAGAATCATGATGACGATCGCGACCCAATGCACAGCAGGCTCCGGCCACTTGGCCAAAGACTGGTCGGAGGTCGAGAAACCACCGGTGGAAATCGCCGACATCGCGTGGTTGATCGCATCGAACGGACTCATCCCGGCCCACCAGAACGCCAGGCTGCCGAAAATGGTGATGCCGACGTAGGCCGCAACGATCAAACGCGCCACCATGTGCGAACGGGGCATGACTTTTTCGGAACGGTCCGACGACTCGGTCTGAAACAGCCGCATGCCACCGATGCGCAGCAGTGGCAGAATCGCTACCGCCATGCCGATAAAACCGATGCCACCAATCCAGTGCAGCAATGAACGCCACATCAGGATGCCGGGGGACATGTTGTCCAGGCCGTTGAGCACCGTCGCTCCAGTGGCGGTAATGCCGGACATGCTTTCGAAGAATGAGTCGGTGTAGCTGATGTGCTGGGTCAGCAGGAACGGCAGGGCGGCGAAGATGCACACCACCAGCCAGCTACTGACGGTCAGCAGGTACATGTCTCGCGGACGCAGATGGATGTGCTCGGGGCGCCCGGGTATCACCAGGGCCAGGCCGGCGACAAAGGTAATCATGCTGGCCCAAAGGAACGACGGCAGGTCGCTGGTGCGTTCGAAGATCACCAGGGTGGCCATGGGTATAACCATGGCGATGGCCAGCGTGATCAGGAAGATGCCGATGATGAAACCAATGATCCGTAAGGTCGGCAACGCCATGAAATCCGCTCGGGCTGATAGTAAGAAGGGCGCCATTCTACCTGCGGGGCAGGGCATGTAAACCGACGCCGTCGCGACAGTTGACGCTAGAATAGCCAAACATTTTCTACAGGAGGTGGCCGATGCAGGCTCTCGACGCTTTGCTCAACCGTGTTTCCGTCCCACGACTGCTTGATCCGGCACCCACTGCCGAGCAGCGCGAAGTGCTGTTTGCCGCCGCGATGCGCGCACCAGACCATGGCCACTTGCAGCCTTGGCGTTTCCTGACAGTCGAAGGCGCAGCGCGCGAGCAAATGGGTGAGTTGCTGGCCGAGGCGGCGAAGCTGCAAGACAGTGATGTGTCCGAAGCCTTGCTGGACAAGGCGCGCAACGGCCCGCTGCGTGCGCCGCTGGTGATTGTGGTGATTGCGCGTTTGCAGGAGCACGCCAAGTATCCCAAGTCCGAGCAACTGTTGGCGGCCGGTTGTGCAGCTCACGGGATTTTGCTGGCGGCCTATGCGCAAGGCATTGGCGCGGTGTGGCGCACCGGTGAGCTGGCTTATTCGGCGCATGTGGCCAAAGGTTTGGGATTGGCGGAAGGGGAAGAGGTGATTGCGTTTCTTTACCTGGGCACGCCGCAGAAAGAACCGCGGGTGGCGGAGAAGGTCGATCTGGCCGAGTTTGTCAGCGCCTGGCCCGGTAAGGCCTGAAGATCAAATGCTTCGCGGGCAAGCCTCGCTCCTACAGGTAATCTGGCGATCATGTAGCCCACACAATCCTGTAGGAGCGAGGCTTGCCCGCGAAGCTTTTAAGGCTGCACCACAGCCCCCGGCACCAACGGCAATTCAAGGCTGGCAACAAATCCGCCCTCCGGATGATTGGCCAGCACCAGACTGCCGCCATGGCGCTCCGCCGCACGACGCGCAATGGCCAGCCCGAGGCCATGCCCGGCCGCTGTCTGCCCCGGTGCCCGATAGAAGGGTTCAGCCAGCTGATTCAAATGCTCGGTTTCTACGCCGGGACCGTGATCGCGCACGCTGACGACAATCCTGTCGCCCTGGCGAGACGCCTGCATTTCAATCGGTTGCCCGACCGGGTTAAAGCGCTGGGCATTGCGTAGCAGGTTGTCCACGGCACGCTCGATCATGGTCGGCCAGCCTTTGAGGTTCAGTTGTGGCTCGACCTCAAGGTGCACGTTCTGCTCGGGCGAACCCAACTGCGCATCTTTTTGCAGGGTAGTGAGCAGCGCATTGAGATCGACCTCTTCAGCACTGGCGTTGTCGGCATCGACGCGCGCCAGTACCAGGATTTCGCTGATCAACGCTTCCAGTCGATCGCATTCACGGGTCAGGCGTGGCCAGAGTTTTTCCCGCTCCTCAGGGTTGGCCCGCTCGGCCAGCGCCAACGCAATGCGCAGTCGGGCCAGAGGTGAACGCAACTCGTGAGACACGTCCCGCAGTAATTGCCGCTGGCTGCCGATCAGGCTTTGCAGGCGTGCGCCCATGCGATTGAAGTCGTTGGCCAGCACACCGAATTCATCGCGGCGGTTGGCCAGTTTCGCCAGGCTGTTTTGTTGATACGTTGTCTGCCCCAGGTCATGCACGGCGCTTCGTAAACGGCTCAGTGGTCGCGTGATGGAAAAGGTCACCAGCAAGCTGAACAGAGTCAACACCACCAGTGCGATGCCCAGTGCACTCAACGGCCAGAGCAGGCTTTCGCGGTGCCAGGCGTCCAGTTCCGGGTGCGGGACGCGATAGATCAGCAGATAGGTGTCGCCTGTCTTGGCGCTGGTGTATTCATCGGTCAGACGCCGCCATGGCAGGCGTCGATCATCGTTGTTCTGTCGTGCTTCGAAGGCCGCCGCCCGCCGTGGAAAGGTACCGCGTACCACCGGGTCACCTGCCTCGTTGAGCACTTGAACGTTGATGTGATACTGACGCTTGCGCTGTTCCAGAATGTCCTGGGCGGCTTCTTCTCCCTGGCTTTCGTAGGTTTGCGTCCACTGTTCGGCCAAGGTGTTGAGGCCAGGGTGGCGACTGAGAATCCACGCGTCCTGGTTGAGCATGTGCCCGAGCAGAATGGAAAGCCCTGCAACCAGAGCGATGGCCAGCCAGAAGCTGGCCAGAATACGCCAGAACAATGAGCGCACAGAAAATCCTCAAACAAGCACAAATCCTTGTGGGAGCGGGCTTGCTCGCGAAGGCGGTGTGTCAGTCAGCAAAATGCTTTACCTGACACACCGCCTTCGCGAGCAAGCCCGCTCCCACATTAGACTGAGTGGCAACAGACCCAACGGGTTAGCCGTCGGGTCCGGGGTTAGCGCATTATTGCGCTTTTTGCGCTTGCTGCGCTTTCCAGGCCTTGAACTCGGCCCATTCAGCGCGACGCTCAGCCTTTTTCTTCTGGATCTCGTCGAATTGCTTCTGTTGATCCGGTTTCAGCAGTGCGCGAACGTCGGCTTCGGCTTTCTTGTGCTTGGCCGCCATCTCGTCTTTCAGGGCTTTCTGATCGGCTGGCGAGAGTTTTTCCAGGTACTTGTCGACCAGTTGCTGACGCTCATGCATCTGCTCGCCCATGATCTTGCGGATTTGCTCGCGCTGTTCGCGGCTCAGGTCCAGTTGGCTGTAAGGGCCTTTACCGTGCATGCCGTGCATCTGACCGCCGTGGCGTGAGCCGTCCATGTGGTCACCCATGGAACCTGCGCCTTCAGGCATGGCCATGGCAACGGTCGGCAGGGCGGCAGCAAACATCAGAGCGATAAGAGTCTTGCGCATGGTGTATCTCCTTGTCTCGTTCCCGGTACGTTCCGGATGTGTGCAGATTACGCAGATCAAGGTCAGCGGCGGTCAGCGGAGCGTAAAGCTTGGGTAAAGACGATTTTCTACCTTCCTGACAATTCCAACACTTCGCCGATTTCTCTCTGACGAAACATGGCCTTTGTAGCAGCTGTCGAGCCCCAGCGAGGCTGCGTTACAGAGCCGAACGCAGCCTCGCTGGGGCTCGACAGCTGCTACAAAGGCGCGTCAGATTCAGAGGCTGTAGTAGTAACCACGACTGCGCAGGGCCACGATGCGTGGGCGACCGTCGGGGTGTGGGCCGATTTTTTTGCGCAGGTTGCTCACGTGCATGTCCAGGCTGCGGTCGTACAGGGTCAGTTTGCGACCGAGGGCGATTTGCGCCAGCTCCTGTTTATCCAGCGGTTCGCCGGGCTGCTTGAGCAAGGCTTCGAGCAGGCGGCTTTCGGAGACGGTGAGGGTGAATTCCTGTTCATCGATGCTGACCACGCCACGCACCGGGCTGAAGCACAAGTCACCCAATTCGAGCTGGCTGGAAACTGCCGTCGGATGACTGCGGCGCAACACTGCGCGCAGGCGGGCTGTCAGTTCCCGCGGGTCGCACGGTTTGGCCAGGTAATCATCGGCACCGAGTTCCAGGCCGAGGATGCGGTCCAGCGGTTCGCCACGGGCCGAAAGCATCAGCACCGGCAAATCCGGATGGTCGCTGCGCAGTTGCTTGAGCAGTTCCAGGCCACTGCCGTCCGGCAGCATCACGTCCAGCACCACGGCCGCCGGGGACGTTTCAGCCAACGCACGACGCGCGCTCTGGCCATCGTGGCAGGCACGGACCTGAAAGCCTTCCTGGCTCAGCCAACTGCTCAGGAGCTCACACAGCTCCTGGTCATCATCAATTAGTAACAGCTCGCTCATCACTCACTCAATTTAGCCATTGCCGACGTTTTCTGGTTGCACCACTGGCGAAGATACCGCAGAGAAGGGCCAATAGCGCTACTGCGCCCCCAATCACGAACCATTGCTGCTGATCTGTCAGCAGGCGTGGCAGCGGGCTGCTGGCCTGAGCCTCCTTGAGTTGCAGCTTGAGGCGCTGATTCTCCTGGCGCAACCGGCTCAACTGAGCGCTTTCGCGTTCGCTATCGGTATTTTGCAGTTGTTTGTTCAGTTCTTCTCGTTGCTGTTCGCTTGCCTTCAAGCGCTGCTGCAACTCGGTGATCTGGCTGCCGGCGCTCAAGGACAGCGGCGTCGAACTACCGCCATTGGCGCTTTCTTCACCATGGGCGGGCGCCATGATCGACAACGTCACCAACATCAGACACAACGGACCTTTGCGCATCGCAACTCCTGATTCCAATACGAGTATTGGGCAGGTTGTCGGCCGGTAAACGAGAATAATGAGCGATTGAACGCGCGATGAACCGACAAGGTTCATCGCGCTGAAGGACTTTACGGCAGGACTTGCTTGAACGGCTTGACCAAAACGTTGGCGTAGACGCCTGCGGCAATGTACGGGTCGGCATCGGCCCAGGCCTGTGCGGCGCTCAGCGAATCGAATTCAGCGACGATCAGGCTGCCGGTGAAACCCGCCGCGCCCGGATCATTGCTGTCGACGGCCGGGTGCGGGCCGGCCAGTACGATGCGACCTTCGCCTTTAAGCACTTGCAGGCGCTCAAGGTGCGCAGGCCGTGCGGCCAGGCGGGCTTGCAGGGAGTTGGCGACGTCTGTGGCAATGATTGCGTAAAGCATGTCAGTCCTCGGTTTTTGGCGTGGTGGTATCGGCGTCGTGCAGGTGGCGGGACAGGTAAATGCCCTGGGCGACCAGGAACAGCAACGTCATGCCCAGGCTGCCGAAGACTTTGAAGTCGACCCAGTAGCTCTGGAACGTGAACGCAACGAACAGGTTGGCGGCGCCGCAAAACAGGAAAAACCCGATCCAGGCGATGTTCAGACGGGTCCAGACCGGCTCTGGCAGGGTCAGCGCGTGGCCCATGATGCGTTTGATCAACAGTTGATCACCGATGAAGTGGCTGCCGATGAACCCGAGGGCGAACAGCCAGTTGACCACCGGGGCTTTCCATTTCAGGAACGTCTCGCTGTGGAACGCCAGGGTCAGGCTACCGAAGACCAGGCAGGCGATGAGGGTCAGCCACTGGCTCTTCTCCAGCTTGCGCTGCTTGATGAACAGCGTGCCGTAGACCACCAGGGAGCTGATGATCAGCACGGCGGTGGCGCTGTAAATACCACCGACAGACAGTTGATAACCGCCGATATCGACGACCCGTGGATCGATTTTGAAGACGATGAAAAACAGCAGAAGCGGGATGAAGTCGATGAATTGTTTCACAGTGGCAGCCAGAAGCAGGATGTGGCGGCATAATAACAAACATATTGACGCGCGATAGCGTCAGCTGATTTGAGGTTACACAGTCCTGTGAATGTTGATTTGCACTGCCATAGCACGGCTTCCGACGGCGCCCTCGCGCCTGCGGTACTGGTTGCGCGTGCGTTCGAGAAAGGCGTGCGAGTCCTGGCCTTGACCGATCACGACACCCTTGAGGGCCTCGATGAGGCCCGTAGCGCCGCGACGGCGCTGGGGATGCAACTGGTCAATGGCGTCGAATTGTCCTGCACCTGGGGCGGGGCGACCATTCATGTTTTGGGCTACGGTTTCGACGTCAATGCGCCGCCGTTGGTCGAGGCCATCGCAACATTGCACGATGGCCGCTGGCTACGGTCCGAAGAAATAAGCCGCAAGTTGGCGTTGAAAGGCATGCCGGGGGCGCTCGACGGCGCTCGGGCCATTCAACAGGAGCTGGGCGACAGCGGCAACGCGCCGGCCCGTCCGCATTTCGCCGACTGGATGGTGCGTGAAGGTTTCGTCAAGGATCGCGCCGAAGCGTTCCGCAAATGGCTGGGCGCCGGCAAACTGGGCGACGTCAAACAACACTGGCCGACCCTGGAAGACACCGTCGCAACCCTGCGCGCCGCGGGTGCCTGGGTCAGCCTGGCGCATCCCTGGCACTACGATTTCACTCGCAGCAAGCGTCGTCGCCTGATTGCCGACTATATTCAAGCAGGGGGCCACGCAATAGAAGTGGTCAATGGCCATCAACCCGCCGAGCAGGTGGGCAGTTTGGCGATTCTAGCCCGCGAGTTTGGTCTGCTGGTCAGCGCCGGCAGTGATTTTCATGGCCCTGGAGGCTGGTCCGAGATCGGTGAATACCGCCCGCTCCCGGAGGATCTGCCACCACTGTGGTGTCGATTCAAACATGACCCAATTATTGCCGTCGTCTGAACAGGTAGAGAATGTGAGTCAATTTTTCCAGATTCATCCGGAAAACCCGCAACCGCGCCTGATCAAACAGGCTGTCGAGATCATCCGCAACGGCGGGGTGGTGATTTATCCCACAGACTCTTCCTACGCCATTGGTTGCCAGATCGGCGACAAGAACGCCGTGGAACGCGTACGCCGGCTGCGTCAGCTGGATGATAAGCACAACTTCGCGCTGATCTGCAGCGACCTGTCGCAGTTGGGGCTGTTTGCCAAGATCGACACCGGCACCTTCCGTGTGCTCAAGGCTCACTTGCCTGGCCCTTACACCTTCATTCTCAACGCCACCCGCGAAGTCCCGCGGCTGTTGTTGCACCCGAAAAAACGCACCATTGGCCTGCGTGTGCCAAGCCATCCGATTGCCCTGGCATTGCTGGAAGAACTCGGTGAGCCGCTGATGAGCGTGACCCTGATCATGCCCGGCGACACCGACCCGTTGAGCGATCCTTACGAAATGCGCCAGTTGCTTGAGCATCAGGTCGACCTGATCATCGACGGCGGTTTCGGCGGGATCAAGGCGTCCACCGTGATCAGCCTCGCCGATGGCGAACCGGAAATCATCCGCGTCGGTTGCGGCGACCCTGCGCCTTTCATGGCCGAGGCCTAGATGTCTGCAGTAGAACCCGTCGACAGCCAGGCCGGCGCCCAGCAAGAACTGCCTTTCGCCATGGTCTATGGCCAGGCGGTCATGGAAATGCCACTGGACCTGTACATCCCGCCGGATGCGCTCGAGGTCTTTCTTGAGGCCTTCGAAGGCCCGCTCGACTTGCTGCTGTACCTGATCCGCAAACAGAACATCAACATCCTCGACATCCCGGTGGCGGAAATCACCCGGCAGTACATGGGCTATGTCGAGTTGATGCAGTCGGTGCGCCTGGAGCTGGCCGCCGAGTACCTGGTGATGGCCGCGATGCTTGCCGAGATCAAGTCGCGGATGCTGTTACCCCGTGCCGAGACGATCGAAGACGAAGAGGACGATCCTCGCGCCGAGCTGATTCGCCGCTTGCAGGAATACGAGCGCTTCAAGGCTGCAGCCGAAGGCATCGATGGCTTGAGTCGCGTCGGCCGCGACGTGGTGGTGCCCAAGCTCGACGCCCCTGAAGCCCGGGCGCGCAAGCTGTTGCCGGATGTGAGTCTGGGAGAGCTGCTGATGTCCATGGCCGAGGTCTTGCGCCGTGGCGACATGTTCGAAAGCCACCAGGTCAGCCGTGAAGCGCTGTCCACCCGCGAACGCATGAGCGATGTACTGGAACGGCTCAAGGGCGGCGGTTTTGTGCCTTTTGTCGAGCTGTTCACCGCTGAAGAAGGGCGCCTGGGGGTGGTGGTGACCTTTATGGCGATCCTCGAACTGGTCAAGGAATCCTTGGTCGAGCTGGTGCAGAATGAGCCGTTCGCGGCGATCCATGTCCGGGCCCGAGCCGAATAACGAGTTGAATCATGAACCTGACTGAACCCCGCGAGCTGGCGCCACTGCTTGAAGCCTTTCTGTTGGCCTCGGGAAAACCGCAATCGCTTGAACGCCTGTTCGAACTCTTCGAAGAAGGCGAGCGGCCCGAGCCCCCTGTGTTCAAGAAAGCGCTGACGATTCTGGCCAAATCCTGCGATGGCCGTGCTTTCGAGTTGAAGGAAGTCGCCTCCGGGTATCGCCTGCAGATCCGCGAAAAGTTCGCGCCGTGGGTCGGACGTTTGTGGGAAGAGCGGCCGCAACGCTATTCCCGCGCCATGCTCGAAACCATGGCCCTGATAGCCTATCGCCAGCCAATCACCCGGGGCGAGATCGAAGACGTGCGCGGCGTGGCCGTCAACAGCCACATCGTGAAAACCCTGCTGGAGCGTGAGTGGATCCGCATCGTCGGTTACCGCGACGTACCCGGCAAACCGGCGATGTTCGCCACCACCAAGGCGTTTCTCGATCACTTCAACCTGAAGAATCTCGACGACCTGCCGCCGCTCGCCGAACTGCGCGAACTTGAACCCGATCCTGTGCTCGATTTTGACGACGCGCCCGTGCCTGCCAGCCTGCAGGAATTGGCTGATGCCAGCGCCGAGCCGGAAGAACCCAAGGAAGAAACCAGTTTCCACACTCTGTTGCTGGAACTGGACACCATGGAAGAGGGGCTCAAGACCGACTTCGACGATTTGTTGCGCGATGGGGCGATGACCGAGACGGAAGGGGAGTCGGTTCAACCCGAGCCTGAAACCGAAGTTGGACCTCAGGTCGAGGCTGACGCCGAAGTCGAACCAGAGCAGGAAGACGACATTCTTGGTGTCGCCGAAGCTCGCGAAAAGCTCCTGGCCGCCGTCGCCGCGCTCGAACAGCCGAAACCCGAGCCCGAATTGACCGACGAAGAAGCCGAAGCCAAGGCCCTCGCCGAAGCGATCGAAAGCGAACGCCGCCTACTCGAAGACTGACACGAACCCAATGTGGGAGCGGGCTTGCTCGCGAAGGGGGCGGCACATTCAATATCGATGCTGCCTGACACAACGCCTTCGCGAGCAAGCCCGCTCCCACATTGGATCTGTATCGAATTCAAACTCGGCGGCCACCAGTCGGCGGAAATCCGGGTAACTCTTCATTCATCAGCTAGTCTCTGATGCGCGAACGTCTCCATGAGCGTATGATTCGCGACCCTTTGACGATCTCTTCGTCAAACGACCAGCTTTCACATCTTCAGGCACAAGCCTGAACAGTCCACACCGGGAGGTGCCCAGATGAGTATCAACGACCAGAAAGACGACCAGGAAATCGGCCCAGCAGGCGAAAAGCTGCAGAAAGTCCTCGCCCGTATCGGCGTCGGCTCGCGCCGTGACGTAGAAGCCTGGATCAGCCACGGCCGCATCAAGGTCAATGGCAAAGACGCCACCCTCGGCCAGCGCGTCGACCTGCATGACGCCATCACCATCGATGGCCGGGTGATCAAGCGCGAAGAAGCCGCCGAGTCGGTACGTCGCGTGATCATGTACAACAAACCCGACGGCGAAATCTGCACCCGTAACGACCCTGAAGGTCGTCCGACCGTGTTCGACAAGATGCCGCGCCCCAAAGAAGGTCGCTGGATCAACATCGGTCGTCTGGACATCAACACCACCGGTTTGCTGATGTTCACCACCGACGGGGAATTGGCCAACCGCCTGATGCACCCCTCCTACGAAATGGACCGTGAATACGCGGTACGTGTACGTGGCGAAGTCGACGACGAGATGATTGAACGCCTGAAGGCAGGCGTGGTGCTCGAAGACGGCCCGGCCAAGTTCACCGACATCAAACAGGCTCCGGGTGGTGAAGGTTTCAACCACTGGTACCACTGCGTGGTGATGGAAGGTCGTAACCGCGAAGTCCGTCGTCTGTGGGAATCCCAGGGTCTGGTGGTCAGCCGCCTGAAGCGCGTGCGTTTCGGTCCGGTGTTCCTCAACTCCGACCTGCCGATGGGCCGCTGGCGCGAAATGAGCCAGTACGAAGTCGACATTCTCAGTGCTGAAGTCGGCCTGACCCCGGTGGCGATGCCGCAAATGAACGCCAAGAGCAAAGACAAGCTTGAGCGTATGCAGCGCAAATCGTCCCGTCCGGTGGGCAAGACCGAACGCGTGCGTACCCTGCGTCCAGCTGCGGGTTCGACCGCCGCCAGCCCGCGCGAATCCCGCGAGCCACAGATCGAAGGCGAACGCCCGGCCCGCAAGCCAGCACCACGTCAGGATGGCGAGCGCGGCCCACGCACGCCACGTCCGGCCAACGGTCGCACTGAGCGTGGCGAAGGCCGTGGCGCTCCATCCGGTGGTCGCAGTGATCGCGGCGCGCCTGCCGGTCGTGGTACGCCTGTGGCAGACCGCCCGGCCGACACCAAGCGCCCGGCCAAGCCGGCGCCGAAGAAACGCCCAGGCATCGTCCTGGTCGACCGTGACGCGCCATCGGGCAAACGCCGCGGTGCACCAGCCGGTTCCGGCCAGCGCCCGGGCTTCGGTCGTCGCAAGCCTGAATAATCGGTGAGCGCTGCATGAAAAACGCCATCCCTCGGGATGGCGTTTTTTTTGGGGCTGTCTTTAGTTTTGTGGTGTTTGTGAGGGCCTCTTCGCGGGCAAGCCTCGCTCCTACAAGGACACTGCTGTACCTGTAGGAGCGAGGCTTGCCCGCGAAGGCGTCGGTCCGAACACCCTTAATCTCGCTTAAAACACAAACCGCCGATCAAACAGTGGGTCATCATCCAGGGCCAACACGCCACTGGAGAAGATCAGATCCAAATGATGGCTACCCTTGGCACCTCCACCCAGACCCAGGTGCAAACCGCAATGGCGCTCCTCGAACCCGGCATTGCGCGCATACAAATCTTTCACGCCTTCGTTGGTGCCGATCCCCAGTTCCTCGATTCGCCGATTGGACGGATTGGCGTCCAGGTACTTGTTGAAGTCATGTTCCAGCCCCGGCACATCGGTGGCGATTTTGCTGATAGTAGAGTTCTCGATCCACAACTCCAGCGGTGACGCCAATACGCCGTACTTGCGGGCAAACGGAATCGTACTGAGGAAAGTCCCCATAAACTTCACCCGCCCATTAATGGCCTCGCTATGAGTAGCGATCTCGCCGGGCGCCAGGTCGAAGTTGCCGATACCGTTGATGTCGGTCCACTTCTTGATACTGCTCAAGGGTGTTTCGAACCACGACCCGTGATCATCTTTGAAGCTCAGGGTGGTGGCGTGGGACATGCGCTGGATCAAGTGGCTATTCAACCCGGCAATTCGCTGCGGGGTGACACTGAAGGTGTCGTAGAAGTAATCGCCGTAATCCTTGAACAGCAATGACTTCTTCCAGTTCTGCGCCATCACGCCCTGCAGCGCACGGACAAATTCCGGGCCGTCGGGACGCGGGTTGGGCAGGGTGGAAGAGTCGTAGAAGAAAATGTACAGATCGCTGTCGGTAATCGCCTGGGTCAGCAATTCGGTGGGTTCGAGGTCCAGACGCATCGTGCTGAAGCTGAACCGTGGGCTGTTACCGGCCTGTTCGGCGATGGCGCAGGTGTGCGCCTGGTAATCAGCGGTATGGCCGAGCAAGACCTTCGCCGGGTTGATACCGGCAACAGCAGGGTGATGTTCGAGGTAGTAAAGGAAATGCGAGATGGCGCGTTGCTTATCCATGTAGTCCTCCCTGACAAACCGAGAAAGTGGCAGGCACGACCGGCCGGATCGTGCCTGCCGGGATGTCTTACAGAGGCCACATCGCCGTGCCGAACGGAACAACCGCGTCGGCTTGCATCATTTCGACGGCAGCTTCGTGGGTCGGTGCTTCAAACCAATCGTCCAGTTGCAGTTCAGTGTCCAAGTCTTTGTCCAGTGCTTGCATGGTGAATCTCCTAGATGACTTTTAGGTAAGAACAGCGGCGTGCTTTTCACTCGTTGAAGAGCGCGTCAACGTGCCGGACGATGCAGTTCGGCAAGTCGCTGAAAACCTAGTTCACAGGGTTTTGGAATGCAAAAAAATAATTAAACAATTTTCATTTGAACTATTTATTCCGTTTTTCGAAAGCCAATTTTCTTAATAAAAAACAGAAAACTAAGTCGAGTATTTACTTAGGAAGCTTCCTATCGTCAATTTACAGTCAATGGGCTTATGGATCTGATTTGGAAAATTTACGTTACGCCTTGTCAATAAAACCTTACGAAAAGCGCTCTCAAACCCCGTGGAATGCCGCGAGGGAAAGGTCTGTAAGGAAAACCTGCCGTCAGCCGGCGAGTTTGTAGCCTTCAAGGGCTCTGGCACGCTTGTTTCGGCAGCGTATGAAGGGTGAGATGCGCCCTATGCCTGTCGTGCAGGTGCATAACAAGAAGGAGGCGCAATGTACGCCGTGACTCATCTCCATCTCTCCCCCAAGGGCGATTTTTCCGCTGCCCTTATCGATGACCTGCAAAGGTCTGACTCAATTTTTGCAGTCGCCCGAGACCCTCGAGGCGGACACAGGCAATCCCGGCAACCGACGCGCTGATCCAGCGGTGTCTGGCAGCAGGGGGTTACAGGTGTACAATGCGCCGCGTTTTAACTGTGACCCTCTGCGCAACAGCGCAAACCTCAAGGCTATCCGCCTTGTTCACTCCGCCGCGTCACGAGCGTGTCGGGTTCGATTTCGTCACAGATAAAAACAAACAGGTGACGCATGACTGTCGTAAAAACGCTGAACTCCTGGTGCCTGCGCTGGGGTTTGATCGGCGCTGCTTGAAATCGCAACCGAGCAGCAACGTCTACTGAACATCATCAAACCTTGCGTGAGACCCTTTTCATGAGTGGACAAAACTCGCATTCAGGCGAGCTGAAACGCGGCCTGAAAAATCGCCATATTCAACTGATCGCCCTCGGTGGCGCGATCGGTACCGGGTTGTTCCTTGGCTCGGCCGGCGTGCTCAAATCCGCTGGCCCGTCGATGATTCTCGGCTACGCCATCTGCGGCTTCATCGCTTTCATGATCATGCGCCAACTCGGCGAAATGATCGTCGAAGAGCCAGTCGCTGGTTCCTTCAGCCACTTCGCCCACAAATACTGGGGCGGTTTTGCCGGCTTCCTGTCGGGCTGGAACTGCTGGATTCTGTACATCCTGGTGGGCATGTCCGAGCTGACCGCGGTCGGCAAATACATCCACTACTGGGCGCCGGATATCCCGACCTGGGTCTCGGCAGCCGGTTTCTTCGTGTTGATCAACCTGATCAACCTGGCCAACGTCAAAGTCTTCGGTGAGGCGGAGTTCTGGTTCGCGATCATCAAGGTTGTGGCGATTGTCGGCATGATTGCCCTGGGCAGCTACTTGTTGGTCAGCGGCAACGGCGGCCCACAAGCCTCCGTGACCAACCTGTGGGAGCACGGCGGCTTCTTCCCGAACGGCGTTAGCGGTCTGGTGATGGCCATGGCGATCATCATGTTCTCCTTCGGCGGCCTGGAAATGCTCGGTTTCACTGCAGCCGAAGCCGACAAACCGAAAACCGTGATCCCGAAAGCGATCAACCAGGTGATCTACCGGATTTTGATTTTCTACATCGGTGCGCTGGTGGTCCTCCTGTCGCTGACGCCTTGGGACAGCCTGCTGACGACGCTGAACGCGTCCGGCGATGCCTACAGCGGTAGCCCGTTCGTTCAAGTGTTCTCGATGCTGGGCAGCAACACCGCCGCGCACATCCTCAACTTCGTGGTCCTGACCGCGGCGCTGTCGGTGTACAACAGCGGCACCTACTGCAACAGCCGTATGCTGCTGGGCATGGCCGAGCAGGGCGATGCGCCGAAGGCCTTGTCGAAGATCGATAAGCGTGGCGTGCCGGTGCGTTCGATTCTGGCGTCGGCTGCCGTGACCCTGGTCGCGGTGCTGCTGAACTACCTGGTTCCGCAACATGCGCTGGAACTGTTGATGTCGTTGGTGGTGGCCACCCTGGTGATCAACTGGGCGATGATCAGCTTCTCGCACTTCAAGTTCCGTCAGCACATGGACAAGACCAAACAGACGCCGTTGTTCAAGGCCCTGTGGTACCCGTACGGCAACTATGTTTGCCTGGCGTTCGTGGTGTTCATCCTTGGCGTGATGCTGTTGATCCCGGGCATCCAGATCTCGGTGTATGCGATTCCGGTGTGGGTCGCGTTCATGTGGATCTGCTACGGCATCAAGAATAAGCGTAGTGCGCAAAATGCGTTGCAGGCTGCAGGTTCCGCAGCCAAGTAAGTGCAAAGCGCAGAAACAACAAACCCGGCCATGTGCCCATGTGCCGGGTTTTTTTGTGGGCGATGCAAAAAACTTTGGACTTGCACGGACCCCTGTGGGAGCGGGCTTGCTCGCGAAAGCGGAGTATCAATCGACATCAATGTTGCCTGACACATCGCTTTCGCGAGCAAGCCCGCTCCCACATTTGATCCTCCGTGCGGCGAACATCCCATACATGTCCGCGAAAGGGTCGGCCCGGTCAATCCATCATTCGCGGTATCCTGAACGCCCTGATACCGGACTTTTTTCCATGCTGGTGATTTCCAACAACGTGCATCTGCCGGATGCCGAGATCGAATTGACGGCCATTCGTGCGCAAGGCGCCGGTGGGCAGAACGTCAACAAGGTCTCGAGCGCCGTGCACCTGCGCTTCGACATTCCGGCCTCGTCCTTGCCCGAGTTCTACAAGGAGCGGCTGCTGGCGCTGCGCGACAGTCGCATCACCAGCGACGGCGTGTTGATCATCAAGGCCCAGCAATACCGCACGCAGGAACAGAACCGCGCTGATGCGCTGGAGCGCCTGACCGAGTTGATCCTCAGTGCCACCAAGGTCGAGAAGAAGCGCCGTCCGACCAAACCGACCCTCGGTTCGAAAAAGCGTCGGCTCGAATCCAAGACCAAGCGCGGCAGCATCAAGGCTGGGCGCGGAAAGGTCGACTTTTAACGCGCTTCTCTTTCTTCACGATACTTTGGCGCCTGCCGGTACAAGTAAACGCTTAGTATCAATCCGCTCAAAGCGGCCAACGCGGCAAACAGGAAGATTGAGGCGAACCCGAATCCAGCCGCAATCGCACCCGCCAGCGGTCCGGTGATCCCCAGCGACAAATCGATGAACAACGAATACGCCCCGACTGCCGCGCCACGGCTGGAGGCGGGCACCAGGTTGACCGCTTCCACGCCCAAGGCCGGGAACACCAGTGAAAAACCGAAACCACTCAGCGCCGCCCCGGCCAGTGCCCAATGGGCATCGGGTGCCAGCCACAGCAGCAACAGTCCGAGGGTTTCCACCGACAAGCAGGCAATCGCCACGCGAAAGCCGCCGAGGCGGTTGATCAGATTACCGAACAACAATCGCGCACCGATAAAACTGGCGCCGAACAGGCTCAGGCACAGTACCGCGTTGGACCAGTGCTGAGTGGCGTAATACAGGGTGATGAATGTAGCGATGGTGCCAAAGCCGATGGAACCCAAGGCCAGACCGCAACCGTGAGGAAACACCCGCCCCAGCACGTGCATGAATGGCAGGCGTTCGCCGACAACGATTGGTGCAGCGGTTTTTGGCCAAGCCAGCGCCAGACCCAGAACGGCCAACAGCACGATGCTCACGCCCATGCTCCACAAACCCAACTGACTCACCAGCAGCACCCCCAGCGGCGCGCCGACCGCCAGCGCGCCGTAACTGGCGATGCCGTTCCAGGAGATGACCTTGGCGGTGTTCGCTGCGCCGACCCGGCCGATGCCCCAGCCGATCGACCCGGAACCCACCAGGCTTTCTGCGCTGCCGAGCACCAGTCGGCCGATCAACAGGCAGATCAGGCTTAACGTCGGCAGGCTTTGCGTCCAGGCCGAAATCAACATGAACACACCGCTCAAACCACAGCCAGCGAGGCCGTACATCACCGCCAGTTTGCTGCCCTTGTTATCGATGATGCGTCCGGCGTAAGGGCGGCTGAGCAGGGTGGCCAGGTATTGCACGCTGATCACCAGCCCGGCGATCACGGCGCCAAAACCGAGGTCGCTGTGGACGTAGCCCGGCAATACGGCCAGAGGAATGCCGATATTCAGGTAACCGATGAACGTGAACAGGACGATGGAAACGACTTGCAGCGTGACCGCCATGGGGCGCTGGGTTTCTGACATGGGTAAAGGTCCACGGGGCAGCAGGATAGATAGGCTGCTTATGATAGCGGCGTGGACGGTCGCGGGGCGTGAAAAAGTAAAACTATTTGCCAGACGGGGTGAGTCAGGTTTTGGCGGGGGCAACCAGTTGCGTCGTGACCAGAGCGGCCAGGGCGTTTTCTTCGCTGCCGAAGCGGGCCAGCAGGGCGGCTTGTTTCTCGGGGGAAAGGCGGTTCCAGATCTCGATCATCTTCTCGGCGGTGCCGATCAGGACGCTGGCCTGGGCTTCAGTGAAATCATCGCTCATGGTGCGGGCTCGCGGTTCAGGCGGTGTGGAAAGCGCATGTTAGCGCTTTCCACACGGTCTGGCATTGCAGGTGTATCAGTCTTCGCTGTCGGCCTGGCGGCGTTCAGGTGCTTCTTTCATCTCGGGCTGTTGGGCACCGGCTTGTTGCGTGGTTGTCTGCTCAGTTTCGTGCAGGCTTGGGAAGGGGAGATTAGGGATCTCGTGCATGTCGCGCTCCTCGCTAAGTCTGTTGATAGATCTGGTAGATCCGCGCTTTTAAAAAGCCTGCGCAGGATACAGCAGGAGAAATGACAAATAGACTTTTATATCCATTTGTTGCGACGGATGGGATTGTCTAGACAGGTCAGCAAGAGGGGGCGACACACATTCAAATGTGGGAGCGGGCTTGCTCGCGAAGACGGAGTGTCAGTCAACATCATCGTTGCCTGATACGCCGCTTTCGCGAGCAAGCCCGCTCCCACAGGGGATGTGTAGTGTCTGATATTTATTTGCAGACGTCAGCGATAGCTTCGGCCAGCAGATCCAGACGCGTCGCATCAATCCCCGCCACGTTAGCCCGGCCCGAGCTCACCATGTACACACTGTGATGCTCGCGTAGCTGTTTAACCTGCTCCGGCGACAAACCGGTGTAGGAAAACATCCCGCGTTGCACACCGATGTGCGCAAATCGCTCACGCAAGCCATGGGGTTCAAGTGCTTCGACCAGACCGCTGCGCAACTGGGCGATACGCAAACGCATGGCTTCCACTTCGTCGGCCCAGCGGCTTTTCAGCTCTGGATCGCCGAGGATGGTCGCGACCACGGCGGCGCCATGATCCGGTGGCGTCGACCACAGGTTACGGGCGATATTGGCCAGTTGGCTGCGGATATCCACCAGCTTGTCGGCGGTTTTCGCGCAGACAATCAATGCGCCAGTGCGGTCGCGGTACAGGCCGAAGTTCTTCGAGCAGGAACTGGTGATCAGTACTTCCGGCAACTCGGCGGCGAACAGCCGCGTCGACCAGGCATCTTGCTCCAGGCCGTCGCCGAAACCCTGATAGGCGAAGTCGATCAGAGGTAGCAAATCGCGACTGCGCACCACGTCCAGCACCCGACGCCAATCATCATGGGACAAATCGAAACCGGTCGGGTTGTGGCAGCAGGCATGCAGCAGCACCACATCGCCCTTGGGTGCTTCATTGAGCACCGCCAGCATCGCTTCCACATCGAGACGGTTGTCGCTGCCCACGTACGGGTAATGACTGACCTTGACCCCGGCCGCCGCGAAAATGGTTTCGTGGATCGGCCAGGTCGGGTTGCTCAACCACACGCCACGGCCCGGCAGGCATTGGGCGATGAAGTCAGCGCTCAAACGCAATGCGCCAGTGCCGCCCGGCGTTTGAGTGGCGCCGGCCCGTTGTTCGGCGATCAACGCCGAATCCGCACCAAGCACCAACTCGTTGATGACTTTGCCGAACGCTACATTGCCGTGGCCGCCGATGTAGGTTTTGGTGGATTGACGATCCACCAGGTGTTGCTCGGCGAGCTTCACCGCTTCGGGGATTGGCGTCTGGCCCTGGGCGTCTTTGTAGACACCCACGCCAAGGTCGAATTTGCGCGGGTTAGGGTCCAGCGCATAGGCCTCCATCAGGCCGAGAATCGGGTCGCCAGGTACTCGACCGATGGCGTCGAAATGCATTATTTGCGGCCCTCGGCGTTCTTCGCCACTTCGTCAGTGCGCGCGGCCATGATGAAATCGTTGCGGTGCAGGCCTTTGATGGAGTGGCTCCACCAAGTCACGGTGACTTTGCCCCACTCGGTCAGCAGGCCTGGGTGGTGACCTTCGGCCTCGGAAATTTCACCGACGGCGTTGGTGAACGCCAGCGCGTGTTTGAAGTTCTTGAACAGGAAAACTTTTTCCAGCTGCATCACGCTGTCGCGAACTTCGATGTTCCAGTCAGGGATCTGCTTGATCAGGATCGGCAATTCTTCGTCGCTGACCTGAGGGGCGTCGGCGCGGCAGGCTTCGCAATGGGCTTGGTTTAATGTGGACATGATGTGTTCCTGAAATCGAGTGTTTTGAAAAACGGTCGTCAGTGGGACCACGCTAAAGCAAAGCGGCGATCCGTAACAGACTCACTTGATGCCAAAAGACGCGGGTCACGCGGCTTTTGGCGGAAATTTCGGCGCACGCAGCCCCAGCTGCATACCTTGCTTGACCATGCCCATGATGTCTTCGTGGGCCAGATCGAACAGGCGCTTGAGGTTCGGCAGGACAAAGTACAGCGGTTGCAGAATGTCGATGCGGTACGGCGTGCGCATGCATTCCAGCGGGTCGAAGGCCTGATGCTCAGGCTCGTTCGACAAGCAGTAAACGGTTTCTTTGGGCGAGGACAGAATGCCGCCGCCATAGATGCGCAGGCCTTGTGGCGTGTCGACCAGGCCGAACTCGATGGTCATCCAGTACAGGCGCGCCAGATACACGCGTTCTTCCTTGGAAGCCTGTAGGCCAAGTTTGCCGTAGGTGTGGGTGAATTCGGCAAACCAGGGGTTGGTCAGCAGCGGACAGTGGCCAAAGATCTCGTGGAAAATGTCCGGTTCTTGCAGGTAATCCAGCTCTTCGCGGGTACGAATAAACGTCGCCACCGGGAACTGCTTGTTCGCCAGCAATTCGAAAAAGGTCTGGAAGGGAATCAGTGCGGGGACTCGGGCAACCTGCCAACCGGTGGTTTCACCGAGGACCTTGTTGATTTCACCGAGTTGCGGAATGCGGTCGTGGGGCAGACCGAGTTTTTCGATACCGTCCAGGTATTCCTGGCACGCACGGCCCTCGACCACTTTCAGTTGGCGAGTGATCAGCGTGTTCCACACCGCGTGTTCTTCGGCGGGGTAGTCGATAAAACCTTGCGCATCGGGCTCACGAGCCACGTATTGCGTCTGCTTCATGCTGCTCTCCTGCTAGGGGATACGTTCTTGTTGTGTGTACAGCTATAGACCTAGAAATACCCCAAGGCGTGCGGTGTTGCAGCAGGTGATCCGCGGTGAGAGTTGGAAAAATCTCGGCTTTTCGTAAAGTATTCGTTACGGATTGGTCGCTATGGCGCAAGTATTGATATTTGCGGGTTTGAAATGGCGCACGGGTGTCACATAATCTTGACGACTATTTGAGTGCCTCGGCAGAAAAATACGTCGGTCTGCCAAGTACCCTGTGGGAGCGGGCTTGCTCGCGAAGGCGGTCTGTCTGATACATCAATGCTGGATGATCCGACGCTTTCGCGAGCAAGCCCGCTCCCACAGGTTGTGTGCTCGGCATCAACCTCACTCACCGTTTTGTGGGCCTTTATATGCGTATCAAAGTTCACTGCCAGAACCGCATCGGTATTCTGCGCGACATTCTCAACCTGCTGGTCGAGTACGGGATCAACGTCGCTCGCGGCGAAGTGGGCGGTGAGCACGGCAATGCGATCTACCTGCACTGCCCGAACCTGATCAACATTCAGTTTCAGGCGTTGCGTCCGAAGTTTGAGGCGATTGGCGGGGTATTCGGCGTCAAACGCGTAGGGCTGATGCCCAGCGAGCGTCGGCATATGGAACTCAATGCCTTGCTTGGTGCCTTGGAGTTTCCGGTGCTGTCGATCGACATGGGCGGTTCCATCGTCGCGGCCAACCGTGCGGCGGCGCAGTTGCTCGGGGTGCGGGTAGACGAGGTGCCGGGGATACCGCTGTCGCGGTACGCCGAGGATTTCGATTTGCCGGAACTGGTGCGCGCCAACAAGTCGCGGATCAACGGCTTGCGGGTCAAGGTCAAGGGCGACGTGTTTCTCGCCGACATCGCGCCGCTGCAATCGGAGCATGACGAAAGCGAGGCCATGGCCGGTGCGGTGTTGACGTTGCACCGGGCGGACCGGGTGGGCGAGCGCATCTATAACGTGCGCAAGCAGGAATTGCGCGGCTTCGACAGCATTTTCCAAAGCTCGAAAGTGATGGCGGCGGTGGTTCGCGAAGCACGGCGCATGGCGCCACTGGATGCGCCGCTATTGATAGAAGGCGAAACCGGCACCGGCAAAGAGTTGTTGGCGCGGGCCTGTCACTTGGCGAGCCCGCGTGGGCAGTCACCGTTGATGGCGCTCAACTGTGCCGGTCTGCCAGAGTCCATGGCCGAGACCGAATTGTTCGGCTACGGTCCCGGTGCCTTCGAAGGCGCGCGGGCCGAAGGCAAGCTCGGGCTGTTGGAGCTGACGGCGGGCGGTACGTTGTTTCTCGACGGCGTCGGCGAAATGAGCCCGCGCTTGCAGGTGAAATTGCTGCGCTTTCTGCAGGATGGTTGCTTCCGTCGTGTCGGCAGCGATGAAGAGGTCTATCTGGATGTGCGGGTGATCTGCGCAACGCAAGTGGACTTGTCCGAGCTGTGCGCTCGCGGTGAGTTTCGCCAGGATTTGTACCACCGTTTGAACGTGCTCTCGCTGCACATCCCGCCGCTACGCGAATGCCTCGACGGACTGGCGCCGCTGGTGGAGCACTTCCTCGATCAGGCCAGTCGGCAGATCGGTTGTCCGTTGCCGAAACTGGCGCCAGCGGCCATGGAACGGCTCAGTCATTATCATTGGCCGGGTAACGTGCGGCAGTTGGAAAACGTACTGTTCCAGGCCGTTTCCCTGTGCGACGGCGGCACCGTCAAAGCCGAGCATATTCGCCTGCCGGACTACGGCGTGCGTCAGCCGCTTGGCGATTTTTCCCTTGAGGGTGGTTTGGACGAGATTGTCGGGCGCTTTGAGAAAGCGGTGCTGGAGCGTTTGTATTCCGAGCATCCGAGCAGTCGGCAACTGGGCAAGCGGTTGGGGGTGTCGCATACCACCATTGCCAATAAGTTGCGTGAGTATGAGGTCGGCAAGACTGAGTCTTAGCCGATAGCTATTTTTGCCTGTGATGGACCCTTCGCGAGCAAGCCCGCTCCCACATTTGATCGAGTCGAACACAAATTAAATGTGGGAGCGGGCTTGCTCGCGAAGGCGGTAGTCCAGTCAACCTCAAGGTCAACCGTTGCCACCTACCGGCATAACACCGCCGGTTTTTCGTCTTCGATACATTCCCCCAATCCCCTCTGAATCCCTCAAGTCCTTTGTTTGCCGGGCCCTGCGCCGCCAGAAAAAAGTTGGTCTGCAAATTGCTTATGGCTCAGCAGTACAGCGGTGGGCGGCAAACGTCCGGCATGCAGAGGAAAGAGTGTGGACAAGTACCTTTATGTGGCAATGACCGGCGCCAGCCAGAATGCACTGGCGCAGAAGGCTCATGCCAACAACCTGGCGAACATCTCTACCAACGGTTTTCAGAAGGACCTGGAACAGGCTCGTTCGATGCCAGTATTTGGTGACAGCTTTCCGGCGCGCGCGTTTGCCATGAGCGAACGTCCGGCCACCGACTTCTCCCCTGGCTCGCTGGTAGAAACCGGTCGCGACCTCGATGTCGCGGTGCAGGGCAACGGCTGGATCGCCGTGCAGAACCCCGATGGCGGTGAAAGCTACGTGCGCACCGGCAGCTTGAACGTTGACGCCCTGGGCGTGCTGCGTGCCGGCAACGGTATGCCGGTGGTAGGCAATGGCGGGCCGATTGCCGTGCCGCCCGAGCAGCAAATCGAAGTCGGCGAAGACGGCACCATCAGCATCCGTGCGATGGGTGAAGGCCCTCGCGTGATGGCCGAAGTCGACCGCATCAAACTGGTCAACCCGGACTTCAAGAACATGACCAAAGGCCTGGACGGTTCGATCCACACCAAGGACGGCAAGCCGGCGCAGGCCGATGCCAACGTCAAACTGGTGTCCGGGTTCCTTGAGTCGAGCAACGTCAATGCCGTGGAAGAAATGACTTCGGTGCTGGCGCTGGCCAAGCAGTTCGAGCTGCACATCAAGATGATGAACACCGCCAAAGACGATGACCAGGCCATGGCTCGGGTCTTGCAGATCAGCGAATGAGCCGAACGTCGCGCCGTGAAACAGGCGCACGGGGAGACTCGAAGGCG
>NZ_JBIVCD010000040.1:0-58434 GCF_044746425.1 Pseudomonas sp. NPDC086112 | reverse complement strand
ACCTTGGCAAGGTCGTGCTCTACCAACTGAGCTATTCCCGCAAATGGCGTCCCCTAGGGGACTCGAACCCCTGTTACCGCCGTGAAAGGGCGGTGTCCTAGGCCACTAGACGAAGGGGACACACGTACAACATTCACTCCCTACCGCGTTTCGCTGTGTGCTTTACGCTGTAAGTGGCGCGCATTCTATGGATGGATTGAGGGGTCGTCAACCCCCAGATATAAATTTATTTAAATCAATGACTTCGCCCTGCTTTCAGCAGCGATTGAGGCTTTTCCGTCGACTGACCTTTGGCGCCTATATTCTGGCATCCAGCAAGGCGCTATAGTCCCGGCCCGGATGATGGCAATGTGCATCTCACCTGCTATTTACTTATCTATCCGGCGTTACGGCCGATATAAGCAGAGCCATTGTCGATTCAACTCGTCGAGCGACCCTAGGCGCCCAAATGCCAAGCTACTACACTCGACTCGCACGCGAACCCTAATAAAAGAGGTCTTACCGGTGACACCACTCATGATCACCCTGCTAGTCGTAGCCGGGATCGCACTATTGATCGCCATTGGCTACATGAACCATGTGGTGGAGAACAATAAGCTGGAAAAGGCCCGCACCAAGGTTGAACTCAATGACCGCCTGCGTCGCTGCGGCGAAATCACCGAGACCTTCCCCGGTCAGTTGATGACACCGACCCTCAAGCTGCTGTTGACCCGTCTTGAATTGAACGTCTGCCAGCGCTTGCTGAACCTGGAAAAATCCAACAGCACCTTAAAGGCACGGATTGCCGAGCTGAGTGCCCTCGTCGCCCAAGGCGAATCGATCCCGGTCAACAACCCGCCGGCACCGATCCAGACCGAAGCCAAAGCCAAAGACGTGCGCTTTTTGCTCGAAGCCCTGCATGGCCAGATCACCCGCGCGGCACAGGACGGTTTCCTGCCGCCCAACGAAGCCAAGCGCTGGATCCGTGAAGTGCGCCACATCCTGGTCCTGCTGCACATCGAATTCTTCAACAACCTGGGCCAGCACTCGCTGCAGCAGAACCAGCCCGGCCAGGCTCGTCTGGCCTTCGAACGCGGCGTGCAATACCTGCGCAAACAACAGGAACCGCAGATTTACGCTGAACAGCTGGAATACCTGGAGAAACTCCTGGCCCGCGCCAACGCCCAGGTCATGGACAAGATCGCTCCGGTGGAAGGCGAGATGAACCAACTGACTGAAGGCCTCAAAGACGTTGAGGCTGACGCCGACTGGAAGAAAAAAGCGATCTACGACTGATCAGAACAAACAACGAAGCCACCGAAAGGTGGCTTTTTTTTGCGCGCCGTTTGCCGACGATGGGCAATAGGGCCTTGAGCCCTAATGCCGGTCAGTTAAGGTGCAGCACCTGTGGGAGCGGGCTTGCTCGCGAAGGCGGCGGCACTGTCAACATTGAGGTTGACTGACACTCCCTCTTCGCGAGCAAGCCCGCTCCCACATGAATTGCGGCGCTTAACTAACTGGCATTAGCCTTGAGTCCTGCATTGCTCAGAGCCTGAAGTGCCCCACCATCCCCTTCAGTTCAACCCCCAGCTGCGCCAACTCAATACTCGACGCTGCATTGCCCTGCATCGCCAGCGACGACTGATCCGCACTGGCGCGGATACTGGTGACACTGCGATTGATCTCCTCGGCCACTGAACTCTGCTCTTCCGCAGCCGCTGCGATCTGCTGGTTCATCTGCTGAATCAACGACACCGCTGCCGCAATGCTCCCCAACGCGCTCTCGGTTTGCAATGCATCGCTCACCGCCAGTTTCACCAACTCGCCACTGTTCTGAATCTGCTGCACCGACGACTGCGCCGCCGAGCGCAAGGCACTGACCAGCCGTTCGATTTCCTCGGTTGATTGCTGGGTTCGCTTGGCCAATGCCCGAACTTCATCGGCTACCACCGCAAAACCCCTGCCCTGCTCGCCGGCCCGCGCGGCCTCGATGGCCGCATTGAGCGCCAACAGGTTGGTTTGCTCGGCAACGCTTTTGATCACGCTGAGTACCGTGCCAATGTTCTGGATTTCCGCACTGAGGCTTTCGATGCTGGAACTGGCCGAGGTGGCCGAGTCCGCCAATTGTTCGATCCGCGCCATGCTCTGACGCACCACCTGCTGACCGCTCTCAACCTTGCCATCGGCAGTCTGCGCCGCCTGAGCAGCCTCTTCCGCGTTACGTGCGACGTCGTGCACCGTCGCGGTCATCTGATTCATCGCGGTGGCGACCTGCTCGGTTTCTTCCTTCTGGCTGCTGACTTCAAGGTTGGTCTGTTCGGTTACCGCCGACAGCGATTGAGCAGAGCTTGCCAACTGTTCGATACCGGCCTGCAAACCACTGACGATACTGCTCAGCCCAGCGCCCATTTGCTGCATGGCTTGCATCAACTGGCCGATCTCGTCACGACGGGTCACTTCAATCGTTGCACTCAAATCGCCCGCAGCGATCTGCTGAGCGACACGGATCACACTGCGCAGCGGCGCGACGATCAACCGGGTGATCACCCACGCAGCAATCAGCCCCACCAGCAAGGCCAGTGCCGAAGAACCGATGATCAACAGCGAGTTCTTTTTCAGCTCTGCCTGCATCGACAGGTCTTCGGCAACGTAGGCCTGATCCACCCGTTCCACCACTTGAGCGGCGCGCTGGTGGAGTTGCTGGTAGACGGTTTTTTCCTCTGCCAACAGTCCGGTGTACTCGGCAAGTTTTTCACTGAAACCGGCGATGTGACCGGACACTTCATTGAGGACAGTCTGGTAGCCCTCGTCCTTGATCGTGGTTTTCAGTTGCTCGGCCTGAGTCAGCGCCTGATCGGCCTGCTCGATCTTGCCCTGCCCGCCGCTGTCGTCGCCCTTGCGGCTCTGGTCCAGGCGTACGCGTGCTTCGTTCATGGCCTGCAACATCAGCCGTGCAACCTGGCTGACCTGATTGGCTTGTTCGATGAATTGCGCGCCGTCCTTGCCCTCGGATTCCTTCAAGGTATAGGCACCATCATCGGCGAGCCCGGCCTGCAGCACGTCCAGGTTATTGGCCACGCTGGATACCGACCAACTGGCCATTTCCAGTGCCAGGTCCTTGGCCTGACTCAGCGAGACAAACTCGTCAAAAGCCTTGCGATAGGCCCCCAGAGATTGCTCGACGTCATTCATGACCGGCACGTTGGCCGCTGACTGGGCCTTGAGCTGGGTCGCCAGAGCGATCAGAGCGTCCACCCCGGCGTGCAAGGCGTCCACGGTTTTCGGATTACCGTGCAAGGCGTATTCCTGCTCGAGCAGGCGAACCTTGAGCAAACCGCTGTTGAGCGACGACATCTGCTTGAGCCCGTCGAAGCGCTGACTGATGGTTTGCAGGGACCATACGCCGATGGCCGCTACCAGTGCGGTCAACAGCAGCACCAGTACAAACCCGACACCCAGTTTTTTCGCCATACCGAGGTTGGCAAAACGTCCTTGCACGGCCGAAATCATTGCGCTTAGTCCCCTGCCATTGTCTGTTGATGCAGATTCGCAACGGGCTTGTGCCAACACAAGTCTCTGGCTGCGGAATAATGGCAAAAAGCTACGCCCGCGTCGCTTTCAGAACGCTCGAGGTCGATCCTCAGGGTCTGTTGACGTTTGGCAGCGCAACGCGGTTCGTCACCAAACGTCAACAGACCCTGGCGGTGGCCTGAAAAAATGCCCGGGCGCGAGGATCACAGGCATAAGCTATGTTGATCCGCTGCCAGTCATGAGCCTGGCCGGTCGGACTGAACGCCGTCGGGCAAGACAGCAGGACACCGAAGCGCCGAGCCTGAGTGCGCACCTGAGCATAGTCAGCGTTGCGCGATCGCGCCCAGATGAACAGGCCGCCAACCGGTTTGCCGAAAACCTCCCACTCCGCGTCTTCGAGGACCTGCAAGGCTGCTTCCCTGCCAATACTTAAACGCTGGCGCTGACGCTGCACCAATTTGCGGTAGGCACCGCTGGCCAACAGACTTGCCAGCACCGACTCGCTGAACCGTGAAGCGCCCATGCTGCTGATCATCTTGACCTGCGCCAGTCGCGAAATCACATCGGCACTGGCCACTACAAAGCCAACCCGCAACGAACTGCTGAGGGTTTTGGAGTAGCTGCCGACGTAGATCACGTTGTCATCGATGCCCAGTGCCGCAAGGCGTGTGCCGGGACCGCTGTGAAAATCCGCATAGACGTCGTCTTCGATCACCCGCACGCCATGGTTTTTGGCCAGTTGCAGGACCTGCTGAGCCACCCCCGGGGTCAAACTGCTGCCAGTGGGGTTGTGATAAAAGCTGTTGATGAACAAGCCACGGGGTTTGTACTTCAGCAGCACTGCCTCGAGTGCTTCGGTGTCTGGCCCGCGCGGGGTTCGTGGCACCTCGATCATGCTGACCCCGTGCAGCCTGAGCAGATCGAACAGCATCGAATAACCGGGGCTTTCCACCACCACGCAATCGCCCGGTTTGAACAGCGTGCGCACAATCAGATCGAGCCCATGACTGGCCCCTGCCGTGGTCAGTATTCGGCTTTCATCCACCTCGATATTCAGTTGTTTCAACCGCTTGAGGATCTGCTGGCGCAAAGCAGGCAGGCCCAGCGGCGTGCTGTAGTTGAACAACCCGGCCATGTCGGTGCGGCTGACCTGGCGTATTGCGTAGCTCAGGTCGTCAGTCTCGCGCCAGCTTTCGGGCAGGCCGCCGCAACCCAGTTTCAGTTCCTCGACATGGCCGCTTTGCTTCTCCTCAACCCCTTCGAACCAGGGAAGATCGCGTTGCTCCTGAGCGGCCAGCACCGTTGTCGCGACAAAGAAACCCGCCCCGTTACGCGTCTCCAGTACCCCTTGAGCCACCAGCCGTTCACAGGCCTCGACGACACTGGATTGACTGAGCAGATTGATCCGCGCGATTTGTCGCACGGAAGGCAAGCGCCCCCCCGGCGTCACCTCGCCGCGACGGAGCCAGTCGGCCAATGCGTCGACGATTTGCTGCACGACAGGCACCAATGCCTCCCGATCGATTCTCAACTCCATGAGCAAGCAAACTCCTGTCCGTTTTGCGGGGAACAGTTAATCACAGGAGCGCACCAGGGGATGTGCGACAACGCCGTCAAAACCCTCAGATCTAATCATTTGAAACACATTGATCGGCGTCTTCACAGAATCAACGCCGAACAAAAAAATGTGGGAGCGGGCTTGCTCGCGAAGACGGTGGCCCGGTCAACATTGATGTCGCCTGACGCACCGCTTTCGCGAGCAAGCCCGCTCCCACAAGTTCCGCACCATCGCCGCCTAGAGCATTAAAACGCCGTGACCCCACCATCCACCGCCAGCGAATGACCGGTGGTGAATGCCGCGCCATCGCTGCACAGGTACAGCACCGCGCTGGCAATTTCTTCGACCTTGCCGATACGCCCGACCGGGTGCATGGCGTTGGCGAACTCGCCCTTTTTCGGGTCCGCTTCATAGGCTCGACGGAACATGTCGGTGTCGATCACCGCCGGGCACACCGCATTCACGCGAATTTTTTTCTTGGCGTATTCGATGGCCGCCGATTTGGTCAGGCCAATCACCGCGTGCTTGGAGGCTGCGTAGATGCTCATCTTCGGCGCAGCGCCCAGACCGGCGACCGAAGCGGTGTTGACGATTGCGCCGCCGCCCTGGGCCAGCAGCAACGGCAACTGATACTTCATGCACAGCCAGACGCCTTTGACGTTGACGCCCATGATCGCGTCGAACTCATCGATCGTGCCGTCGGCCAGTTTGCCTTTCTCGATTTCGATACCAGCGTTGTTGAAGGCATAGTCGAGACGACCGTAGGTATTCACCACCTCGTCCATCAGATTTTTTACATCGCTTTCCACCGTGACGTTGCAGCGCACGAAGGTCGCTTCACCGCCGGCGGTGCGAATCAGCGCCACAGTGCCTTCACCACCGGCTGCGTCCAGATCGGCGACCACCACTTTCAAACCTTCGGCGGCGAACGCCAAAGCGGTCGCGCGGCCAATACCGTTGGCCGCGCCTGTCACAACGGCAACCAGGCCAGAAAACGTCATGCTCATTGTTATGTCCTCAGAAGGAAGAATGCAGGGGATCGCGTGTGGCCAGTCTAGTCACAGGGGCGTATGGCGCGGCAGCACTATCAGAAGGCCGGTTGGGTGCCCATGAGTTGCAGTGATAGAACGGGCGCCATGACTATCACCGCACTGGATCGATGTGCATTCGCAGCGTCAGCCAACCTTGCAGCATCGCCCATGAAGGTCTATCAACAAGACTTCATTCATCTTGAGTGCCTGTCATGACTACCCAGACCAATCGCCAGTTCCTGCTCGCCAAACGTCCCGTGGGGCCGGCCACCCGTGAAACATTCACCTATCAAGAAGTACCGGTCGGCGAACCGGCGGCGGGTCAGATTCTGGTCAAGAACGAATACCTGTCCCTGGACCCGGCCATGCGTGGCTGGATGAACGAGGGCAAGTCCTACATCCCTCCGGTCGGCATTGGCGAAGTGATGCGTGCATTGGGCGTAGGCAAGGTCATCGCCTCGAACAATCCGGGTTTCGCCGTGGGGGACTACGTCAACGGCGCCCTCGGTGTGCAGGATTACTTCCTCGGCGAGCCACGAGGTTTCTATAAAGTCGATCCGAAACTGGCACCGCTGCCGCGTTATTTATCCGCGCTGGGCATGACCGGGATGACCGCCTACTTCGCCCTGCTCGATGTCGGTGCGCCGAAAGCCGGCGACACCGTAGTGCTGTCGGGCGCGGCTGGCGCGGTGGGCAGCATTGCCGGGCAGATTGCCAAGATCAAAGGCTGCCGGGTGATCGGCATTGCCGGCGGCGCGGACAAGTGCAAATTCCTGATTGACGAGCTGGGTTTTGATGGCGCCATCGACTACAAAAACGAAGACGTACACGCCGGCCTCAAACGCGAGTGCCCGAAAGGCGTCGACGTGTATTTCGATAACGTCGGCGGCGATATTCTCGATGCCGTGCTGAATCGTCTGAACATGAAGGCGCGAGTGGTGATTTGCGGTGCCATCAGCCAGTACAACAACAAAGAAGCGGTCAAAGGCCCGGCCAACTACCTGTCGCTGCTGGTCAACCGCGCCCGGATGGAAGGCTTTGTGGTGATGGATTACGCCGCACAGTTCGCCGCTGCCGGGCAGGAAATGGCCGGCTGGATGGCCAAGGGGCAGCTCAAGAGCAAGGAAGATATCGTTGAAGGACTGGAAACGTTCCCGGAGACGCTGATGAAGTTGTTCAGCGGCGAGAATTTCGGGAAGTTGGTGTTGAAGGTATAAAAGCTTCGCGGGCAAGCCTCGCTCCTACAGGTTATGCGCGATATCAAAATTGGCGCATAACCTGTAGGAGCGAGGCTTGCCCGCGAATGGTTTTAGCGAGCGCCGATTAAGCGAGCTCTGCCACTACATCGGCCAACGCCTTCGCCGGATCCGCCGCCTGGCTGATCGGGCGGCCGATCACCAGGTAGTCGGAACCAGCCTCCAGCGCCTGACGCGGGGTCAGGATGCGGCGCTGATCGTCCTGGGCGCTGCCCGCCGGACGAATCCCCGGGGTCACCAGTTGCAGCGACGGGTGAGCGGTTTTCAAGGCCCGGGCTTCCAGGGCCGAGCAGACCAGACCGTCCATCCCGGCCTTTTCCGCCAGCGCGGCCAGACGCAGCACCTGCTCCTGCGGCTCGATGTCCAGACCGATACCCGCCAGGTCCTCACGCTCCATGCTGGTCAGCACGGTCACGCCGATCAACAGCGGTTTCGGGCCGCTGCGCTGATCGAGCACTTCACGGCAGGCAGCCATCATGCGCAGACCACCGGAGCAGTGCACGTTGACCATCCACACGCCCATTTCCGCAGCGGCCTTGACGGCCATGGCGGTGGTGTTCGGAATGTCATGGAACTTGAGGTCCAGGAACACTTCGAAGCCTTTGTCGCGCAAAGTGCCGACGATTTCCGAGGCGCAACTGGTGAACAGTTCTTTACCGACTTTGACCCGGCACAGCTTCGGGTCCAGCTGATCGGCCAGCTTCAGTGCGGCGTCACGGGTAGGGAAATCCAGGGCGACGATGATAGGCGTCTGGCAGGCGGACATGAGTGGGCTCTCAGGCAAGTCGAAATCGGCGCGCATTGTAGCGGAACCAGCGCCGCTGCGGGACCCGGTGATCGGTAATTCGTCGTCGCGGCTTAGACAAGACTAGCTCCTGCGGCAATTGTGTCGAGTTCGGTACACACACGACACGCCCACAACACCCTTCGGCGCTACCCTCGGCAGCCGCAACAGGTCCTACAGCACTTCCCGCCTCACGGCCGGACGCCTATGCTGAAGCCACAACCTCGCAGCCTATCTTTGTGGTTGGCAGCCTATCTGGCAGATGAACGCACGCATGCACAACTCCCCAGCACCTCTGAACGACGATCAAAAAGCGCCGGCCGACGATAAACGCTGGAGCATTCGCGCCCTGATCGTCGACGATGACGTCCCGATCCGTGAACTGATGATCGACTACCTGGCCCGGTTCAATATCCACGCCAGCGGCGTCACCGATGGCGCTGCCATGCGTCAGGCGCTGCAAGCCGAGCATTTCGACGTGGTGGTGCTCGACCTGATGCTGCCCGGCGAAGACGGTTTGTCGCTGTGCCGCTGGTTGCGCGCCGAATCAGACATCCCGATCCTGATGCTCACCGCCCGCTGCGAACCCACTGACCGGATCATCGGCCTGGAACTGGGTGCCGACGACTACATGGCCAAGCCATTCGAGCCACGGGAGCTGGTCGCACGGATTCAGACCATTCTGCGTCGGGTGCGCGACGACCGCACCGAACAGCGTGCGAATGTTCGCTTCGACACCTGGCGCCTAAACAGTGTGCTGCGCCAGTTGATCGCCGCCGATGGCCTGGTGGTGCCGTTGTCCAATGCTGAATTCCGTTTGCTCTGGGTGTTCATCGAACGTCCGCACCGGGTACTCAGCCGCGAACAACTGCTGGACGCCGCCCGTGGTCGCTCGATCGAAGCGTTTGATCGCAGCATCGACTTGCTCGTCTCGCGCCTGCGCCAGAAACTGGGTGATGACCCGAAAGCCCCACAGCTGATCAAGACCGTTCGCGGCGAGGGTTATCTGTTCGACGCACGAGACATCGGCTGATGCGTGCGCGCTTCGATACGCTGTTCGGCCGCCTGTTTGGCGTGCTGCTGCTGGCGATCGTACTGGCGCACCTGTTGGCGTTCTTCTGGTTCAGGCATTACGGTCCACCGCCTCCCCCGCCTGCGCCGTCGGAATTTTCCGAGCGCTTCGACGGACAACGCCCACCACCTGACCCGCGCTTCGGCAACCGGCCGCCACGGCCGTGGTTCGGCGGGCCGCTGGTGCCGCTGACCTTTCAGTTTGTCTCGCTGATCATCGCCGCCTGGTACGGCGCCAAGCTGCTGACCCGCCCGATTCAACGCCTGAGCGACGCCGCCGAGCGCCTGAGTGAAAACCTCGATAGCCCACCGCTGGATGAGTCGGGCCCACGGGAAGCGCGGCAAGCGGCGCACACCTTCAACCTGATGCAGAAGCGCATTCTTGAACAGGTGCAGCAGCGCTCGCGGATGCTTGGCGCGGTGTCCCATGACCTGCGCACGCCGCTGTCGCGGCTCAAGCTGCGGCTGGAACAGATCGACGACGACAAGCTGCAAGGCCAGATGCGTCAGGACCTGAACGACATGATCAGCATGCTCGATTCCACCCTCACCTACCTGCACGAACAGCGCACCAGCGAGGCGTCACAATGGATGGACGTGCAGGCGCTGGTGGAATCCCTGAGCGAAAACGCCCAGGACCAGGGTTCCAATGTGCAGGCCAGCGGCCATTGCGCCCCGTTGCAGGTTCAGCCGATGGCCCTGCGCTCGTGCATCAATAACCTGCTGGACAACGCCCTGCGTTATGCCGGGGACGCGCTGATCACGCTTGAGGACAGTCGCGAGGAACTGGTGATCCGGGTCATCGACCATGGCCCGGGTATCGCGGCGGATAAACGTGAAGCGGTGTTTGAGCCATTCTTTCGCCTGGAAGGTTCACGTAATCGCAACTCCGGCGGCGTCGGCCTGGGCATGACCATCGCCCGGGAAGCCGCGGAGCGGTTGGGTGGGCAGCTGAGTCTGGAAGAGACTTCCGGTGGCGGCCTGACGGCGGTCATCCGCCTGCCGCGCGTCTAAATCACACACAAATCCAATGTGGGAGCGGGCTTGCTCGCGAAAGCGGTGTGTCAGGTGACATCAATGTTGACTGTGCCGCCGTCTTCGCGAGCAAGCCCGCTCCCACAAGATCGTAGGCGGGCCTGATATCTGTTTGTGTACCCATCGGTACAAACCCCACATACCCACGACAACTCACCCCTTGAGGCTGCATAAGCCGGTGCACTCACCGGTTTCCCATTCCAAGGAGTGAGCACAATGATCGGCAGTGTCAGCAGCAACTACACGAGCTATACCAGCACCAGCAGCACCTCCACCAACAGTGCCCGCAGCCAGCAATTTCAGAAAGAACTGCTCGCCAAACTCGACAGCAACAGCGATGGCGCGGTGGATCAGGACGAGCTCACGAGCGCCCTGTCGCAGAAAACCGATGACGGTTTGCTGGTCAGCCTGAGCAAGAACTTCAGCGACCTGGACAGCGACGAAAGCGGCAGCCTGAGCAGTGAGGAAATGGCCGCGATGACCCCTCCGCCGCCACCGCATGATCAGGCCCCGAGCACCGAACTGGCCGATGCGCTGATCAGCGCTCTGGACACTGACGGCGACGGCGCCATCAGCAGCGATGAACTCAGCAACGGCCTGACCAGCGCCGGCAGCACTGCCGACAGCACGGAAATCTTCTCGGCGCTGGACAAGAACGAAGACGGCACCGTCAGCCAGGACGAACTCGTCGCCAGCCTGACCCCGCCGCCTCCACCACCTCAGCAGGCGTCCAGCGAAGAGCTGTTCAGTCAGCTCGATAGCGACAGCGACGGCAGTGTCACCGCCACCGAACTGAGCAGCGCCCTGGCCAGCGATAGCACCTCGTCGACCAGCACCGACACCAGCGCCGCACTGCTCAAGATCCTGGACAGCGACAGCAGTGGTGGCGTCAGCAGCGATGAACTGAAAAACGCTCTGCAAGCCGGTCGCGAGCAGAATGCTGACAGCTCCACCGATCAGTTCAACGTGACCGAAGCCCTGAACAAAATGATCGCCAACCTGAGCAAGCAGTACTCGCTCGACAACGTGGCGACCGTGGGCAAATACCTGAACGAGGCGACCTGAGTCAAAAGCTTCGCGGGCAAGCCTCGCTCCTACGGATGTGCAGGGCCTCGCTCCTACGGATGTGCAGGGCACTGATGCCACGTACCCCCGTAGGAGCGAGGCTTGCCCGCGAAGAGGCCCTAAGCCCCAACAAAAAACCAGGGCCGGATATTCTGAATCCGGGCCTGGCTTTTTTGCTTCAGGGACACAGGGTTGGTAGATCAAAAGATCGCAGCCTTCGGCAGCTCCTGCGCGCGATTGTGCTCAACCGCGATAGGGGCGGTGAACACCGAATCTGTAGGAGCTGCCGAAGGCTGCGATCTTTTGACTTTGAAAACCCCAAACAACAAAAAGCCCGCCATTTCTTTCCAAAGAAATGGCGGGTTTTGTACTTTCAGATCACACGGTATCCACCTTCAACGAATGGTCATTGAGCATGCCGTTGATGATCGTCGCCGTATCCGCACCGCCGGCAATCACCCCGCCCGCCCCGGGGGTGACGCCGTAGTGGCTGGCCAGGTTCACGCCGGCAAGGTCGATGGTCTGGTTCGGCGTAGCGCCGGCCATGGCGCTGACGTCGATGCTGGTGATGACCGATGCACCGCTGCCGCTGACAGTGAAGTGCAGGTAGTCATCCAGCGATGCCGCGGTGCCGTTTTCTCCTTGCAGCAGTTGCGACAGGTCAAGTTTGTCGGTGCCTGGGGTGAAGTCGGTGATGACGTCGTGGCCGCTGTTGCCTTTGAGCCACTGGAAGGTGTCGGCGCCGCTGCCGCCGGTGAGGGTGTTGTTGCCCAGGCCACCGATCAGGAAGTCGTCGCCGCCCCCGCCGTTGAGCACATCGTCACCCAGACCGCCGTTGATGATGTTGCTGTTGTTGTCACCCATGAGGCTGTCGTTGAAGTTTGAACCAGTGAGGTTTTCGATGCCGGTCAGGGTGTCGGTGCCCGCGCCAAGGGTGTTTTGCGCGGTAATCAGGCTCAGGTCGGCGATGACCCCGGCGGTGGCATGGGCGTAGCTCGCGGTGTCGTTGCCAGTGCCGCCATCGAGCAGGTCATTGCCCGCTCCGCTGAACAGCAAGTCATTACCGGCGCCACCGTGCATTTCGTTGTTGCCTCCACCTGCGGTGAGTACGTCGTTGCCGTCGCCGGCATTGATGACGTTGTTGCCAGCGCCCGCCACCAGTACGTCGTCACCTGAAGTGCCGGTCAGCGTATGGCCGTCCTGATAGCTGATGGTCACATTGGCCGAGTCGCTGCCGCCGTGGTTGTCGTTGGCGGTGTAGGTACCGTGGAAGTCCGGCGTGGTGTCGTGGGCTCCGGCGTAGTTGACGGTCATGGTCAACTGGTAGTTTTCCGACCCCTTGCCGCTGTTGCCCGGGCCACCGTCGTCGATGTTGGTGATGTGGATCTGGTACGTGCCGTCCGCCGAGGCGGTGATGGTCTGGCCGTCAGCGATGGCAATGAAAGCGCCGCCGTTGACCGAGTACTCCATGGTGACGTGTCCGGCCGCAAGGTTGTGGTCCAGGTTGAGGGTTTCACCCTGCTTGAGGTTGACGGTGATCTGATCCTCGTCGTTGGTATTGTTGTTGCTGACCGCCCCCAATGCCCCGCTGACTACCAGTACCGCGGTCATGGCTGCCGTGTTGGCGACGAATGCGCTGCGGGCGATGGTCACTGCCTGGGTATTTCCAGTGAAACTGAAGTTCGGGTTGGTGCCGGTAAAATCCCCGCCCTTGGCTGCCCAACCGGTATTGAAGATGGTCGGCGTTACCGTGAGCGCATCGCCATTGACGTCGCTGTCGTTGGCCAGCAGCAGCTCACCCGGCACCACAATGCTGCCCGACAGAATATTGGTGATGACATGGTCATCGACCGCCACCGGTGGCGTGTTCGGAATCACGTTGATCACCAGCGTGGAGCTGGCCAGATCGCCGTCGTTGTCGCTGGCAGTGAAGCCAATGTGTTCGGTGATCGTCACGGCCGTGGTTTTCTGCGAGAGGTAGGTGTACTCGCCGGTGTCGAGGTTCACCAGCAGCGTGCCGCTGTTGTCGGTGGCGATGCTCAAGGTGTTGTTGGCGGTGTTGAAGGTGCCGTGGTTGACGCCGCCGCTGAAGATCAGCGAACCCTGATTGCTGTTGCCTTTGGGGTCATAGGTATAAGTGGTGCCATCGACGGTGATGGTTTTGATGAAGCCGCCATCGGCGCCGAACGTACCGCCCTCGCCCTCGCCCAGCAGCAAGCCGGTGACCGGCGCGCCTTGCACGGTGCCCGAGAGTACCGAGTTGAGTTGATTGAGGTCGGTCACTGCCACGGCATTGGTGTCGGTGTGCGTGCTGCCGTCATAGGCCACTGGATCGAGGCTGTCATTACTGACGCCGCTGCCCAGGCCGATGGCGTAGTTTTTGATGCCATTGGCGTCGAGGAAGGCTTTGAGCGCGGTCTCGTCCGCGGTGCCGATGTCACCTTCATTGGGTTTGCCATCGGAGAAGAAGTAGCCGACGTTCTGCGCCCCGGTGAGTTTGCCCGAGGTATCGAACGCGGTTTGCATGGTCGCCACGGCCACGTCGTAGTTGGTCCCGCCACCCGCCGTCAACGTCGCGATGATCGACTTGGCCGTCGCCACATCGACCCACACCGAGGTCTGGTCCGTGGCGCTGCTGCTGAAGGTGACGATCTGCACCTTCACGTCGCCCAGATTGTCGTACTTGTCGAGCAGTGCGCTGATCGCCTGCTTGGCCAGCTCCAGTCGCGACAGGCCCGATACACCGGAGGGATCGTCCATGCTCCCGGACACGTCGATCACCAGCAGCAGGTTGGAGTCGATCTGCACCGCGGGCACCGAACGGTCCGAGGCGACGGCGTTAGACGGCACGTCATCGACGATGCTGACCACAAGGGTGCCGGTGGTGCTGTTGCCCACCGAATCGGTGGCGGTGTAGGTGAAGCTTTCGTTCAGGGTGTTCGCGCCGTCGTTGGCGTTCGGCGACGTTTTCGGCGCCGAGGTCAGGGTGTAGGTGTAGCTGCCGTCAGGGTTGAGCAGGATTTGCCCGTAGGTTCCGGTGGCGCTGCCGACCAGGGTGTAGATGATTGCGCCGGTGGCGCCGGTGACCGCACCGACCAGCGTACCGGAGCCGGTTTCACCGGTGTGGCCAGGCTCGCTGCCGGTAACCGTGCCCGCGGCCAGGTCTTGGCCGTCCTTGGTCAAATCCAGGGCTTTTTCGTAGACGGTCACGTCGGTATCGGGGACCGTTACGAGGCAGTTGTTGTGGACGTCGATGGTCAGGATGGTGGTGCTTTCATCGCCATCGGCATCACGCACGGTGTAGGTGAATACATCCGTGGCACCCGCCTCGCCGACCGAGTTCGGATTGCTGTGGTACACGGCGTTGCCGTTGGCATCCAGCGTCAGGTAGCCGTAGGTGCCGTTGATTTGCGTGTTCAAACCGCCGATGGCCGAAGTCGAAGTGTCGCTTCCTGCGCGCACGCCGACCACTGCACCGCCCACTGCCGGGCCGTCAGCACCGAGCACATCGTTGTGCAACACGTTGCCGCTGACCGTACCGCCCTCTACCACCGCGACTGAATCGCAGTAAGCAGTCGGCACGTCATCGACGATGGTGATCACGATGGTACTGGTGACGCTGTTGCCTAGAGAATCGGTGGCCTGATAGGTGAAGCTTTCGCTCAGGGTATTCGGTCCGTCGTTGGCATGGGGCGTAGTCGCGGGTGCGGACGTCAGGGTGTAGGTGTAGCTGCCATCCGGGTTGAGCAGGATTTGCCCGTAGGTGCCAGTGGGGTTACCGACCAACGTGTAAGTGATTGCGCCAGTGGCGCCGGTGATGGAACCGACCAGCGTGCCGGAAGCGGTTTCGCCGGTATTGTCAGGGTCGCTACCGGTAACCGTGCCTGCTGCCAGGTCCTGGCCATCCTTGGTCAAATCCAGCGCTTTCTCCTGAACCGTCACGTCGGTATCGGGGGGCACAACGAGGGAGCAGTTGGCCACGTCGATGGTAATGGTCGTGGTGCTTTCATCGCCGTCGCCATCGCGCACGGTGTAGGTGAACACGTCAGTAGCGCCCGGCGCGCTGACCGAGTTCGGACTGCTGTGGTACACGGCGTTGCCGTTGGCATCCAGCGTCAGGTAGCCGTAGGTGCCGTTGATTTGCGTGTTCAAACCACCGATGGCCGAGGTCGAGGTGTCGCTACCGGCGCGCACGCCGACCACTGCACCACCCGACGCAGGGCCGTCAGCACCGAGCACATCATTGCCCAACACATTACCGCTGACGGTCCCGCCCTCCGCCACCGCGACTGCATCGGCATGAGCGGTGGGTACGTCATCGACGATATTGATCACGATGGTGCTGGTGACGCTGTTGCCCAAGGGATCAGTCGCTTGATAGGTAAAGCTTTCGCTCAAGGTGTTCGGCCCGTCGTTGGCGTGGGGCGTGGTCGTTGGTGGGGAGGTCAGGGTGTAGGTGTAGCTGCCGTCGGGGTTGAGCAGGATTTGCCCATAAGTCCCGGTGGCGCTGCCGACCAAGGTGTAAGTGATCGTGCCAGTGGCACCGGTAACCGAGCCCACCAATGTACCGGAGCCGGTTTCACCGGCATTGCCCGGCTCGCTGCCGATGACGGTGCCTGCTGCAAGGTCCTGGCCATCCTGGGTCAGATCCAGGGCTTTTTCGTTAACCGTTACGTCGCTATCGCTGGCTGCTACGAGGGTGCAGTCCGCCACGTTGATGGTGATGGTTGTGGTGCTTTCATCGCCATCAGCATCGCGCACGGTATAGGTGAACACATCCGTGGCGCCCGGCGTGCTGACCGAGTTCGGGTTGCTGTGGTACACGGCATTGCCGTTGGCATCCAGCGTCAGGTAGCCGTAAGTGCCGTTGATTTGCGTGTTCAAGCCACCAATAGCCGAAGTCGAGGTGTCGCTGCCGGCGCGCACGCCGACCACCGCACCACTGAGCGCCGGGCCGTCGGCGCCACCGACGTCATTGTTCAGCACGTTACCCGAGGCCGTGGCGCCCTCGGCGATCGTGGCGAGATCAGGGTTGGCGGTGGGCAAGTCATCGACGATGTTGACGTTGATCTGACCCAATGCCGTGCTGCCATCGACGTCGGTGGCAACGACGTCGATGTTCTCGGTGATGCTGTTGGTGCCGTCGGCGTTCGGATGGGTTTCGTTATCCGTCAGGGTGTAGCTGTAGCTGACCACGCCGGTGGTGCTGTTGAAACCGGTGATCGTCAGCGTATTGCCGAGCGCGGTGACAATCGATTGCGGGAAGCCTGCGGCCACGCCACCGGTGACTACCGCGATACCTCCCACGGTCAGGGTTTGCAAACCGTCGAGGGCGGTGACGGTGAAGGTGCCGCTTTGGGTCAGGGCCGGGGTGTTGGGGCTGGTGCCGTCGCTGAGGTTTTTCTCATAAACGTTGAGTTCACCACCGTTGACGTTCAGGCCATCGAGGGTCACTGGGTCATCGTTGTTATGGATGTTCAGCACCAGCGTGGCGGTGCTGGTATCGCCATCGGAATCGGTGAGGGTGTAGACGAAATTCTCGGTGCCGTTGCCCCCGCCGTTCAGGGCTTTGAAATCTGCATCGCTGGTGTTCAGGGTGTAGGTGTAGGTGCCGTTGGGGTTGAGCACCAGCGTGCCGTAAGTCCCGTTGAACGTACCGCCGATGATCGGCCCGCTGTCGGGGCCAGCAGGAATGCGGTCGGCGCCCTGGATGTCGTTGGGCAGCACGCTGCCGGTTAACGTCAGCAGGGTTTCCGAGGCGGTGTTGGCATTAATGTCGTCCACGGCTTGTGGCACGTCATCGACGATATTCACATCGAGAATGCCGTGGGCGGTGGTGCCATTATCGTCCACCATGGTTACCGCAAATTGCCCGGTGAGTCTGTCGGCGCCGCTGGCATCCGGGTGCGCGTCGTTAGCGTTGAGGGTGTAGCTATAAGTGATCACGCCGGTCGCACGGTCAAACCCGGTGATGGTCAGCGTATTGCCGAGCGGCGTGACGAACGATTGCGGGAAGTCTGCAGCCAGACCGCCAAGCACCACGTTGATTGCACCTACGCTAAGGGTTTGCACGCCGTCTGGCGCCGTGATGGTGAAAGTGCCGCTCCGGGTCAGCGCCGGCGCATCGGGATCACTACCGTCAGCGAGGTTTTTTTCGTAAACAGTCAACTCGCCGCCTTCGGCATTCAGCCCACCGATGATCACCGGGTCATCGTTGTTGTGAATCTCCAGCACCAGGTTCGCGGTGCTGGCGTCGCCATCGGCATCCGTCAGGGTGTAGGTGAAGGTTTCCGTGGCGCTGCCGCCGCCGTGCAAGGCTTTGAAATCCGCATCGCTGGTGTTCAGGGTGTAGGTGTAAGTGCCGTTGGGGTTGAGCACCAGCGCGCCGTAAGTCCCGTTGAACGTACCGCCTATGATCGGCCCGCTGTCGGGACCGGTGGCAATGCGGTCAGCGCCCTGGAGGTCGTTGGGCAGCACGCTGCCGGTCAGGGTCAGCAGGGTTTCCGAGGCGGTATTGGCGTTGGTGTCATCAATGGCTTTGGGCACATCGTCAGTGATGTTGACGTCCAGCGAACCGGTGGCGGTATCGCCATTGCTGTCACTCGCGACCACGGTGAACTGTTCACTGAGGTTGTTGGCGCCATCGCCCGCCGAGTGGGTTTCGTTGCCGACCAGGGTGTAGCTGTAACTCACCACGCCGGTGGCCGGGTTATAGCCGGTAATCGTCAGGGTGTTGCCCAATTGAGTGGTGATCGACTGCGGAAAACCGGCGGGCACACCGCCACTGATCACGTTGATCCCGCCGATGTTCAGGCTGGTCAGCCCGTCAGCGGCAATGACTGTGAAGGTGCCGTTTTGAGTCAGCGCTCCGGGGTTGCTGGCCGAACCGTCCGCCAGGTGGGCTTCATTGAGGGTCAGTTCGCCCCCCGCCGCCGACAGGCCAATGAGGGTGACCGGGTTATTCGGTGCATCGCCGCTATCGCCATTGTCTGGATCAGTATCCCGGCGCTCCAGGAGGAATTCGGGAATACCGTTGAAGCCCGCGGTGGGGAAACCAATCGTGGGATCGACCCGGCCCGCCACTTCCTCCAGCAACACAAAACTGTGACCGCCGCCCAATCCACCCGGCGCGCCCGAGCCCGGTCCGGCGGCAGTGGCTTCGCCTGTTTGAGTCGGGTCGGCGCCGGCGGCAATGGCTTTTTGCAGCTGCTCGACATCGGTCAGTTGCGCCTGGCTCGGCGTCACCGCCTCAGAGGTCTCCACGTGCGGGACCTGATGCGCCAGTAATTGGGACGTCATCTGCAGGCTGCTGTCACGCCCCAGGGTCAGCTCCTGGCCATTTTTCAGTTGCACCGCCACCGCGCCTTCGGCCCCGGTGACCAGCTGCTCGCCGGCAAACAGCCGATCGCCCTCGACCAGGGTACGTCGGGTGCCATCACCCGCCACTGCATACACCTGACCGATGACTTTACTGACGATACCGATGAGCGTTGCCATGTGCATTTCCTCCGCTGCCAACTGCTGTCGGCATCCTGTTTGCGCGAAGAACGTGCCCATGGTTCAAGCAGGTTGGCCTGATGGATCGTTTGCCGAGAAAGCGTTTACCTGACGTAAACCACTGCCTCCCGACACTTTCGCCAGGCGTGTCGCTCGCAAGGGGAATTTCTGGATCGGGATAAAACCCTCTGCAATCAACGGCATCGGGATCCACTTCCAAAATAACCGCCCTGCTAACGATGCGTAACGGTTTTGAATCACTTGAGTGACAAAAAATTGTCGCCTCTAAACCGTCTCGCTTCCCTCCCCTCCAGCACTTCTTCGCTCTGTGTCGAAAAGTGAATTGAACTTTCCTCAAGCCCTTCGATGCTCCTGAGAGCTCATAAACAAAGGCTTTCGCATTGAACAATGTGCTGGATTTTTCAGAGCGCATAAGTTTTTTTCGGCATAAGCGTTATGAGAAATCCTTCTTAGCTTCGCGTCAGGATGTTCTTAGCTCTGTTGTAACAAGGGTGAGACGGTTTCACTTAAAAATAACGTCAAATATTTGGCGACTCACTAAGTACCATCAGGAAATCAGGGAGAGGCATCCATGCGCGTTTTAACCCCCCTCTGCAGCGCGATTTTGCTGGCCATGGCCTGCACTTCTCAGGCTCAGGCGATGTCATTGACCGAGGCGATCCAGAGCACCATTGCGACCCACCCGGAACTGGCGTCGCGGGTCGATGCCCGGCTCTCGGCCGACGAGCAGGTTAAAGTCGCCAAAGGGGGCTTTTATCCATCGGTGGATTTGAACGCCGGCTACGGGCGCGGGTACAGCGATAACACCACCACTCGGGCGCAAGGCAATCACCACACCGAAATCCTCAACTACACCCAATCGGAACTGCGCCTGCGGCAGATGCTGTTCGACGGTTTCAACACCTCCAACGAGGTCGCGCGCACTAAAGGCGTGGCCAACTCGCGAGCCTATTACGCTCAAGGCACCGCCCAGGATCTGGCCCTGCGCACTGTCGAGGTGTACCTCGAAGTGCTCAAACGCCGCGAACTGGTGACCCTGGCCAAGAACAACCTGCAAGCGCACATGCGGGTCAATGATCAGATAGGCCTGCGTACCCAACGTGGAATCGGCAGCAACGCCGACGCCGACCAGTCCACCGCTCGCCGGGCACTGGCGCAAAACAACCTCGACACCGCCGAAGTCGATCTGGCCGATGCCGAGACAAATTTCTACAGCGTCGTGGGGCGCATGCCCGATGAACTCGAAGCACCGCCATCGACCCGCGGCGAATTGCCCACCACCCTGCCGGAAGCCCAGCAGAGCATGGTGGAAAACAACCCGTACCTGAAATCCGCCCAGGCCGATGTGCAATCGGCCGAGAGCCAGTACGAAGTCGCCAAGTCGCCGTTCTACCCGCGTTTTGACGCTGAAGCAGCGGTGGGCGCGAATAACAATATCCAGGGCGACGAAGGCCACGACAACGAATGGCGAGTGGGTGTGGTGATGAACTACAACCTGTTCCGCGGTGGCAGCGACAAGGCCCGGCTGGCCTCCGATGCGCACCAGATCAACCAGGCGCTGGACATCCGCAACAACGCCCTGCGCCAGCTCAACGAGAACATCCACCTGGCCTGGAACGCCATGCTCAACGCCAAGAAACAAACTCCGACCGCCCGTGAATACGCCGAAACCACCACCCGTGTGCGGGCCGCGTATCAGGATCAGTTCGGCCTGGGTCAACGGACCTTGCTCGACGTGCTCGACAGTGAAAACGAGCTCTACAACGCCAACCGCCGCTACACCGAAGTGCGCTACACCGAGGAGTTTTCGATGTACCGCGTGCTGGCGAACATGGGTCAGTTGTTGAGCAAACAACGGGTGGTGCTGCCTGCCGATGCGATCGCCGCCACCGAAGTGAAAAACGAAGCTCGTTTGCCTGAACTGAAATGAAGTAGCTCAACGTGACCAATTGTGGCGAGGGAGCTTGCTCCCGCTGGGTTGCGCAGCAACCCCGAACACCGATTGAAGATGAAGACAGTGTGAGTGCTGCGCACTCAAGCGGGAGCAAGCTCCCTCGCCACAGGCAATCAATATGACCAGCATGGAAACCGGCAACACGGGTGTCGATCCGCGTCTGAGCTTCGACGACCCGCTTCTGGACGGTCTGTTGATTCTCTGCAAACTTCATGGCGCGACGGTCAGTCGCGCCAGCCTGAGTGCCGGGCTGCCAATGGCACACCAACGTTTGAGCCTGGACCTGCTGCCGCGCGCAGCGGCCCGGGCCAGTTTGCAGGCGCGTGTGCTGCGCCGTGAACTGGGGGAGATTTCCTCGCTCAACCTGCCTGTGATGCTGATCCTCAACCATGGCCGCTGCGCAATCTTGCGTCGCTTCGGCGATGACGGTCAGGCGCTGATTCTGCCGAGCGAAGCCGACGGTGGAGAACAATGGGTCAGCACGGACGAGCTGGCCGCCAACTACAGCGGCCAGGCCTTGTTCGCCCGGCCGCGGCATGAACTCGAAGATTTGCGCGCGCCGCTGGTGCCACGAGTCGAGGCATGGTTTCGCGACACGTTGAAGTTGTCGAAGTGGCTGTACAGCGATGCGATTCTGGCGAGTTTTCTGATCAACCTGCTGGGCCTGATGGTGCCGCTGTTCGTGATGCAGACCTACGACCGAGTGGTGCCGAACCAGGCCACTTCAACATTGTGGGTGCTGTCGATCGGCTTGCTGATCGGCACTGGCTTCGAACTGGTGCTGCGGGTGGTTCGCGCGCACTTGCTGGACACGGCCGGGAAGAAAACCGACGTGATTCTTTCGGCAACCTTGTTCGAACGCATCACCGGCATGGCGATGAAAGCGCGGCCAGCAACCATCGGTGGTTTCGCCCAGAGCATTCATGACTTTCAGGGTCTTCGGGAATTTCTCACCGCCGTCACCCTGACCAGCCTGATCGACCTGCCCTTCGCGGTACTGATGCTGGTGGTGATCGGCCTGCTCGGTGGCTGGCTGGTGGTGATTCCGCTGTTGGCCTTCCCCATCACGATCATCTTTGCCATGGTGATTCAGGCACGTCTGCGCGACACCGTGCAGAAGAGTCTGAGCCTCGGCGCCGAACGCCAGGCCCTGCTGATCGAAACCCTCGGCGGCCTGGAAACCCTCAAGGCCTGCAGCGCCGAAAGCGAACGCCAGCACAAATGGGAAAGCACCCACGGCGCCCTCACCCGCCTCGACAGCCACGCGCGCAACCTCTCGGCGCTGGCCACCAACGGCACGTTGTTCATTCAGCAGTTCTCCGGCATGGCGACCATCGTCGCCGGGGTCTACAGCATCATTGCCGGCAACCTCAGCGTCGGCGCGCTGGTGGCGACCTACATGCTCGGCAGCCGCGTGCTCGCGCCGCTGGGACAGATCGCCGGGCTGATCACCCGTTATCAGCAAGCACAACTGACCATGAAAAGCACCGATGCGCTGATGTCGTTGCCGCAAGAACGTGACGCTAAACAGCGGCCGTTGGAGCGCACGCAACTGCAAGGCGCACTCGACGTCAGCGGCGTGACGTTCCACTACAACGGCCAGAATGCTCCGGCCCTGGCCAACGTCAGCTTCAGCATGAAGCCGGGCGAGCGGATCGGCATCATCGGCCGCAGCGGTTCGGGCAAAAGCACATTGGCGCGGCTGGTGATGGGTTTCTATGCACCGGAAGAAGGCCAGTTGCTGCTCGATGGCCTGGACCTGCGGCAACTGGACGTCGCCGACCTGCGTCAACAGATCGGTTACGTCGCCCACGACCTGCCATTGCTGGCCGGCAGCCTGCGCGACAACCTGACCCTCGGCGCGCGCTACATCAGCGATGCCCGGATGCTCGAAGTCGCCGAACTGACCGGCGTCACCGAACTGGCTCGCCAACATCCCCATGGCTTCGACCGGCCGGTGGGTGAACGCGGTCAGTTGCTGTCGGGCGGGCAACGGCAAGCGGTGTTGCTGGCGCGGGCCTTGTTGCTCGACCCGCCGATCATGCTGCTCGACGAACCCACCAGCGCCATGGACAACAGCAGCGAAGACGTCCTGCGGCAAAAACTCCACGGCTGGATTCAGGGCAAAACCCTGCTGTTGGTAACCCATCGCACCTCGATGCTCAGCCTGGTGGACCGGTTGGTGGTGCTGGACAACGGGCGGATCGTCGCCGACGGCCCGAAAGAAGCAGTCATCGATGCATTGCGCAAGGGCCGTGTCGGCTCTGCGACGGTTTAGGGGCACTTTACGACGGCTTCGCCGCCGAGCGGGAGCAAGCTCCCTCGCCACAGGTTTGTGTTCGGCTATTTCTCTAACTGACGGGTATCGCCCATGTCTGCTCAAACACCGGATTCAGCGGCCCGAAGCTACCTCGGCAGTTTCAGCAAAAGTGCCGAAAGCGAATTCATGCCGGAAACCGCCGGCGCCTCGTTGCAGGATTCGCCGCGCTGGTCGCGGATCACCGTGTGGCTGGCGGCGGCGCTGCTGATCACCTCGCTGGTCTGGGCCAAGTTCGCCGTGTTGCAGGAAGTCACCACGGGTGAAGGCAAGGCGATTCCATCGAGCAAGATTCAGGTGATCCAGAACCTGGAGGGCGGCATCGTCACGGAAATCTTCGTGCGCGAAGGGCAAATGGTGAACAAGGGCGACACCTTGCTGCGCCTGGATGACACGCGATTTCTGTCGAACAAGGGTGAAAGCGAAGCGGATCGTTATGCACTGACTGCGCAGGTCGAACGGTTATCGGCCGAAGCGGAAGGTCGGCCGTTCAGGCTGTCTGCGGAAGTCATCGCCAAGGCGCCACAAGTGGCCGAGGACGAACGCTCGCTGTACGAACAACGCCAGCGCCGACTGGCCAGCGAACAGCGCACGCTGACCGAACAACTTCGGCAGAAAACCCAGGAACTGGCGGAATTCCGTTCCAAACAGGGGCAGTTCAGTTCCAGCCTGGCGCTGCTGCAACAAGAAATGAACATGTCGGCGCCACTGGTGGGCACCGGAGCGGTTTCGCCGGTGGAAATTCTGCGGCTCAAACGCAGCGCGGTGGAAATCCGCGGCTCGCTGAATGCCACGACCCTGGCGATTCCCCGTGCCGAATCGGCGATCAATGAGATCAAAAGCAAGATCGACGAGTCCGAACAATCCTTCCGTTCGGACGCGGCAAAAGAGCTGAACGAGAAACGCACCGACCTGTCGAAAATCACCGCCTCAAGCATTGCCATCGACGACCGGGTGACGCGCACCACCGTGGTGTCGCCGGTGCACGGCATTATCAAAATGCTGAAGGTCAATACCATCGGCGGCGTGGTCCAGCCGGGCAACGACATGGTGGAAATCGTGCCGCTGGAAGACAACCTGCTGATCGAAGCCAAAGTCCGCCCTCAAGACGTGGCGTTCCTGCACCCGGGCCAGAAAGCCATGGTCAAGTTCAGCGCTTACGACTACACGATTTACGGCGGGCTGAGTGCCAAGCTGGAGTTAATTGGCGCGGACACCATCACCGATGACAAGGGCAACAGCTTTTATCTGATTCAGGTGCGCACCGATAAGAATCATTTGGGCGGGGATGCGAAACCGCTGCTGATCATCCCGGGGATGGTGGCGACGGTGGACATTATTACCGGGGAGAAAAGCGTGCTGGATTATCTGCTTAAACCGGTGTTGAAAGCGCGGACTGAGGCGATGCGCGAAAGGTAGTCTTGAGTTGAGATTGTCTGTGATTGTTCTACCGCTTTCGCGAGCAAGCCCGCTCCCACAGTTGATCGCATTTCTCCTGAAGGAACTCGGTCTAATGTGGGAGCGGGCTTGCTCGCGAAGAGGCCCTCAGAAACAACGACTATTTCGGCCCATGATTGCGCTGAAAAACCTCCTCCCCCATCGCCGCAATCTGCCCCTCGATCAACGCCTCGAACGGTTTTAACAACGGCTCGAAAGTGCTCGGCGCTTCAAGCGTCTGCAACGCCTGCACAATCGCCTCCACCGTCGACAACGCCCCAGGCCCCGGAGCCTTGCGCAAGCGATAACGCGACACCCCGCCCTCGGCCAATGTCACCCTGGGCAACGCCGACAACAATGGATTGAGGTGCAGCATTTTGCGCGCCTTGCGCCAGGTGCCGTCCGGGACCACCAGCAATAGCGGTTCATCATGGGTGGTGTAAGCCTGCAACGGTTGTGCATCCTCGGCGGGAAACAGCAGCCGCGCCTGATAGCCCGGCTGATTCAACAGCACCGGCAAATCCTCGAACACCTCGCCAACGATCAACTCGGCATTCTTCAACCCCAACGCGGCCAATCGCGCGGTGTTCAGCGCATGGTTCACTTCGCTTGGATGCTGAAGCAGCAACACCCGGGTGCGGCTGTCGAGGCTCGGGATCAGCGGGCACAGGCAATGGGTTTGCGGGCGTAGACAGCGTGGGCACTGGATTCTGGACATCGTCTTAAGCCTGATTCAGTTGTGCTTTAAGCAGATCACGGAAGGTCTGGATCAGCGGTTCGCGGCTGCGGCCCCGGCGCACGATCATCGAGAACGGCGCCTGATAACCGAAGGTCGCCGGCAGCAGCACGCGTAAATCACCTTTGTCGGCCCAAGCCTGGGCGTAGTGCTCCGGCAAGTAACCGATGTAGGCGCCGGACAGCACCAGAATCAGCTGGGCTTCCATACTTTCCACAGTCGCCGCGCTGTGTTTGAAACCGTGGCGGGCCAGTTCCGCCTGGCTCCAATAGCCGCGACCGACCATGCGCTGTTGGGTGATGACTTGCTCGGGAATGCGCCGCTCGGTGAACAGCGGATGGCGGCTGCTGCAATACAGCCAGTGTTGCTCGCGGTACAGCGGCATGTAGACCAGACCGCTCATGCGCGTGGAAAAGGCACCGATGGCCAGGTCGAGGCGGTTGTCCTGCACGCCGAGTTGCAGCTCGTAGGGGCTCATGACCGACAGATGCAAATGCACCGCCGGGTGCTCCTGACTGTAGGCACCGATGGCTTCGGCGAAGGGCAAGGCCTTATCGCTGACGGTGGAGTCGATCACGCCCAGGTTCAAGGTTCCGCGCAGCTCGCCTTTGAGGGCGGCGGCGTATTGTTCGAAACCTTCGAGTTCGGCCAATAGACGCAGGGTTTCCTGATGGAACAACTCGCCCTTGCTGGTCAGGCTGAAACCACCGCGACCGCGATGGCAAAGCACCAGGCCCAAGGCCGCTTCGAGCTGGCTCATGTAAGTGCTGATGGCCGAGGTCGAGAGGTTGAGCTCTTGCTGGGCGTTGGCGAACCCCTGATGGCGGACCACGCTGACGAAGATGCGCAATAGTTTCAGGTCGGGTAAAGCGTTGGCCATGGGGGGGCTCCGGTTGCAAGGATACGCACGGTGCTTCTGTTGAAACACAACCCATGTGGGAGCGGGCTTGCTCGCGAAAGCAGTATGCCAGGCAACATTGATTTCGACTGACACGACGCCTTCGCGAGCAAGCCCGCTCCCACATGGGTTGTGGTGTTCAGCCTATGAATGACAGGCATCAGCGATTCTGTGCATGGCAGAAGTCTATCGCCGTCGCCGCCATTAGTTTAGAAAAATCTGAACTAAGTATTTGCCCGTAGCGATTCTTCCCGGTCACTACATTTCGCAGAATCGGCCCACAGCGGTGCCCGTCTCTCCCCGAGCGTGCAACCGACATAAATAAAACAACGACGATGAGGCCTTACCCGTGGACAAGATTCTTCACCAACCACTGGGCGGCAACGAAATGCCGCGCTTCGGCGGCATCGCCACCATGCTGCGACTCCCCCATTTGCCATCTGCTGCCGGCCTGGACGCTGCCTTTATCGGCATCCCACTGGACATCGGCACTTCCCTGCGCCCCGGCACCCGTTTCGGGCCGCGTGAAATCCGTGCTGAATCGGTGATGATCCGCCCGTACAACATGGCCACCGGCGCCGCGCCGTTCGACTCGCTGTCGGTTGCCGACATCGGTGACGTGGCGATCAACACGTTCAATCTGCTGGACGCCGTGCGGATCATCGAAGAGGCCTACGACAACATCCTCGAACACGATGTGATCCCCCTGACCCTCGGCGGCGACCACACCATCACCCTGCCGATCCTGCGTGCCATCCATAAAAAGCACGGCAAGGTCGGCCTGGTACACATCGACGCGCACGCCGATGTGAACGATCACATGTTCGGCGAGAAGATCGCCCACGGCACCACCTTCCGTCGCGCTGTGGAAGAAGGTCTTCTGGATTGCGACCGCGTGGTGCAAATTGGCCTGCGCGCTCAGGGTTACACCGCTGATGACTTCAACTGGAGCCGCAATCAAGGCTTCCGTGTGGTTCAGGCTGAAGAATGCTGGCACAAATCCCTGGCACCGCTGATGGCCGAAGTTCGCGAGAAAGTCGGCGGCGGTCCGGTGTACCTGAGTTTCGATATCGACGGCATTGACCCGGCCTGGGCACCAGGCACTGGCACCCCGGAAATCGGCGGTCTGACGACCATTCAAGCGATCGAAATCGTGCGCGGCTGCCAAGGCCTCGATCTGGTCGGCTGCGATCTGGTGGAAGTCTCGCCAGCGTACGACACCACCGGCAACACCTCGCTGTTGGGCGCCAACCTGCTGTACGAAATGCTCTGCGTACTGCCAGGCGTGGTCCATCGCTGAGGATCGGTCATGAGCGAACGTGATCAGGTACTCAACGCCGCCGCTGAGCTGGTGTCGGCCTTTGCTCGTAACGATCGCGAAGCTTACTTCGGCGCATTCAGCGTTGATGCCAGCTTCGTGTTCTACACCCTCGAGCAGCCCCTGCTGTCGCGCGATGCCTATCAGGCGTTGTGGGACACTTGGCGCGCCGAGGACGGCTTCGAGGTGCTGTCGTGCACCTCGAGCAACGCCTTCGTCAGCCTGCAAGGTGACGTGGCGATTTTCATCCATGACGTGGCCACCGAGCTGCGCATGCAAGGGGAGCAACACTTCAGCCAGGAGCGCGAGACGATTGTTTTCAAAAAACAGGCGTCTGGCCAAGAACAACAAGGCCTATGGCTGGCCTGCCACGAACATTTGTCCGCAATGCCGGAAGGGCTGCCACCCCCTTAGCCAAACAGGTGACGCTCACACACGATGAGCGCGCCTTTATGATCGGAGCAGATCATGAATAACAACAACAAAGACCAAAGCCTTACGCAAATCGAAACCCACGGGGTCGAACAGATCCCGGACAACGAACGCACCGCAGGCCCGACGGACTTGTTCCGGATGATCTTCGGCGGTTCCAACACCTTTGCCACCGCCGTGCTCGGCAGTTTCCCGGTGCTGTTCGGCCTGTCTTTCCAGGCGGGCGTCTGGGCGATTGTGCTGGGCGTGTTGCTGGGTTCGCTGATCCTTGCGCCGATGGGTTTGTTCGGTCCGCTTAATGGCACCAACAACGCCGTGTCGTCCGGTGCACACTTTGGCGTGCATGGGCGGATCGTCGGTTCGTTTCTGTCGCTGCTGACCGCCATCGCCTTCTTCTCGCTTTCGGTGTGGAGCTCGGGCGATGCGTTGATCGGTGGCGCAAAACGCCTGATCGGCCTGCCGGAAACCGACTTGACCCTGGGCCTTGCCTACGGTCTGTTCGCGATCTTGGTGCTGACGGTGTGCATCTACGGTTTCCGCTTCCTGCTGTGGGTCAACAAGATCGCGGTGTGGAGCGCCAGCCTGTTGTTCCTGTTGGGCATCTTTGCTTTCGCCGGTCCCTTCGATGTGAATTACGCCGGCAACGTCAGTCTCGGTCAACCGGGTTTCTGGGCGGCCTTCATCGGCGCTGCGCTGGTAGCGATGAGCAACCCGATTTCCTTCGGGGCGTTCCTCGGCGACTGGTCGCGCTACATCCCGCGTGACACCTCCAAGCGCCGGATCATGGCCGCCGTGGTGATCTCGCAGATCGCCACCTTCATCCCGTTCCTGTTCGGCCTCGCCACCGCCACTATCGTAGCGATCAAGGCACCGGACTACATCGCGGCCAACAACTACGTCGGCGGTCTGCTGGCGGTGTCACCAAGCTGGTTCTTCCTGCCGGTGTGCCTGATTGCGGTGATCGGCGGCATGTCCACCGGCACCACGTCGCTGTATGGCACGGGGCTGGACATGTCCAGCGTGTTCCCGAGGGTGCTGTCGCGGGTCAAGGCAACGTTGCTGATCGGCGTGATGTCGATTGCCTTCATCTTCATCGGGCGCTTTGCGGCGAACCTGGTGCAGAGCGTGTCGACCTTCGCCGTGCTGATCATCACCTGCACCACCCCGTGGATGGTGATCATGATCATCGGCCTGCTGGTGCGTCGCGGCTTCTACTGCCCGGATGACCTGCAAGTGTTCACCCGTGGCGAAAAAGGTGGCCGTTACTGGTTCACCCACGGCTGGAACTGGCGTGGCCTGGGTGCCTGGATCCCAAGTGCATTGGTGGGTTTGTGCTTCGTGAACCTGCCGGGGCAGTTTGTCGGGCCGCTGGGCAACCTCGCTGGTGGGATCGACATCAGCTTGCCGGTGACCCTCGGCCTGGCCTCCGTGGTGTACCTGACGCTGCTGAGCCTGTTCCCGGAACCGGCTGCGGTGTTCGGCCCCAACGATGCACGCAGCAAGGGCACGGATTCGCTCGGTAAACCGGCGATACGACAAGCCGCCTGATTCAACGCATTACCTGTGGTCAACGCATTACCTGTAGGAGCGAGGCTTGCCCGCGAAGAACGATGACGCGGTCTGCCTGGTGGACTGCGGCGCTCCCTTCGCGGGCAAGCCTCGCTCCTACAGGGGTCGGTTTTCCACAAAGATTGATTTTCGCCTCACCATAAAAAAGACAATCGGAGACACGCCATCATGGCTTTGGATTTATTCGTCGTACTCATCTACGCCGCCGCGATGCTGATACTCGGCTACTACGGCATGCGCAAGGCCAAGACCAACGAAGACTTTTTGGTCGCCGGTCGTAACCTCGGCCCGAGCCTGTACATGGGCACCATGGCCGCGACCGTTCTGGGCGGCGCATCTACCGTCGGCACCGTGCGCCTGGGCTACGTCCATGGCATCTCCGGTTTCTGGCTCTGCGCGGCCCTCGGTTGCGGGATTGTGGCGCTGAACCTGTTCCTCGCCAAACCGCTGCTGAAACTGAAAATCTACACCGTTACCCAGGTGCTGGAAAAACGCTACAACCCGATGGCCCGCTCCGCGAGCGCGGTGATCATGCTGGCGTATGCGCTGATGATCGGCGTGGTCTCGATCCTGGCCATTGGCACCGTGCTGCAAGTGCTGTTCGACCTGCCGTTCTGGCTATCGGTATTGGTCGGCGGTGGCGTGGTGGTGATTTATTCGGCGATCGGCGGCATGTGGTCCCTGACCCTGACCGACATCGTCCAGTTCGTCATCAAGACCGTGGGCTTGATGTTCATCCTGTTGCCAATCTGCCTGTACCGCGTCGGTGGTTGGGATGAGTTGGTGTTGAAACTGCCGGCAACCGCCTTCAGCTTCACCACGATTGGCTGGGACACCATCATCACCTACTTCATGATCTACTTCTTCGGGATCCTGATTGGCCAAGACATCTGGCAGCGTGTGTTCACCGTCAAGAGCGCCAAAGTGGCTCAGGTCGCCGGTACATTAGCAGGCTTCTACTGCATCCTTTACGGACTGGCCTGCGCCCTGATCGGCATGGCCGCTCATGTGCTGATCCCGGACCTGGACAACGTCAACAACGCCTTCGCCGCCATCGTCAAACTGTCCCTGCCGGACGGTATCCGTGGCCTGGTGATCGCGGCTGCCCTGGCGGCCATGATGTCCACCGCCAGCGCCGGCCTGCTCGCCGCCGCCACCACCCTGACCGAAGACCTGCTGCCGAAACTGCGTGGCGGTAAACAGTCGAGCCTGGGTGTGAACCGCCTGTTCACCCTGCTGACCGGCATCGCCGTGCTGGGTATCGCGCTGGTGGTAAACGACGTGATCAGTGCCTTGACCCTGGCCTACAACCTGTTGGTGGGCGGCATGCTGATCCCGCTGATCGGTGCAATCTTCTGGAAACGCGCAACCACCGCCGGCGCTATCGCCAGCATGGGCATGGGCTTCGCCACCGCGCTGCTGTTCATGGTCAAGGACGGTATGGACGCCAACACCCCGATCTACTACAGCCTCGGCGTAGGCCTGGTGAGTTTCGTGGTGGTCAGCTTGATGTCCCGTCGCCCGGCAGTGGTGGCGAGCGCCGCCTAAGCTTAAACATGACGACTTGATGCTTTCTTCGGCGGGTGTGGCGTCGGTTGCCACACCCGTTTTTTTTCGTCTGGAGAAAACCTTTGATGAAGATTGTTTCTCGCGATCAGTGGTTCGAAGTGAAACAGCTCAGCGACGGCATACGCCTGATTCACGAGCCTCACATTCGGCCCTTTTATCGCTGCAACCTCTGGCACATTCAGGGGCGTGACAAGGACCTGCTGCTGGACAGCGGTTCCGGGCTGGTGAGCCTGCGCGAGCAATTGCCGTGGATCACCGAACGACCGCTGGTGGCGGTGGCCAGCCATTGCCATTTCGACCACATCGCCGGGCATCACGAGTTCCCCGAACGGCTGGTGCACCCGGCTGAAGCGCAGATTCTGGCTTCTCCGGACGGTGAAAACACATTGAGTACGGCGTTCGTCGGCGACGACATGTTCGAGGCTCACCCCGACTGCCCGTTGTGCTACGCCGAATACCGGGTCAAAGCCGCACCGGCCACGGGTTTGATTGAAGAAGGCGACGTGCTCGATCTCGGTGATCGGGTCCTGCAAGTGCTGCACACACCGGGTCATTCACCGGGCGGCATCAGCCTGTATGAGGCGGCGACCGAAACCCTGTTCAGCGGCGACATCATTTACGACGGGCCACTGATCGAAGACGCCTATCACTCCAACCTCGACGACTACGCCCGCAGCCTGCAACGCTTGCGCGCGCTGCCGATCCGCACCGTGCATGGCGGGCATTTCGGGAGTTTTTCCGGGGAATATTTGCGCACGATGATTGACGAGTGGCAGCGCCGACACGCCTGAAGCCTGCTGTACTCAGCACCAGGGACAACAACAATGACGCCCTCGAAGAACAATCATGACAAGAGACGCCGTTCGTACAGCCGTGCACCGCTTCATCAGCCGCCTGCTGGAGGGCCGGGATGACTTCGACGACAACACCCGTCTGGTGCAGTTGGGACTGAATAAAGAAGATATTGAAGATCTGATTTTCCATCTGGAAGATCAGCTGGGATTGACAGCGTCTATCGCCGAAGAAGACCGGATGCTCAAGACTGCTACGACCGTCGACGACTTGAGCCGGTTTTTGATTGAGATTGGGCGGTATTGAGATGGGTTGCCATATACAACCGATATGACGAATGAACCTCTGTGGCGAGGGAGCTTGCTCCCGCTCGATTGCGCAGCAATCGCAAGCTGCATCCGTGCTCGACCTGATCCACCTCAGTGGCGATGAATGGGGCCGCTGCGCGCCCCAGCGGGAGCAAGCTCCCTCGCCACAGGTGATTTGCCAGATTTACCGACGGCGCTGCTGGCGGCGACGTTGTTCGTCGTCAGTGCGAATGGGTATGGGTTGCAGAGGCGGTTCGATCAAACCGAGTGCGACACCCAGGTCATGCAGCCAGTTTTGGATTTTCTCTTTCATGGTGCCCCCTTCAGGGTAGTGCCGAGCGGCTGAAGTTCTGTAGCCCCTTCGCACTGATAATAGTCCGAAGTCCTACGCAATGCTCGCCCAAGATCGCAATGATCTGTTACTAAATTGATCCAAATCCCAGAGCGTTGGTTCAAGCAATTGCCTGGGTCTGAATCGCTGCCGACGGATACACCGCCTGCTGCTGCTCGATCCATGCATTCAGGTTGGCCCCGACCATGCCTTTGCGCCACATCAGCCAGGTGGTCGCGCTGGCGAACGGCTCGGCCAACGGGTGCACCGCCACACTTTCGCGCCCCGGCAGACTAGCGAGCATCGACTCCGACATCAGCGCTACGCCGGAGCCGGCAATCACGCAGGCAAGCATTCCCGGATAAGACTCGATCTCCATCGCCCGGCCCATGGCTGCATGGTCATGGGCAAACCAGGCTTCCAGACGCATCCGATAGGAACAGCCCTGCCGAAACGTGAACACCGAACGTCCTTCGACATCCAGTGCACTGCGTACCGGCGGATGATCGGCCTCGCTGATCAATACCAGCCGTTCGTGGCATAACGGCACGCCGTCGAGCCCGGCCAGTTCCAGCGGACCGTCCACCAGCGCCGCATCGAGGCGCCCGGTGAGCAGACCTTCGAGCAATTCGCCGCTGGGGCCCGATTGCACTTGCAGGTTCACCGCCGGATAGCTGCGGTGATAACGCGCCAACAGCTCTGGCAGGTGAATTGCGGCGGTGCTGTACATGGTGCCCAGTACGAAGTCCCCGGCCGGTTGCCCGCCCTGCACTGCCGCGTGGGCTTCGTCGTGCAAGGCGAACAGCTTGGCGGTGTAGTCCAAGAGGACTTTTCCCGCAGGTGACAACTGCAAACGCTGACGCTCACGTACGAACAGTTCGACACCGAGTTGCTCTTCGAGCTGCTTGAGCCGGGTCGACAGGTTGGACGGCACGCGATGCAATCGTTCAGCAGCGCGGGTAATGGAGCCCTCCTGCGCCACCGCCTGGAAAATCCGCAATTGGCTGAATTCCACGCAATTCTCCAAATCAGAACAAGTTTCTCACTATTATTCATTTTTAAAGAAAGTCAATCAGTCCTAGCCTGACGGTCATTGATCCTCGAAACGGAACTCAGACCATGTCCCCTCTGATTCGCTTAACCGCGAGCTTCATCGCCCTGATGATGGCCATGGGCATCGGGCGTTTCGCCCTGACCCCGCAACTGCCGCACTTGCTCAGCGAAGGCCAGATCGACCTGACTGCCGCCGGTCTGATTGCCGCCGCCAACTACCTCGGCTACTTCGTCGGCGCGGTGGACGCGATGTTCGCTCGTCGCCCCGACCAGGTTCGTCGACGCCTGCTCGGCGGTTTGTGGCTCTGTGTGCTGCTGACTCTGGCCTCGTTCTGGGCCAACGGGTTCTGGTCGCATCTGGCATTGCGTTTCGGCACAGGCGTGGCCAGTGCGTGGGTGTTAGTGATGATTACTGCATTGAGTCAACCGTTGGCAGCGGCGGCCGGTCGTCCGCGGCTTGGCGCCCTGGTCTTTGCCGGGCCGGGTCTGGGGATTTTTCTGACAGGGTTGTTGGCCTTGGGCTCGAACCTGCTGGGGCAGACGTCCGCAGTCTTGTGGCTGGTGTATGCCGGAGTCGGGCTGGTGATGCTGTTGGGGATTCTGCCGTTCCTGCCGCAACCGGCCGCTCTTTCTACGGCGTCCCCGTCTGCCGTCACATCGGGTGCCCAAGGTGTCGGACTTTTACCGGTGATCTATGGGTTATACGGTTTGGGCTACATCATCCCGGCCACTTTCCTCTCGCAAATGGCCAGCGCGCAGTTCCATGGGCAATGGCAAGCCGATCTGTTCTGGCCATGCTTCGGTCTGGCGGCGGCAATCGGGGTGGTGTTGGTGAGCCTGCGTCGGCACAACCCGAATGCCACTCGCCATTGGCTGATGGCAACATTGTGGTTGCAAGCGGCCGGGGTCTTCGCCTGCCTGTTGGGTAGCGGTGCCGGCCTGGCGTTGGGGGTGATCTTGTGTGGCGGGCCGTTCCTGGCCTGCATGCAACTGGTGATGCAGCGCTCCCGGGAACTGGCGCCCCATGCCACCCAGCGCAACGCCGGGCTGCTGACCGCGTGCTTCGCCGTGGGTCAGCTCAGCGGGCCGTTGCTGGCCGCGCTGAGCAGTCATTTCAGCGGTGGATTGCAACCCGCGCTGGTGATCGCCGGCAGCGGTTTGCTCATCGCAGGAGGTTTGTTGCTGCGCCCGGTCAGGGCTGCCCAAGTGCTTTGCGCAAACGACGGCGGACCCACTGCTCTGCGCTCACAAAAGTGATCCCGAGCAGCACCAGCACCGCGCCGATCACAAAGTTCAGGCTCAGTTCTTCGCCCAGCAGCACCACGCCGAATGTGACGCCGAACAGCGGCGTCATGAACGAAAACACCGCCAGGTTCGCCGCCAGATAACGACGCAGCAGCCAGAACCAGGTCAGGTAACTGAAGAACGACACCACCAACCCTTGGAATAACACACTGGCCACGGCAACAGTGGTCAGGCTGACATGAGTGACCTGCCCGCTGAGGATCGCGATCAACAGCAGGCCGACGAAGCCGACGATCAGTTGATAAAACAGCGTCAGCGTCACCGGCGCTTCCGACAGGCGCGAGGCGCGCACCACCACGGTGGTCGCGCCCCACGACGCGCCAGCCAGCACGCCCAACGCATCGCCCATCAGCATGCGGTGGTCGAGGTTGTCCCACGACACGCCACCGGCAAACGCAATGGCAATGCCGATGAAGGCGAGAACAATCCCCAGCCACTGCACCGGTCTTAAACGTTCACTGGGCAGCAGCCAATGCACGCCCAATGCGGTGAAGATCGGCGCGGTATAAAGGAACACCGACATGTGCGCGGCCGTGGTCAATTGCAGGCCTTCGGAAATGAAGAAAAACTCCAGGCCAAACAACGCACCCGCCAGCAAGCCGCCGCGCCAGGTAGTGCCAACCTGATCCCAACCGCCCTTCCAGCAGATCAACAATCCTACGAGCAATGCGGAAATACCCGACCGCCCCGCCGCTTGCATGACCGGCGCGATGTCGGGCGCGGCCCACTTGATCATCACCTGCTGCACGCCCCAGATCAGACACAACCCGACCATCACTTGCAGGGCAAATCCATCGGCGCTACGCCGGGTGGCGCTCACCGGAACACCTCGACAACACAATCCATGGCAGTGACTCGACAGTAAAAGCAAAGCCCCGACCTTCTGGCTGAGCAGAGTGCCGGGGCGAAAAATTATGCCGTCGATTATTAACCAGATGGACAGAAAAAGGTGTCTGCAAAAGACCTTTAAATCGTTGCTTGCGTCATATGGCGGTCGCGGCCTCCCTGTAGGAGCTACCGCAGGCTGCGATCTTTTGATCTTGATCTTTTACAGTCAAAAGATCGCAGCCTGCGGCAGCTCCTACGGGGGCGGCGTTGGGTCAGCTGAGTTCGATACGATCAGCGTGAATGACGATCTGGCCGTTCTTGTACAACGCACCAATGGCCTTTTTGAAGTTGCCCTTGCTGACGCCGAACATACTGCTGATCAGCGTCGGGTCGCTCTTGTCGCTGACTGGCAGAGTGCCGTTGTTGTCGCGCAACTTGGCAAGAATCTTCGAGTTCAGGCTAGTGGCAGCTTCCTCGCCCACCGGTTGCAGGCTCAGGCTGATCTTGCCGTCGGCGCGGACTTCTTTGATAAAGCCCTTCTCTTCTTTACCGGCGCGCATGAACTTGAAGATTTCGTTCTTGTGGATCAGGCCCCAGTGCTTGTTGTTGATGATTGCCTTGAAGCCCATATCGGTCGCTTCGGCCACCAGCAAATCAACTTCCTGACCCGGGGTGTAATTGGCCGGGGTCTTGTCCAGGTAGCGGTCCAGACGCGCCGTCGCGGTGATGCGGCGCGTGTGTTTGTCGAGATAAACGTGCACCACGACATACTCGCCGGCCGTCATCTGGCGCTTTTCTTCGGAATACGGCAGCAGCAGGTCCTTCGGCAAACCCCAATCCAGGAACACACCGATGCTGTTGACTTCAACAACTTTCAAACTGGCGAATTCACCGACTTGAACTTTCGGCTTTTCGGTCGTTGCGATAAGTTTGTCATCGCTGTCCAGATAAATAAAAACGTTGAGCCAGTCTTCATCTTCGCTGGGAATATCTTTGGGGATATAACGGTTAGGCAGAAGGATTTCGCCATCCGCGCCACCGTCCAGATATAAACCGAAGTTAGTGTGTTTAACCACTTGCAAACTGTTGTAGCGCCCGACTAAAGCCATGTCCAATACCCTCATTGCGTGGGCGGCATTCTACCCGGTTTTGCGGGCCGCGTTCGGCGGCCGGTCCGGTGGCACAAGAAAATCCGTCGAAGGCCTTAATTTTCCTGGGTTTTACCCGGTGCGCTTGCCCGCTCGTCAGACCATTTGGGTGCCTCGCTCCCTGGTCTGCCCATCCGAAAAACGCTTTTTCTTCACTTGGGTTCTTAGTTAAAACAGCAGCTTACGGGAACATTGCGAATAATAACTTGCGATAAATTGCGTTGCTCCAAGGTGTATTTCGGGAGGATATTTACCAAGCAATTGTCAAGTATTTCCTGTACGATGCCTGGCCAAGTTAATTTCTACAGGTTAATGGCCGCCATGCGTGTAAAAGCATCCAACAGCAAAGCAAAGCCAGCTCCAGCCGTTGAAACCAGCGAATCGATCAACAACCAGATCGCTGCGTTCCTCAAGTCCGGCGGAGAGATCCAGCAAATTGCCAAAGGCGTCAGCGGCCAGACGTTCGGCCCGTCCAAGCAGATCACGCTGGGCAAGAAGTAATTTCCCCCGCGTTAACTGGTCCCTAAGCGCTTTGAGCTTCGAAGCGCTTGGACTGGAACCCTCCCGCAATACCCCATAAAACAAATCAATATTTCAAAAATCGACGAACGGCCCTCGATGCCGAACATTCGCCGGTATGCTTGCACGTGTCTGGATCAAGCGTTTCAGCAGGTTTTCAGGACCTGCTCCTCGCTGTTCATGGAGTGACGCATGCTCAAGCCCTCTCTTTTTCTGCTCGGCAGCCTGCTGTGGTATTCGGTCGCCCAAGCACAAGTCTTCCAACGCGAACTGGGCGATTTCGATCTCAAACTCGCGACCACCCCCAGCCGCAGCATGGCCCAAGGGCTGGTCAAACCCTCGACGACCGGCTCGTTCCATGGGGGCCTCGACCTGAGCCACGACAGCGGCTTCTATGTAGGTCAATGGTCCCCCAGCATGGGACTCAGCCCGTCGAGCAACCTTGAAGTCGATTCCTACATGGGCTTTAAACAGCCTTTCGATCACTCCCTCGGCTACGAAGTGGGCATGATCCATTACAGCTACCCGAAAGTGGACACCCTCGACAGCCAGGAGCTGTTCGGCGGCCTGACCCTGCTGGGCAGCCGCTTCGGCGCGGCCTTCAGCAACGACCCCGACAAACAGAACAGCACCCTGTTCGCCGACCTCAGCGGCAACCAGCCGTTCGGCATCGGGATCAGCCTGAAATACACCACCCACCAACTCAACACACCGGTGTCCGTCGACGATGGGTATGTAGGCAGTTTTACCGACTGGTCAGTGAAATTGTCCCGGCCATTCATGGGCATCGATCTGGACTTGATCTACAGTGATTCAAGCCTGAGCGGCAGCGATTGTTCCGCTTATTCTGGCCACAATAGCCAGTGCGACGGCCTGGTGACGCTCAAGGCTGCGCACAGCTTCTATTAATTGGCTGAACTGCCGGGCTTATCCCGCGATCACACAAGAGAACCCTTAAGAAACCAGGTCTTCGCAAGGACTCGCCATGTCGCACTGGTGGAAACAGCTCGGCGTCATCATCACCCTCAGCCTCACTGTCGCCGCGTGCAGCCGCGTGGGCCTGGCTTACCGCAATCTCGACGTGATCATTCCCTGGACGCTCAGCGACTACCTGGAGATGAATCACGAGCAAAAAGACTGGTTCAACGAGCGCCTCAAAGAACACCTGAGCTGGCACTGCACCACGCAACTGCCCGGTTACCTCGACTGGCTGGATCGTTTGCAGGCCATGGTCGAGGCCAACCAGATCACCGACGCCGCATTGCAAACCCGCACCCAGGAAGCCAAACAGGCCATCGCCGATACCGCCCGGGAAATCACCCCGTCGGCCATCGAGCTGTTGCAGGGCCTTGATGACAAGCAAGTCGCGGAAATGAACGACGCCTTCACCAAGGACCAACGCAAACGCCAGGAGGCCTACCTCAAGCCGTCTCTGGAGCAACAGATCAAAGAGCGGAGCAAGCGCATGGAGAAACGCCTGAATGACTGGCTCGGCCCGCTCAACCCAAGCCAACAGCAACGGGTCGTGGCCTGGTCGAATGCCTTGGGTGATCAGAACAAGCAATGGATTGCCAACCGCGCCCATTGGCAACAGCAATTCAGCGCGGCAGTCGCGCAGCGGCAGAGCCCAGAATTCCCACAGCGAATCGAGACACTTCTGGTGAATCGCGAGAGTTTGTGGACGCCGGCTTACCGCCAGGCCTACGCCAACACCGAAGCCCAGGCAAGGGCGTTGCTGGTGGACGTGATGGCCGAGAGCACACCGGTTCAACGTGAACGGTTGCTGCAAAAGATTGAAGGCGTGCGCAAGGATTTCGCTGATTTGAAATGCCTGAAAGCGGCGCGGCAGGATTAAACGGACCACCACAATCCAATGTGGGAGCGGGCTTGCTCGCGAATGCGGTTCAACATTCAAATCTATGTCGACTGTCACACCGCATTCGCGAGCAAGCCCGCTCCCACAGGGGGTAAACGCGATCTTCAGGCAATCTGCGCCTTCGACGCCACCTCATCAAACGTCAATTCCTCCAGCGCATCTTCCTGTTCATCCAGCACCTGCCGCGGATGCTCATTACCCGGAATGCTGCTGTCGATCAGGCTCAACAAACTCGAACCTCTGGGCGTCAAAATGTAATTCTCGCCATTACCACCCTGGTCCTCGGGCCGAGGCTCGATATAACCCCGCAGCAGCAGTAACTTTTCGTACTCGCCAGCCACGGTTTTCAGGTGATCCAGGTTCTCAAACGGCTCACCTTCCGACGCTTTCTCCGCCGCATACTGCTCGGCATAAGGCCGTGGGGTGAAACTGTGGCCAGCGCCGTTCTGCACTTCATGCAGCAAGCGTTCAATCAAATCCCAGTTATAAGTCGTCATCCTGATCAACCTCCAGAGCCCGTGAGTGAAATGGCCTTCATAGGTTGTGACCGACAGGCAGGGCGGCCGTTCAGCCTGGTTATTTCGCCCTACCGACCAGCGGTATGTCGAATAGGGCACAGGCCAAACGACTAGGCTGTGTAAGACGGTTTACCCCTCTGCGCGGATCGACTTTCGCCAAAGCATGCAGGAGAAATCACCATGAACATTCAGAACCATCCGGTCGTGTCCCGGGAAGAATGGCTGGCTGCCCGCAAACAACACCTGGCCCACGAAAAAGCCTTCACCAGGGAACGAGACAAACTCAGCGCCGAACGCCGCGCTTTGCCCTGGGTGAAAATCGACAAACCCTACCGCTTTCAGGGCCCCAACGGCGAACTGAGCCTGACCGACCTGTTCGGCGGTCGCAGCCAATTGATCATCTACCACTTCATGTTCGCCGCAGGCTGGGACGAAGGCTGCCCAGGCTGCTCGTTCCTGTCCGACCACATCGACGGCGCCAACCAACACCTGGCCCATCACGACGTGGCTGTGGTCGCGGTTTCCCACGCACCGTTCGCCGAATTCCAGCTTTTCAAACGGCGCATGGGGTGGAAATTCGACTGGGTCTCGTCCGAAGGCTGCGACTTCAACTATGACTTTGGCGTCTCAGCCCGAGCCGAAGACGTCGCCGCTGGAAAAGCTACCTACAACTACGAGAAATCCGATGGGGCTGAAGAAGAACTCCCCGGGCTCAGCGTGTTTTATCGCAATGAAGTGGGGGAGATTTTTCACACCTATTCAACGTATGCCCGAGGTTTGGATTTGCTGGTGGGGGCCTATAACTATCTGGACCTCACGCCCAAGGGGCGTAATGAAGAGGAGATCATGGATTGGGTGCGGCATCATGATCGGTATGAGGACAAGGCAGCGGCCAGTTGCTGCCATGGGGGATAGACCGCAGCCATCGCGGGCATTGGCTCGGGTTGAACACAACATCCGTGAACACCACAAATCCCCTGTGGGAGCGAGCCTGCTCGCGATGACTGACTGACATTCAACATTGATGTCGACTGATACACCGCTTTCGCGAGCAGGCTCGCTCCCACAAAGTTGCGTGGTGTTCTGTTGGTTGCATCCGTTTGCCTGACTGCAACTGGGGCAAATGCCCTACAACAACCTCGGAATATGGCACCTTGCACCGCTGGAACGATGAAGCTTATAGTCCGCCCGTCGCCCAAATGGCGATTCAGGTTTGGCGACCTGATTATAGAGAATGCGAAGGCTATCAGCTTAATTGCAGGCGCCAACGCACCCGCAAAGCCGCTATTTTATGGCGGCTGTGCGCGGGAGATCTTCGGATCTGCCGGTTTCTCTGTACCGGTTCGCCAACCTGCGTACAGCTGCCACCCTCTCGTTTGGCGACGACTGAGTGACGGCATTAGCCAATCAAACAGAGATCTTCAAATGAATCGATACATGCCCCTCACCGGAATCGACCTGATCCCGGCGTCTCTACTTATTGATACCCAAGCGCCACTCGACGTCCTGCACGCGATGGCGGATTACCGCATTCGCACGGTTACCCAGGTGCTGGAGAACATCGCCTTTCGTGCCGAGATTGGTTGCGACACGGTGGTGCTTTCTGACTTTTCCAAACTGCTGGCCATTCCGTTGCGGGATGGTTGTGATTTGATGGATGTGATTGGTAGACGGTTGCGGGCGCAGGCTGCGGAGTGAATGAAAACGGGCGACTGTAGGTCGCCCGTTTTCAAGTTGTCCCACTTACTTCGAAATAATGATTGGCTTGCAGCTTGAAGCTGTCGTCAAATGCCCTGAAAAATCCTCGACAGTTGCATTCTCTGTATCCGGGAAAATTAGACCACTACAAAATCCCCGTTTAATCTCCCACTCGATCACTTTAAAAATTTTTCTCTCACAAAATCCATTTCCAACTTCAGACGCTCTAAATCCTCTCCGCTCACCCCAGCTTCTATTAATTCTTGCACAGCACACCTCCCATAGATATCAGCTAAAAGCTCCAACATCTCCTGTGCGTACAGGCTATCCTTTGACAACACTAACCCACGACGATTTCCTTCAATATATATAGCAGTTTGAAGAACCGCATTTATGCCTGGAGCATCATCCCGATGCAAACTTTCCGTTTCATCTTGGACATATGCAAACGCCTGTTCAGGCCGAAACTTTCTCCCGTCAATAGCATCACTATAAAGCTTCTTGACCAAAGAAACCGCATCATGAAAATCAAGATCAGCCTTCATATTTAGTTCTCGGTGAAAAAGGGGATTTATTTTCTGGCCACCACTCTTAGAAAATAAATCCGTCCCCTTTACGCTAGTCCCCTTTACGCTAACCGGCTGCCCATTAATGCTTTTAGGGTGAACCCGTATGATATTTCCTGAATTAAAAAAAAGTTGACGGTTTTATATTTTGGCCATTGCACAGTTGCAAACAAATAAATCCGTCCCCTTCGAGCAGTGATCATCCACTCATGAGAATCTATTTACAACATTCCGACGACCAAAGATCGAAAACCCTTTTTCAAAATCGTCGAACTCACCCACCAAATCCAAAAGCACCCCCTTAACCACGCTAACGGAATAGATCAATTTAATATCTTGACTAACATCACCAGACCACTCTGCATTAATAATATTTTCAGCTACAACGTCTTCTGATGAAAAAATAATGTAGGAGCATCGCTCATTCAGCAGAATTTTAACAACAGACTCAATAGAAGCATCCGAGATTCGCACTGCACCTGAAAACTTAATCCCTGACACACTCTCAATTGAGCTCTCTTGAAAGTCGCATCCACCCACGACTTCAAAGCCACGAAACTTCAAAGCAGCCCACAATTTTCGATGCCGTACAACTTTGGTATTCGGTTGCCAAGCGGAGTTTCTAACAACCAGCCACCCCCTCCAGCCAGAAAACTCTGCGCCAACCGACATGTAAATATCTCTAAACAGCTGCAACATCGATTCAACCGTGGGGCTCTCAAGCAACCAACTTTTTGCTGAAATATCAATATCACAATCCAGCGCCGCCGCCCCATGAACATTAATTACTTCATTATCCGCAAAAACATCAGGTACACGTACAATTCGAACGCTAGTAATCATAATGATTTCCTGGCTGATCGTTAAAATGTGGACCTCGATTTTGTGAGTTTCCGTCACCGAAATCGTGTCCTCCAGCATCGTCACGGATTCTAACTGTTTTCATTCCTCCGCCTGGTGTCGGAACCTCAAATTCGTAGATGCTCCCTGGCTGAGGGTTACCGCGCTTATCGACGTTTGGCAATACACGACTTGGTTGCTGGCTTGTTGGGATTGTCTTAGAAAATAAATCCGTCCCCTTTACGGTCCCAGAATAAACGTGGCCTGAGAGTCATCTAGGAGTCGACCTGATCCCTGCCTCCCGCTTACTGGCGTCAATCCTGTACTGTTGGTCTGAAATCATCAATCGTCTTGTTTTTTTCTTTCAACAGAGACATGACAAACTCAGGATCAAAATCCATTAACAATTCGATAGCATCATAAATCTTCCAACGATGTATTTCTGGATGATCAATTATCGAAACAAGATGCTGTTCAATAGGAGGTATATACTCCAGATATCTTTCACGCTTCACGAAGGCAAAAACATCGGCTATTTCAAAAGGTTTGCTGCCCGCCAACGCTATGATTTTCGACAAGGGCGAGTAGACTTGGGTTCTCGCCACCTCTCTTCCCCCCCTGTCAGCCATATTGGCAAAATACATGGTCACTGCCATAAGTATCTGACGATAAGTGTCATCGTATCCATGCAGCCTATGAGAATAGATGCCTTCGATAATTCCAGGTCTTTCCATGCTCTTCTCCAAGGCAATCAGGCCTTCATGGACCCCCCAACTGGTCAATAACTTCGCAGCTAGGAAGCGCACCACATCATTATCTGCGTGAAGAAGCAACCCCTTCACAGCATCCATTCTTTCCTGCGGAATATCCTCGGGGTCCAGGTCTCCTGCATCAGCAGCATAATCTGCATGTTCCGGAATACTATTAAGCAGGTCGTTTGTTTTCCGATCCATGACAAATACCTATTTATCGATAAATTTAATATAGTCGGCCGGGACACAGCCCTTGATCAAGCACTCTCCATCACGTGTGGCGTTCCTCAAGTCTGCCTCTGCTCTCGTCAATGAAGTCTCATTTTTCGTGGACGGGTTGTTCGTGTATTTCTCCCGTGCCGCATCTACCCTTGATTGCAACTCGGCCGCGATTTCACGGCTGCTCAAGAACCTGGTATTTGGCAATACACCGGAATCAATATCCTGCTGCAATCGCGTCACGTCGATTTCGATTTTATGCGTGCCGTAGTCCTTAGGATTCGAGGCAGCGTTCGGGTCGGTTACGGAGATGTAGGGAGAGTTTTCAGAACCACCTCCACGCACATGTGTTTGAACGCTGCCGGTCCCTTCTGGGTTAGGAGGAACCAAATCGCCATTCTCATTGATATATGCCTTTGGTTTTCCATTTCCCCCGACCGGTGATGAAAAATCATTATCGCTGCGCACAACAGTATCACCTGGGGCTTTTGCATCAACCCATTTCCCACCAACCCACGCAACAGCTTTCCCACCAATATAAGCTGTGGCAAACCCAGTAGTCGTGTCAAAAACCATACCACCTAACTGCTGGGCAGAGGCGGTCGCCACTTTATCAAACTCCCGTTCTAGCGCATGCGACGGGATCGGACTGGTAATCCAGTCCTTAATCCCGAGCGCTATCCCGCCAATCGTATCGAAAGGGGATGAAATGGCATTCCAAGCCGATTTTGCTGTGTCAACCACCCCTCCTGGCCACGCAACAGCTCGGTCCTTGAACCCCGTCAACCCTTCTCTGGCCAGAAACCCAGGCTCCATCGACGGGGGGTAGACAGTTGTAAGTTCTTTTGTGTCAATGCCTGAAAAATATCTAGCCTTGGCCGCATTTATTTCATCGAGCGTCCACCCTTCTTGTAGTCCACGCAGCTGAATCTGACGCCCAAACTCCTCCATATCACGTTGTCTTTCGGCATCCAATGCTGCTATTGCCCGGGTGATGTTGTCCTGGCACACTTGAGCACCAGGCCCCGAACCACAAGCTGCTCGAGCTTTATCCGCCTCAGCAACTTCTTTGTGTAGCAGCCAGTTGTACTGCGTGGCGTTCTTCGCAATATCTGCTCCCTGCTGAAGATCCCCATCCACCGCCGCTGCGGCCACAAGCCCCGTCAACTGCGACATCATTACGTGCAACTGGTCGTTGCCATCCGCAATACTGACCAGTTGATTCATCAACGCTTCATTCAGCCCTGCCGCTGCAGCGCCAGTCGCGAAATCACCACCAGTCGCCTTCGACAGCAAGCCTCCCATCAACGCATGAGCGACAACTTTCTCGAGGCTCCCGTCCGGAAACTTGATGGTGTCGCCGATCCAGTTAAACCCGGTAGCCATGGCCACATTGCCAGCCTCACCCAGCAGCGCCGCACTGAAGTTGTCGCCAAAACTGCCACCCCCGATGGCGGTTGAGATGCCGCTGGAGATCACCGCACGGCCACCCACCCGTATCGCAATGTCGGTGAAGTTAGTGCTAGTAAGAATGCTCGCGGACTTTGCACCTTCCGCCGCACCGACGAACCAGTTGGCGTCCGCGTAATCGAGCATGCCCGCAGTGAAGTCGGCAATGGCGGCGCCCTTGAGGCTGTCAGCGCTGAAGGTTTCTTTGAACGCCGCGCCAAGATTGCCTTTGTTGCTGATGGTGCTGGTAACGGCAGTAGTCGCCAGGCTTGTGGCAAACGCGCCCGCGCCACCGCCGCCCACCAGGCCTAGCCCCGCCGGGCCCATGATGAAAGACATCAGGATGGCGATGGCGATTTTCGCCCCCGCCCCTAGCCCTGAATTGTCGTACTTGAAGCTCTCGTGAATCTCCTTCACCTGACGCCAGTCGATGTCACCACGCGCTTCTGCTTGTTTCATCCAGGCCAGTTGCGGATCGGCCTGCACCATGGCATCGATGGTCTGGCTGACGCTTTGCTGGTCGACCTGTTTGACATCGATGCTGATCTGGCCAGCCGCTTTGATCACCAGTCGTCCTTGGGCGACTAGCTGGCTCTGACGGAGAGTTTCGTCTGTGGTGCCCGAACCTTTGGCTTCGAACCACCCCAGATCACCATCACTCTTGGTATGGCTCTCATCATGAAGGTCCTTCACCCCTTCAAAAACGATCGCCCCACCACTGTCGAGGATGATGTCCTTACCACTCTCCAGCTTCGCCACCTGATACCGCTGATCCCCACCGCTGACCAAGCTCAGGTTGCCCCCGGTGGTGATTGCACTGCCGATGTTTTTTACATCGGTGACTTCATCACGCTGGGTTTTCTCGGCGCCGAAACCGCCCTTTTTCTTCATGTCATACAGCGTGTAGTCGCGGTCTTGCGCCGCCAGCAGTTCGAGCTTGTCACCGGCCACCAGATAGGCCTCATCCCCGGCGGTGACCTTGCTCGAGATCAGCGTCAAATCCTTGCCCGCCTTCAGGGCAACGCTGCCCCCCGCGGTGATCTCCGAGGACACCTGACTGACATGGTCTTCCTGCTTGGTGACACTCTCGGTTTTTTCATACGAGTGCTGTTCATCCGCCGCCGAGGCCAGGGTCAGATTGTTTGCGGCAGCCATGGCGATGTCGCCTTGGGCATCGATCTGACTGGCGATCGCGGTCAGGTCACGGCCGGCGTCAATGGTGAGGTCGCGACCCGCGGAGACCTGTGCGCCAAGCTGCGTCACCGACGCATCGTTATGATCCCGGCCATCGGTGATGCTGTTGCTCTTTTGCGCCGACACGATGTTCACGTCCCGGCCCGCTTTAATCGTCAGCTCACCCCGGCTGTTGACCACGCTGCCAATGGTGTTGAAGTCGCGCCCGGCACCGATGGTCAGGCTGTTGGCCGCTTCGATCCGCGCCGCGCTGTCGGCAAAGCCCTGGGACCAGGACCATTGGCCGTTCTGGTCGTCGTAACTGCTGACGGTGCGTTCGTTGATCACGTCGCCCCGGGTGGCGGTGAGCGTGACGTCACGGCCGGCGATGATGCCGCCCGCCTTGTTGACGAGGTTGTTGCTGGCTTTCAGGTCGAGGCGGTTGCCGGCTTCCGCCAGGCCGCTGTTGACCAGGTCGTTGGCGGCGGTGGCCGATAGATTGTTGGAGGCGCGCAAGGTGCCGGCGTTGTTCAGGTCCTTGCCGGCGATCAGGGTGATGTCGTTGCCGGCAATCAACGCGCCGTTGGGTGCTAAACGGTTGTTGGCCTGGGCCAGGTAGAGCACCGGCACCAGCACTTGCTCGCCGTTCACCTCGGCAGTTTCCATCCAGACAATGTCATGGGTCAGGGCTGCGACCTGTTCGGAGGTCAGGCTGACGCCGAGCGACAGGTTGAGTGCCTGTTTACTGGCGACGGCGTTGTTCATCAGGTATTTGAACAAGCCCTCGTCGGAGGTCTGGCCACCGATGAAGCGTTGGCCGGTGCGGGCCACTACCGCTTGCTGGATCAGGCGTTGTTCGTAGAAGCCATCGCCCAGGCGTTTGGCGCTGGTGTCCGGGTCGTAACCGAGGTTCGACAGCAGGTAGTCCGAGCTCATGAATTGCTTGAGGTCGGTGAGTACCGGGTTGGTTTCGATCAGGTATTTCTGCGGTTTGGACGGCGCGCTGCTGTCCGGCAAACCCTGGACACGATTGATCGTGACGGCGCTGGTGGCAGGTACCGTTTGCTGCCGCTGGGTCGGGGTGATGCTGGCACCGCCCATGGTCCAGCTTTGCGGGCCGGTGCCGGTCGGGTGGGTGCTGCCTTCCTGCTCAGACGGAACAGGCAGTTCTGGTTGCTGGGCAGGCTGAAGCCGGGAAGGCCAGCGGGTTGACTTGTTGCTGGGCCAGATCGGGGGCGAGTTGCTGGTTGATCTGAATCCGCGTCGAGTAGCCACTGCCCGCGCCGGTGTCGGTTTGGGTACGACCCGCCGCCACATAAGCATAGAACGGGCGGACCAAACTGTTGTTGATGTTCTGGGGAGGCGTCGAGGGTGACGTTTCCACCCGCCTGGATGATTGCATCCAGAGACTCGCCGCTGACGACGTGGGTGCTGGCCGGCAGTGTTTCGCCCATCCAGGCCAGAAAGAAATCGAAGGAGTACTACCCCACCCTCAGAAAAAACGTGATCTGTACTTGTTTACCTCAGCCAAAAACAAATAATTAAATCTGCCCCTTACGCTGAAGGTGTGCTCGTCACGGGAATGCGCTGCTCAGGCTGGGTAACATCGTAGACATGTTGCTCACAGCGGCTACCAACAAACTGGAACTCCACCAAATAGACCTTGCTTCTTTCCGGCGTGAAAGTGGTTTTGAGCGGACCGCAGCTGTAAGTATTCCCGACTCCCCCACCCTTTGAATAACCCGACACCTGGAATGGCTGATCGGCATCGGCCTGTACTTCCAGCTGTGGGAAGCGTTTAACAGTCGCGCTGTTGGCCACTTCGTTAAGTTTGGCGATCCAGCCGAACACCTTCCCCTGGCCTGAATCCACCACGGTTCCAAGCACCTCCATACGCTGGTCAGGATCCGCTGCGCGCCTGATTGCGAACTCTACCGGAGAAGTGTTACCTGAGGCTTTCATGATGACCTTGGCGTGCTGCGCATCGACTGTCACCTTGTTCTGGTGCAGCTGGACACCGTCTTTCAGTAGGCTAGGGGAAGAGTCTCTGACGTTGGAATGGCAGCCTGGTAATGCCAGAATCAGGGTTAGTAGCAATAGTGAGATTTTGTTCACGTATGAATGTCCTTTTACGGGATTTTTGGCTGATGGGAAAACTTGTCTCAAGACGCAATGCGCCAAGAAAGTCGAGATACAAAAAAAAATCCGTCCCTTGAGTCAAAAATACCCCAAGACATAGTCAATCCTTTATTTTCATTAGATGTTGAGTACGAGCATGCAAAATCAGTTGGGGTTCGCCTCTCAAATTACACCTCTCCGCCAGATTCGCGGCTTGTACGACGATAAGACAATTCGCGTCTACCAGGCTTATTCGGATGCTATCGCCGATGCAGCGCTGACCCTTGGTACCTTCGCGTCACCGCCGTTCAAGATGGAGCGGATGACATGGATAAAGCCATCATTTCTATGGATGATGTACCGAGCCGGCTGGGGTCTGAAGGAGGCGGGGCAGTCCCGAATATTGGCAATCGATATTTCACGAGAAGGCTTCGAGTGGGCATTAGCCCATAGCTGCCCCAGCCATCCCGACGAATTAATGAGCAAAGAGGAATGGCTCAATGTGAAGGAAAATACACCAGTCCGCATACAGTGGGATCCAGAACGAGACTTGTACCTACAACCGCAAACACACCGCGCGATTCAGATAGGCCTAAGCAGGCAAGCCGTAGAGCTTTACGTCAATGAATGGATACAGAACATAACTGATATAACATCATTGGCGCACAATATTCACGACTTGGTCCTTGACAACAAAATCGAAAAAGCACGAAAAATGCTTCCGCTCGAAAAAACATACCACCCAACAACAAACAACATAATATATTCCAAACCAAACTTGAACTAAAAATCCATTACATAGATGCTAGTAGTCGGCCTGCAAGCTCGGACAGAACAGGATTTTCTGCCTGTGCCAAAATTCGCAGTTTTTCCTTAGCGCTATCTGTACCCACATCATGTAGCGCGTGTATGCATTTAACACCTAAAGAATATTCAGAACCTATATACGGGTAATCAGCCAGGGCAGCCTCAAACAAATAATCAACAGCACCAGGATATTTAAGCGACTGAAGTGCACTGGCAATATCTTCATGGCAAACATGCCAATCTTCAACTAACAGCCGGCTCAAAACATCTGGACACTCCCTCGAAAAGCCAAATATAAAACCAACAATCAGCAAACATTCCACGCTATCAGCATCTTTAATTGCAAGCGCAGCCTTTAGCTCCTGGCATACGTAATCTTCCGGGATGTCCCTTCCCACGAAAAACAATTCAATAAACTTTTCCTTTGAAATTCTTTTAAACATAAGATCAAACACCAATTTTTGCTGCTCATGGTTCATCGCTTAATCTCCGAAAATGACTTTATATAATAATTAAAAACATCCAACCCCGGCCCTTTACCTAGACCGATGTTAATTTGGTCCCTTTCCTTTTTGAAATATACATTGGTAAAAGACCAACCTTCAGGCAGTGAAGACATTGGCGGCATGTCTGGATATGCATTTTTAACCGCTTTAGAGGCATCACGGACTCCTAGTCCGGAAAGCGCATCAAGAGCACCTGGCCACAAATTAAATTGCACTAGAACACCTGTATATGTTGAAGAAAAACCCTGTGTAGGTGAAATAAATGTTTCCCCTGTTGCCGACACCTTCCCTGTCTCTAACAACGTATCATAATGTTCCTGACTCATAGCACGAAAGAAAATCTCCTCATCTACAAGCTTCCCACCCAACACAGAAGTTTTAGTTATTTTCCCGAATCCTGCAGCCTCTCCCGCCCCCGGTATTATAAGCGTAGCAAGATCAGCAACATTCTGTCCCGTCTGCAAGGCCTTCTGATAGCTGTTGTTTTGTAGCCCGAAGACAAAATTTTGGCCGCTGTAGGTGGCCAACCAATTGGAAACCATTGACGCATCTGGATCGACAAACGGATCTAGAAGACTATTTGCAGCATTTAACGCATGGCCGGACAGAAGCTCATTGCCCATAGATGCCATTGATCGCAAGCCAGTCCAGACACTTAAAGCGCCACCCGCCACCGTTCCCGTAACAGGATCAAAGACCCCGGCTTTTTTTCCACTAAAATCCAGATTCAGGTTGTAGAAGTCAACAAGGCTATTTGTATCGAACCCGTCGGGATCGCCGAGATAGCCGATGTTGATATCATAGTTTTTAAAGTCAGCTGAATGAACCACATTGTAGTTTTTTATCAAACTCAGCGTTTCATCGACGGTATAAGCCTTATTCCCATTCTCGAGTACTGACACAACGGTGTCATAACGACCCGCCAGCGGCGAGAGAGCAATGCCGAGGTGCTCTAGCGTGGCCGCATCGAACTGGCTGTCGGCGCCGCCAATCGTTTTTTGCCACTGAGCATCCGTATAAAAGGCGAATGCACGAGCCATGCGTTGCTCAGCTTCAGCCACAGAGATGCCAAGTTGGGTCGCAAGTTTTGGCGCTTCCTGTTCGATAAGCCTTGCTTCTGTTGGGTGGAATTGACGATTGTATTTTTCGATGTTGCCAGCAGTGGTAGCCCCACCCATCTGCGCAATCGAACTACCGCCACCCGCAGCAGCCCCTAGTCCTGCTGCAATCAAAGTGTCGAACGCATCTCGACTTTCCAGGCCAATTCCGAAGTTTTTCAGCACTTCATCCAATGCCGGCATAATCGCCGCCGACGCGCCTGCACTAATGGCACCATTTACCGCCGTGCCACTGGACAAGCCTTGTAAGGCTCCTGCCAAACTGTGCAACAAGATGCGAGCAGAGCCTCCTTCAGCCCATGCCGCTTGCAGGGTTTTGTCTTTGCTTCGCGTTGCATCTGCTAGCTGTTGATCGGCGTAATCACCGATTTTTTTGTAGGTATCTGCCGCTGTGGTATTGGCAACCAGACCTACCGCTGTGGCACCTCCTACACTACCCAAGCCTGCGGCAATCACGCCTGCGGCGATATCTGCCATGAAGCGTTTATCACCACCCACACCCCAGCTGTTGTAGTCATCAATCGCTGCTTGGCGCTCTTTGTCACTGCTCGCTGACTTGGCTCTGTCGCTGGCGGCTTGCTGCTGGGCATTGGCTACTTTGCCGATGATGTCTTTCGACAGCGAAACCGTGCTTTGAATAAGATCGATCCGTTCCTGGATCGCTTTTTCATCAGGCTTATCCAGCGTCTGATTGGCGTTTGCGGTATCGCGATTCAGACCAACCAGATCATTCGCACCCTCGGCGTTGCGCACGATGATGGTGCCTTCGCTGACAGCACTGCGGGTGCTGCTGTGATCCGAATCGCTCAACGAGAGTGGAACGCTACCACCCACACTTGAGCCGGCACTGCCGCCATAAGAGGCCGAGACCCCCGCCGATTGGGCACTGATTTCGCTGATATTTTTGATGTCACTAACGATCAGGCGATCAGTGCTGAGCAGGTTCTTGTCGGCTGATGCCTCACTGGCAATGACCGCGCCTTGCAAGGTCGTGTTTTTACCGACGGTGATATCGTAACCATTCTTGCCAGCAAACAAACCACTCTGGTCTGTCACTGCCTTATAGTCGCTGTTCATGTTGCCAGCGGCCAAGCTTGCGGATGCGGTCACCGGTGCGCCGTAGCAGAACGGCGGAATACAGATGCTGCCACCGAAACCGGCACTGCCCTGTTTGTTCTTCTGGGTCTCGGTGTCCTGGCGCGAGGTGATGTTGAGGTTACCCTCGATCAACGCCTTGATGCTGTCGGCCCGAACTTGCGCACCTGCCAGGGTCGTGTCATTCCCACTGTGCAAGGAGAGAGAGCCGGTATCCAGAGTAGTGTTTACCTGAGTAACCGAGCTACCGGTTCCCATGCTCTTGGCAATGGACGCTCCAAGGTCAAGGGTAAATCCGTTCTGCGCACCCAAGTTGAAGCTGGCGCCGATGGCAGTTTTGTTATTGCTGCTGTTGTTAGCCCAGTCGGCAGTGTTCTGCGCGCTTTCCAGTGTGATGTTGTTTTTTGCCAGCAACACGGTGTCGGTGGCTTTCAAACTGCTGCCGATGACATGAATATCACCGACTGTTCCCGGGGCACTGCCATCCGCAAGAATCAATAAGCCTTTGCCAGCGTTGATCGTACTTTGCTTGGCACTCTGACTGGTGTATTCACTAGTGCTTTTGCTGTGGGTGTTCGCCAGTTCGGTGCCAATCTTGATCAGAGATCCATTGCTGGCAGTACCCTGCTTTTTCCCATAGTCCGCGCCTGCGCCTTCGGCGTCACCGCCCATTCCTCCCAGATCGTTGAATGCCATGGCTGCTTGAGCCAACTTGACCGCTTTAAGTCGTGGGTCATCTGCGTTTTTGGCCGCTTCAACTGAACTGCGAATCGTATTGACCGTATCAACGATCATGCCGCCAATGACCCGACCGACCGCCAAGCTGCTGGATTTATCAGTGCTGCTCTGGCTCGCGCTTTCCATGCCGGCAGCGATAGTCACCTTGGAACCGATCAGGCTCATATTCTTGGTACTGATCAAATCGCTGGCAGTCACACTCAGTTCACGACCGCTGGTGAGACTGACATTGCCCTCGCTGGAGCCGATGGTGCTACCGGTCAACGTAGTCTGAGACGATTGGCCGGTGTGATTCTGACTGCTGATCGACAGGTGCTGGTTACCGATGATGTCATCGACGCCCAGGTTGTTGGCTGTCAGTACGCCGGTCAGGTCGCGGTTCTTTTCCTTATGAAGTTCATTGCGGGTAAAGGTGTTTTCCGCTGCGTTGATGGTGACGTCACGACCCGCCTGCACAGTCAGATCCTGTGTGCTTACCAACGATGAGCCGGTGATTGTGACGTCGCGATTGGCCACCACATCCACGGTATTACCCGAGATCACACTACCGACAGCAGTGGTTTGCGTCTCGGAAACCTGATCCTTGACCTTGCTCGACTTCAAGCCACCCCAGCTGCTTTTACTGGAGCTGCTTTCATGGCGGGCGCTGTTCGAGTCTGTGGCAGCAACGATCTGGATGTCGTTGCCAGCTACCAGTTGCACTCCGCCTTTATCGGCTGCGATCTCGCTGCCTTTGATCAGCATGTCGTTACCGGCCAGCAGGGTGGTGTTACCGCCGGAGGTCACTGCGCTGGCGATATTGGTGGTACTGGCCACCTCGTCGAGTCGACTCTTCTTGCCCGAGGAGCTTTTCTTGGTTTTGCTGTAGAAGCTGTAATCGCTGTCTTCTGCGCTCTGCAGCGTCAGGTTATTGGCCGCAAACAAATAGGCCTCATCCCCCGCACTCACTCGGCTGGCAATCAGATCCAGATCCTTGCCCGCATTGAGGGCAACGCTGCCTCCCGCATTAACGGTCGTAGATACCTGCCTGACATGGTCTTCCTGCCTGGCGGCCTTCCTGGTTTTTTCGTACGAGTGCTGTTCATCCGCCGCCGAGGCCAGGGTCAGATTGTTTGCGGCAGCCATGGCGATGTCGCTTTGGGCATCGATCTGACTGGCAATGGCGCTCAGGTCACGGCCGGCGTCAATGGTGAGGTCGCGACCCGCGGAGACCTGTGCGCCAAGCTGCGTCACCGACGCATCGTTATGATCCCGGCCATCGGTGATGCTGTTGCTCTTTTGCGCCGACACGATGTTCACGTCCCGGCCTGCTTTAATCGTCAGCTCACCCCGGCTGTTGACCACGCTGCCAATGGTGTTGAAATCGCGCCCGGCATTGATGGTCAGGCTGTTGGCCGCTTCGATCCGCGCCGCGCTGTCGGCAAAGCCCTGGGACCAGGACCATTGACCGTTCTGGTCGTCGTAACTGCTGACGGTGCGTTCATTGATCACGTCGCCCCGGGTGGCGGTGAGTGAGACGTCACGGCCGGCGATGATGCCGCCCGCCTTGTTGACGAGGTTGTTGCTGGCTTTCAGGTCGAGGCGGTTGCCGGCTTCCGCCAGGCCGCTGTTGACCAGGTCGTTGGCGGCGGTGGCCGACAGTTTGTTGGAGGCGCGCAAGGTGCCGGCGTTGTTCAGGTCCTTGCCGGCGATCAGGGTGATGTCGTTGCCGGCAATCAACGCGCCGTTGGGTGCTAAACGGTTGTTGGCCTGGGCCAGGTAGAGCACCGGCACCAGCACCTTCTCGCCGTTCACCTCGGCAGTTTCCATCCAGACAATGTCATGGGTCAGGGCTGCGACCTGTTCGGAGGTCAGGCTGACGCCGAGCGACAGGTTGAGTGCCTGTTTACTGGCGACGGCGTTGTTCATCAGGTATTTGAACAAGCCCTCGTCGGAGGTCTGGCCACCGATGAAGCGTTGGCCGGTGCGGGCCACTACCGCTTGCTGGATCAGGCGTTGTTCGTAGAAGCCATCGCCCAGGCGTTTGGCGCTGGTGTCCGGGTCGTAACCGAGGTTCGACAGCAGGTAGTCCGAGCTCATGAATTGCTTGAGGTCGGTGAGTACCGGGTTGGTTTCGATCAGGTATTTCTGCGGTTTGGATTGAACGCCGTTGGCCGGTAAGCCCTGGACACGGTTGATCGTGACGGCGCTGGTGGCAGGGACCGTTTGCTGCCGCTGGGTCGGGGTGATGCTGGCACCGCCCAGGGTCCAGCTTTGCGGACCGTTGTTGGCGGCGCCGGAGGTGGTGCCCTGCGTGCTGAGGCGGAACAGGCCGTTTGTACCTTGCGGCAACACGAAGCCCGGCAGCGAGAGGGGATCGACCCGTTGTTGGGCCAGGTCCGGCGGGAGTTGGCTGTTGAGGTGGACGATGAACGGGGTGGTCGCACGTTGGGTGCCGGTGGCGTCCACCTTGCTGTCGCTCGTGACAATGGGCGCGTTGACCGTTTGCACGCTGTTGTTGAAAGAAGTCGAAGCCGTGATGGTCGTACTGCCACCGGACTGAATAACAGCATTAATGCTTTTACCGGTGCTGGCGGTTTGCGTGGCCGAGAAAACCCCATATTTGGTGACCGCTTCAGGCACTGGCAAGTTCTTCGACGGATCGTAATCAGGGTTGAGCTCGGTGCTTAATCCGCTCTCCTGTTGGTAGAAGTAACCGCCATCGGCTCGCCGGTATAACGGCACGTATTTGGCGCTGTACTTGTTGTACTCATTGACCGCACCACCCGGGTCGATCAACCCCAGGTAGATGCTTCCCGGCTCCGTGTCGGCAGGGTTTTTATAGTGGCTGCGATAAGTAATGGTCGATAGATCCACACCTTCATTCTTGAATGTGTCGACCGTGATGTTGATGTTTTTGGCAGCCGACACCGAACTGTATTGATTGAGGAAGTTCGACCCAGTGATATCGAGGTTACCCCCGGATGTCAGGAAGGCAGACGGCGAGTCTTTATCGACCGTGCGCTCATACACTTCAGTGACGTAGTACCAGACGTTCCACTCGTCCGAGCAATGGCTGCAGCTGTGGGTGATAGTGCCATTCACGCGTTGCTCGGCGAAGGTCAGCACGTCCTTGCGGTTGCTGATCGAAGTCGCCAGCAAGCGCATGTCACCGGCGCTTTCCAGGCTTCCGGAGATGTTTTCGATAGCGTCTGCCCGTTCGCCTGCCGCGTTCCGGGAAACGGTCAAGTCACCCAGGCTGTAGATGTCGCCATAGCTATTCGTCAGCGTATTGCTGCGCAGCTGCATGTCCGCGCCGCTGAAAATCAAGCCCTGCTGATTGAGCAATTGCGAGGCGTTAACCGTAAGGTCTTGTGCACTTCCCACGGTGCCGTAGTTGCTGAGGGATGCCGTATTGAGCAGCAGATCGTCATTTGACGTGATCCGCCCATAGTTGATGATCGGGCCCGAGGCACTGATATCTGTCCGCCCGCCGCCGGCAATTCGTCCCGCTTCGGCCAGATTCAGACTGGCCGCGCTGAGCGAAAGACTCCCCAGGCTGGTGACTCGACCTGCACCGGTATAGGCACCACTGAGGTTGAGCTGCAGGCTGCCGTCACTGGCAATCAATCCCTCGTTGAACCAGTTGACACCGGTACCGACGAGGCTCTCCGAGGCCAGCAACTGACCGCTCGCCGTCTGGGTGAAACTGTTGACGTTGACCTTCAGACGCCCGGCCTGGATGACGTTGCTGTTGGTCCAGCTGTCGGCGTTGAGGGTCAGGCCGCCACGGGTGACGATGCTGCCGCCGGCGCCGGTGACGTTGGCGGTGGAAATGTCGAAGGTGCCGTTGCCCACGTGCAACAAACTGCCGCCGCCGTTGAGGAAACTGCCCACCGCCATTGTCAGGTCGGTGTTGGCGCTTTCCAGGGTTCCGTTACGGTTGTCGAACAGGCCACCGATCTGGAAGCTGGTTTTGCCATTGGTGCCGAGGGCGCGCAGTTGGCCGGTCTGGTTGTCGAGGCTGGCGGCCTTGATCGCCAGGGTAGTGTCGCTCTCGATGATGCCCAGTCGATTGTTCAGGGCGCCGCTGAGATTGAGGTCGATCTGTTGACCGGCAATCTGGCCATCGTTGTCGCCGCTGTTGTCAAAATTGTTGCCAGTGACGTTGACCTTGCCTTTGGCGTAGAGACCGCCATTGCGGTTGTCGAAGTTGCCAGTGGTGATGATCGCGTCGCCGCTTTGCGCAGCGATACGCCCGCCGTAGTTGTCGATGCCGCCCAGAGCGGTCAGGTTCAGACGCTGGGCCTGGGTGACGCCGCTGCGGCGGTTGTTGTTCAGGTCATAGCCATTTTTCAGCGCACCGCTCAGGTTGGCCGTGAACGCGGCTTGCAGGCTGGCGAGCACACCGCCGCGGTTGTCGAGGTTGGTGGCCTTGATGGTCAGGTCACCGTCCGTGGCGACGATGCGGCCGCTCTGGTTGTCGATATCGCCACTGACCGTGAGGTTCAAAGCCCCTTGGCTTTGCAGGGTGCCCTTGGCGTTGGCGAGGCTGGCGGCCTGGATTTGCAGGTCGCCCTTCTGGCTGTAGATCTGGCCGGCGGCGCTGTTTTGCAGCGTACCGTCCGAGGTGATGGTCAGTAGATCCTTGGCCGCGATGGTGCCGAGATTGCGGTTGTCCAGGCCACTGGTGAGCAGGGTCATCAAGCCTTCGCTGGTGAGCTGGCCACCCTGGTTATTGATTTGCGTGGCACGCTGCACCAGTAGCGGGCCGGCGCTGGCCAGTTTGCCTTTGGTGTTGGTCAGGATGCCGAGCAGGTCCAGGGTCACGGCAGCGTTGCCGATCAGATTGCCACCGGTGTTATCCAGTGTGGTGCCGGTGAAACTGAGGTCCTGTTTTGCGTTGACCGTGCCGCCGGCATTGCCCAGCGTCATGGCCTGCATGGTCAGGGTTGCGCCGCTGTCGATCAAACCGCCTTGGGCGTTGTTCAGCAGACCACTGAGGGTCAAGGTCTGGGCGCCGGCACTGGAGAGAATGCCGCCGTTGCTGTTGTCCAGGCTGGCCGCGTTGACGCTCAGGGTTTTCTTGCTGACCAGCGCACCTTCGCCGCTGTTGAGAATCGCACCGCTGACGCTGACGGCCACATCGGCGTCGTGACTCGACAGCGTGCCTTTGTTGCGGTTGTCCAGGCTGTTGCTGGTGAGGCTCAGGCCTTGCCAGCCGGAGATCAGGCCGCCCTGGTTGAGTACCGTGTCGGCGTTGACCGTCAGCAGGTTGCTGCTGATCAGTTTGCCGCCGCTGTTATCCAGGGCGCGGGCCGTGAGGTCGAGGCTTTGGCTGCTGGAGATTTCGCCGTTCTGGTTGTTCAGGTCGCGCAGGTGCTGGAGGCTCAGCAAGCCTGCGGTGGTGATCAGACCGCCGCTGTTGTTCAGGTCCCCGGTGGCCGCCCCGAAGTCGATGGCAATGGCGCTGCCCAGCAAAGAACCGTTCTGGTTATTCAGGCCGGTACTGTTGATTGTCAGACCGGTGGTGGCGTTGATCAGGCCCAGGTTTTGGTTAGTCAACAGACCGTCGAGGTTCAGGTCGAGGTTGGCACGGCTGGTCAGGGTGCCGCCGCTGTTGTCCAGGCTGGCGGCTTT
>NZ_JBIVCD010000039.1:0-64062 GCF_044746425.1 Pseudomonas sp. NPDC086112 | reverse complement strand
AAAAGCGGTGAAAACCGCCTTTCAAACCCACAAAAACGTAAAGGATGTCCCCGGTCTCGATTGTAAAGGATGTATCCGTTTCTACATCGCGAAGGGGCCAGTACAGTCAACATCGATGTCGCCTGGCACTACGCCTTCGCGAGCAAGCCCGCTCCCACAGGATCCGGTTTTGTCAGTTGCATCCGGGCAAACCAGCCTGCCCTTATTTACGCGCCTCCAGTATCAGGTTGAATGGCGTTTCGGTGGCCCGCCGGAACTGGGTGAATCCCGCCTCGGTGAAGACCTTGCGCAACCGTGCCTCACCCGCCTGGGCGCCGAGCCCGAGGCCGACTTCCTGGGACAATGAGTTGGGTGTGCAAATAAAAGTCGAGGCGGCATAGAACAGTCGTCCCACCGGAGTGGTGTTGGCGTCGAGCGTGTCGTTGGCGAAGGGCTCTACCAGTAGCACCGAGCCGTCGGGTTTGAGCGATTCATAGGCGTGCTTTGCAGCGCCGACCGGGTCACCCATATCGTGCAGGCAGTCGAAATAGCAGACCAGGTCATAGTCGTCGCCCGGATAGCTTTTGGCGGTGCCCTGGAAGAACCGCGCCCGGCCGGACACGCCACCTTCTTCGGCGCGCTGGGTGGCGACGGTGACCGAAGGCGCGTGGTAATCGAAACCGACGAACCGTGAATTCGGAAACGCCTGGGCCATGATCACGGTCGAGGCGCCGTGGCCGCAGCCGATGTCCGCTACCTTGGCGCCGGCCTCCAGTTTGGCGACCACTCCATCAAGGGCCGGCAGCCATTCGCTGACCAGATGCGCCTTGTACCCTGGGCGGAAGAACCGTTCCGTGCCGCTGAACATGCACGGATGGTGGTCGCCCCAAGGCAGGGCGCCGTTGCCGCGCATGGCATTGACCAGTTTGTCCTTGTCATGGAAAAACGATGCAACCACGCCGATACCGCCGGCCACATAGACCGGTGAATCTTCGATCGCCAGCGCCAGGGCTTGCTCTTCGGGCAGGCGGAACTGGCCGTCGCGGTGTTCCATGTAACCGGAAGCGGCGTGGGCGCTGAGCCATTCGCGCAGCAGGCGGGTATTGCAGCCAGTCTTTTCGGCGAGTGCTTCGGGGGTGACTGGCTGACTGTCGGCCATGGCCCGGTACAGGCCGAGCTCTTCGCCGAGGATGACGTTGGCGAGCATCGCCGCGCCACCCATGTCGTTCACCAGTTTGCCCATGAAATCATTGAGTCTGGCCTCGTCCATCATGTGTGCTCCTTCAGCAGGATCAGGGTCCAGAGGCATTGTTTGTCGAGGCATGCACCTTTGGGCGGTGATCGTGGGAATGAACAGGACGATAACGGCGTCCTGGCCCCCTGCGGGGGTAATCAATAAGTCTAGTTCGTGTATCCCACTGTATCTGACTGCCTGTCCGATACAGTGGCCTGAGAAGAGCGGCGTTGGTGAACACAGGCCCGACACACTGCGGCGCTTGACTGGACCTGCCGGCCGGCACTGAGTTTTCAGACGCTGGAGACCGGATCCCAGGATGAGATCGACACCATGCACACTCCCCTCACATCCGCGAAGACGAGCGTCGGGCTAGGCTTACGCCGCGGTTTAATGAAGCACCTTCAAGCGGCCCCGCCGGGCGCTTTCGACTTTCTGGAAGTCGCGCCGGAAAACTGGATCGGCATCGGCGGCGCTCATGGCGCGACATTTCGCGCCTTGGCCGAGCGCTATCCGTTGTCCTGTCACGGCTTGTCCTTGTCGTTGGGCGGGCCGGCACCGCTGGACGTCGGGTTCCTGCAGCAAGTGCGGGTTTTCCTCGATCACCACAAAGTGCCGCTGTACAGCGAACACCTGAGCTACTGCAGCGATGACGGGCATCTTTACGATCTGCTGCCGTTGCCGTTTACCGAAGAAGCGGTGCATCACGTTGCCGCCCGAATTCGCCAGGCACAGGACATTCTCGGTCGGCGCCTGGCGGTGGAAAACGTCTCCTACTACGCCGCGTCACAACAGGACATGGACGAACTGACCTTCACCAACGCGGTGCTGCACGAAGCCGATTGCGACCTGTTGCTGGACGTCAACAATGTCTACGTCAACTCGATCAATCACGGCTTCGATCCGCAGACGTTTCTGGCGGGTGTCGACGCGCAGAGGGTGGTCGCCATGCATGTGGCGGGGCACTTTGATGAGTCCGACACGCTGAAGATCGACACCCATGGCGCCTCGGTCAAACCGGTGGTCTGGTCGCTGCTGGCCGAGGCGTATGCGCGGTTCGGTGTGCAACCGACGCTGCTGGAACGGGATTTCAATTTTCCGGCGTTCTCTGAGTTGGTGACTGAATTGCAGATCATTCGCCGCCTGCAAGGTGAGGGGGTGAACCGTGGATAAGCCGACGCTGTATCAGCAGCAAGACATATTGACTCGCTACCTGCGCGACCCGGACCACTGTGCGCCGCCCGCTGGGATGGACGTGGCACGGGTGCAGGTTTATCGCGACCTGGTGTTTTCGAATCTGTCGTCGTTGCTCAGCGGGACTTTTCCGGTGCTGGTGAAGATATTGGGTGACGGTGAGTGGCGTTCTCTGGTGCGGATCTTCTTGCGGGACTACCGCGCGCGCACGCCAAAATTCGGCGAGATTGCCCAGGAGTTTGTCGAGTTTCTGGCCTCTGAGCCGCTGGCGCTGAGCGATGGACCGTGGCCGCCATTCATGGTTGAGCTGGCGCATTACGAATGGGTCGAGATGGCACTGCAACAATCCGAAGCCGAGCCATTGCCGGCCAGCGATGCCGGGTTGCTGCTGGATCGACCGTTGCAGGTTTCGCCGCTGGCCTGGCCATTGGCGTATGCCTGGCCGGTGCAGTTGGTGGGGCCAGATTACCGGCCGGACACGCCGCCAGTTCAGCCGACATTGCTGTTGGTTCGTCGGGGCGAGGACTGGGGGGTACGGTTTTCCGAACTGAGCCCGTTGGCGTGGCGGTTGTTGCAGCGGATCGGGGAATTTCCTCGGCTCGATGGCCGGGCGCAGCTGGAAGGGTTGGCGGTGGAGGCGGGGATGGTTGGGGCGTCGGAATTCATGGACAGTGGGTTGGCGTTGTTGCAGCAGATGCACGGGGAAGGGGTTCTGGGAACGATCAAACACCACTGATCCAATGTGGGAGCGGGCTTGCTCGCGAAAGCGGTGTGTCATTCAACATTGATGCTGGCTGACCCGACGCCTTCGCGAGCAAGCCCGCTCCCACAGGGATTCGTGGTGTTTAGTGAGGTGTCGGCAACCTGAGCTCCGCACACAACCCACCGCCCTCGCGATTGCTCAATTTCAATGACCCGCCAATCGCGATGGCCAACTGCTGGGCAATCGCCAACCCCAACCCGGTCCCTCCCGTACTGCGATTACGCGAGTTCTCCACGCGGTAGAACGGTTCCATCACCTGTGCCAATTGCCCTTCGGCAATCCCCGGCCCACGGTCCATCACTTTCACCGACAAGCTGCCATCGGCCTGTGTTTCCACCGACAGCTCTGCGGTGCCGGCGAATTTCAGCGCGTTGTCTATCAGGTTCACCAGCACCCGTCGCAAGGCATGCGGCCGGGTGTTGATCACGGCTGCGCTTTTGCCGTTGAGCTGCACGTCTTTGCCCATGTCCTGATAGTCGAATACCAGGCTGTCGAGGAACGAATCCAGATCAGTGCGGCGACTTTCCTCGGTGGCACCATGAATGCTGCGGGCATAGGCCACGCCTTCGCGCACCAGGTGTTCCATCTCGCCGAGGTCGTTCCACAGTTTGTCTTTCTCGCTGGAGTCATCCATGAACTCGGCGCGCAGTTTCATGCGGGTGATCGGGGTTTGCAGGTCGTGGGAAATTGCCGCCAACAACTGCATGCGTTCCTTGAGATAAGCCGCAATGCGCGCCTGCATCGCATTGAAGGCCCGCGCAGCGTAGGCGACTTCGGTCGGGCCTTTTTCATCCAGGTGCACGGCGTGGGTGTTGGGGTCGAGGGTTTCCACCGCTTGGGCGAGGCGGGTGAGCGGGCGAATGGCGATTCTCACGGCCAGCCAGGTGCAGATAATCATAAGCGCCAGTTGCCCCAGCAATACCGCCGGCAACCACGGCGACAACGGCACCATCGACGGTCGCACGTCGATAGTGACAGGGCTGCCGTCCTTCAGTTTCAGGTGGGCCTGGAAGTGTTTTTTCGGGCCGGGGATGTCGGTAAAGGTCAGCGGGTAATCATGGCCGATGGCGTCCTGAATCGAGGTCACTGCAATCGACACATCGCGAGCCGCCATCGGTGTGCCCGGCGAGCCTTCATTCAACAGATAGTTGTAGTTGGCGCGTTCCAGACGCGGTAGCCAGTTCGGGCGTTCGTCGGCGGGCAAACGGTCGAGGATGGCCAGGGAGGTCGAAACATCGGTTTCCAGGTTGCCCAACATGGTGTTTTTCGCACTTTCGTAACGCTCGTAGTACTGAGCGCCAAAGGACAGCGCTTGGGCGAGGATCAGGCCGACCAGGAAAATCAGCGACAGCCGCGAAGCCAGCGTGCGGGGCCAGTGCAGCGCAAGGTTCATGACGGCGCACCGAGCACTTCCACCGGCAGGGAGAACACATAACCTTCACTGCGCACGGTCTTGATGTAGGCCGGTTCCCGGGCGTCGTCCAGCAGACGCTGACGCAAGCGGCTCACCAGCAAATCGATGGAACGGTCGAACAGGTCGGCATCGCGGCCCTGGGTCAGGTTAAGCAACTGGTCGCGATTGAGCACCCGTTGAGGATGATCGAGGAACACCCGCAGCAAACGATATTCCGCACCGCTGAGGGCGACCATGGTGCCGTCCTCATCCAGCAGATGCCGGGCCGAGGTGTCCAGGCGCCAGCGACCGAATGCCAGCAGGCGACCGCTTTCGGTGATCACCAGGTTCGGCGGCAGCATCCGCGTGCGTCGTAGCACGGCGTTGATGCGGGCGAGCAATTCACGAGCGGCGAACGGTTTGACCAGGTAATCGTCGGCGCCCATTTCCAGGCCAATGATGCGGTCGGTTTCATCGTTGCGAGCGGTGAGCATCAGCACCGGCGTGGCCTTGTGTTTGCCGGCGCGAAGTTCGCGGCAGAGGACCAGGCCATCGTCCCCCGGCATCATGATGTCGAGCACGATCAAATCCACCGGCGTGGACTCCAGAAACGAGCGCATCTGCCGCCCATCCGCCACCACGGTGGTGCGCAGGCCGTTCTTTTTCAGGTAGTTGCCTACCAGTTCCCGGATCTCGCGGTCATCGTCCACGATGAGAATGTGATCGACGTGTTCCATGGTGACCAAGCCTCTTGAATGGGAGTTGTCGCGCAGTCTATCGAGCCTTGGCCCGCTCGCCTGCCGTCGATTGTATTGCAGTGTATCTGGCGTATCAGCAGATACACGGGGACGCAAAAACAGCCGATTTCAGGGGTTTTGTATCGCTGTGTATCGCAAGCAGGCGCGGATACACGGCGATTTACCCGCACCTGTTCTCGACACAGACGGGATACCTCACGGGTTTCAAATAGGTTCCATCGAGGCAAACCCAACCGCCTCGGCTCAATCAACGATTGACCTATTGAAGCCTTGAGGAAATCACCATGAACACCAAAGCCGTGTACGCCGCCTGCCTGTTTGCCGCCCTGAACATCTGCACCTTGTCGGCCCGGGCCGAAGCCGATGTAACCCCTCAAACCTACACCTATGGCACGCACCTGGACATCCAGAAAGTGCTGTCGATGAAACAGGACGCGACCCCCGCCTGCGGGATTGTGAATGCCCGGATGACCTACCTGGATTCCCAAGGCAAAACCCGGGTACTGGATTACAGCAAATTCGCTGACGGCTGCAACGAAGGCAGCTGAATCCTTCGACGACCCATTGCCCATCCCCTTTGAAACAGGAAGAACATCATGAACAACATCACCCGCTTTTTCACCGCCATCGTTTTCTCCGTAGCCGGCGCCGCTGCCCATGCCAACGCGACGGTAGAACAGAGCGGCTGTGGCAGCAGCACCTGCTTCCAACTGACTCCGCTGCTGACTGAGGATGGTTCCAGCCGCACACCGCAAGGGCAACTGGTTGCAGAGAACGGCTACAGCCAGACGCCACAGGGCCAGCAGCTAGAGGCCTGAAGCCTGCACAGTTCTGTCAATTTCCGCCGTTCCAGTGTGGGAGCGGGCTTGCTCGCGAAGAGGCCAGTACATTCAACATTGATGTCGACTGACACTGCGCCTTCGCGAGCAAGCCCGCTCCCACACTGGAACTGCGGTGTATCGCCCTTCGTATTCTCAAGGTGATCCCCATGTTCCTCATCGCATTCCTGGGCGGTATTTTGACCGTCCTCAGCCCCTGCATCCTCCCGGTCGTGCCGTTTTTGTTTGCCGGTGTTAAACGCACGCGTTCTTCGATCCTGCTCACCCTCGGCGGCATGGCCCTGACCTTCGCCCTGATCTCCAGCCTGGCTGTGGTCAGCAGCGATTGGGTGATACAAGCCAACAACACCGGCCGCCATGTGGCGCTGATCGTGATGGTGCTGTTTGCCCTGTCGCTGATCTCCGCTCGCATCGGTGGCTGGCTGGCGCGCCCGTTCGTACTGCTGGGCAATCGCCTTGATCCCAACACCCGCAAAATGTCTGGCCCGTTAGGCTCGGTGATGATCGGCATCGCCACCGGTCTGCTCTGGGCGCCGTGTGCCGGGCCGATCCTCGGGGTAATCCTCACCGGCGCCATGCTGCAAGGCGCCAACGTTCAGACCAGTCTGTTGCTGGTGGCGTACGGCCTGGGCAGCGCGTTGTCCCTGGGCACTTTGATCTTCGCCGGTCGCGGCCTGGTCAATCGCTTGAAACCGTCGATTCCGCTCACCGGTTGGCTGCGTCGCGGCACGGGGGCTGCGGTGTTGGTTGCCGCAGCGGTCATCTCCACTGGCGCTGACAACACGTTGCTCGCCAGCACCTCGTCCGAAGGCGTTACCACGGTTGAACAGCGCGTGCTGGAAACCGTACCGAAAGTGGTCGATTACTTCGTCAGCAAGGTCAAGGCCGACTCGACCCAGGACGCGGCCAAAGGCGCGATGCCGTCACTCTCTGGCGCGGTCGAATGGCTCAACTCGCCAACGCTGAGCAACGATTCACTGCGCGGCAAAGTGGTGCTGGTGGACTTCTGGACGTACGACTGCATCAACTGCCAGCACACCTTGCCCTACGTGAAGGACTGGGCGAAGAAATACGAGAAGGACGGCCTGGTGGTGATCGGCGTACACACCCCGGAATACGGCTACGAACGCATCATCGACAACGTCCGCGAGCAGGTGAAAAAACTCGGCATTACCTACCCGGTGGCGATCGACAACAACTACGCGATCTGGCGCGCCTTCGACAACCAGTACTGGCCCGCTCACTACCTGATCGACGCCCAGGGGCAGGTGCGTTACACCCACTTTGGCGAGGGACGGTACGAGACTCAGGAACAGATGATTCGGCAACTGCTGGAAGAGGCCAAAACGCCTGCTGCATAACCCGTTTTCGGCGACGCAAGCCGATCTGTTAATGCGGCGTTACAGATAGGCGACCATGTATCGGAGAATGCCATATTTGGTGAACTCTCCGGACGATCGGCAGGACGCCGGCGTATCCGGGAGCGATAGTTTGTGGACGACGGGATCATTGCCGACCCTGTCATCACCCTCAAGAAAAGGACGTTGCCATGCCTAAATACATTATTGAACGCGAGCTTCCGGGCGCCGGCGCACTGCCGCCACAGGAACTCAAAGCGATCTCGCAAAAATCCTGCGATGTGTTGCGCGAGATGGGACCAGAGGTGCAGTGGCTGGAGAGTTACATCACTGGCGACAAGATTTACTGCGTGTACATCGCGCCGAATGAGGGACTGATCAGGGAGCACGCCCAAAAAGGTGAATTTCCCATCAACAGCGTTTCCCGGGTCATGAACATCATCGATCCCACCACGGCGGAGTGAGCCGGACGAGTTCCAACCCGCAACGGAGCAGATTTCATGAGTACCCCCATTGACCTCACTGCCCTGAAAAACCGTCAAATGGCCTCGTGGGCCAGCGGCGACTACGCCGTGATCGGCACCACCTTACAGATCGTCGGCGAACAACTGGCCGAAGCCTGCGACTTGCTCTGTGATGAGCAGGTGCTGGACGTCGCCGCCGGCAACGGTAATGCAACGCTCGCCGCCGCGCGCCGGGGCTGCAAGGTCACGTCCACCGATTACGTGGCCAAGTTGCTTGAACGCGGCGAAGACCGCGCACGGGCGGAACACCTGGACGTGACCTTTCAGGTGGCCGATGCCGAGGACTTGCCGTTCGAGGACGCCAGTTTCGATGCCGTGCTTTCGACCTTTGGTGTGATGTTTACGCCGGATCAGCCCAAGGCCGCAGCGGAACTGGCGCGGGTGTGCCGTCATGGAGGGCGGATCGGCCTTGCCAACTGGACGCCTGAAGGCTTCATCGGCCAGATGTTCAAGACCCTGGGCCGCCACCTGCCGCCACCGCCAGGAGCGCAACCCCCTTCGAACTGGGGCACCGAAGCCTGGTTGCACTCGCAGTTCGATCAGCGCGACTTTCAGCTCCAGGTGACACGGCGGTTGTTCAACTTCCGCTATCGCTCGGCCGCGCACTTTATCGACACCTTCCGCACCTGGTATGGCCCGGTTCACAAGGCCTTTGCGACCCTGCCACCCGAAGAGGGCGCGGCCCTGGAAAACGACATGACTGAACTGCTGAATCGCCTGAACCGGGCGGGAGAGCGGTCGCTGGTGGTGCCCAGTGAATACCTGGAGGTGGTGATTACACGGCGTTGAAACGACAACACAAATCCCCTGTGGGAGCGGGCTTGCTCGCGAAGGCGGACATTCAGTCAACATCACTGTTGAATGTAAGGTCCTCTTCGCGAGCAAGCCCGCTCCCACAGGGGTATGTGCAGAATTGACTACCTGACCAGGCCGATCACTCATCCAGCCTCTCGGTGTACACCACCCACACACTGCACGGCATTTTATACAGCAGATGTTCCACGGTGCTGCCGATCAACCGGCCCATGCCGCGATGACCGACCCGGCCCATGACAATCACGTCGACGTCATAGGTATCGGCGTAGCGAGTCAGCACCTTGGTCGGGCTGCCCATGAGCATGTGCCGTTGCTCCGGCGCGATGCCGTTGCGCGCGGCCAATTCGTTGAAGGCATCCTCCTGGAAGTCGAACAGGGTCTTGGCCTTGTCCGAGGCGAAAAAAGCCGAACCGTTCTCGAAGCTGAACTCGTCCGAGCTGATCGACGAAAGGTCATAGGCGTAGACCACGTCGAGCTCGGCATTGCAGGCGCTCGCGAGTTTTGACGCTTCGTGCAGAATCCGGTCATTGAAGCTTTTGTAGTGATCATCACGATGGAAGGGGTCCACCGCTGCAACGATCTTGCGCGGCAACGCATGCTTGGCATGGCTGACGAAGTGCAGCGGCACCGGGCATTCGCGCAGCAAATGCACGTCGAGAGGGGTAAAAACCAGCCGCGACAGCCGTGATTGGTGCTCCAGCGCCTTGATCAGCACGTCCATCGGCTGCTCTTTGAGGTGCGTCAGGATTTCCTCCAGCGGATTTTCGACCCAAGTCACCTCCGTGGTGACGTGCACTCCGATCTTGCGCAAGGGGCGAGCCTGTTCCTCAAGCCACTGGCGGTGACGCTCGACATAGCCCAGACGCATCTGCTCCAGAGCCTTTTCGTTGACCAAGCCGGCGGTCGCCAGACCCTCCAGATAGTCGAAGGCCACGATATGCAGGGCCGCATCTTCGGCTTTGGCCAGCGCTGCGGCCCGGTCGAAGGCAGGGCTGTGTTCCATCAGGGGCGAGGCGACCAGCATGAAACGAGCTTGACCAGACATGACAAACCTCCCGTGGGTAAACGAGCAGACGACGGGCCCCCTGGATTGCGATGGGGAAGCGCCTGTGCGCCCGACGTGTGGTCATTCGATAGCCATTCAATCCTCTAAGTATTGACCATGATCAAAATCTCGTCCGCAAGCGCATCAGCGGGACAGGATGATGAAAGGGATCCGCGGTGTGCAGGCGATGGGTGTCACGCCGAAGTTCTAATGTGGGAGCGGGCTTGCTCGCGAAGATGGCCGTTCAGTCGATAGAGATGTCGCCTGACATTCCGCCTTCGCGAGCAAGCCCGCTCCCACAGGGATTTGTGGGGTTTTCTTTATCTAAACAACCTTCGCGCCCCGTGCCTCCAGCAACTCCCGTAACACGGAACGGTGGCAGTGAGCCTCGTCCTCGCAATAACACCCTACCGCCAGCGACGTTTGATGGGAGAGGGCGGCCAGCAGGTCGAGCAGTTGACTGGGCGCGGGATGGTTCATCTCGGCCTTGAACTTGCGCTTGAAGGCGCCCCAGGCCTTGGCATCTTCCGCCGCTTTGGCTTCAGCCACCAATTCGGGGCTGGGGGACAGCAGCGGTTGCCACACGTCGTAAAAATCCCGGCTGGCAAATTCGGCCTTCGGTACACCACGGGGCGGGCGGCGTACCGTGCCCAGGCGCAGCCCTTCATTCGCGGTGCGGGGTGAGCCGAGTTGGACGATGTGGATGGGCATGATCGCAGTGCCTATTTGAGCCGCGAGCTGTCGAACCACTCCAGCGCCGTGCGCCAGAAGCAGATCCCCAGGAAGTAGGCCGACATCAGCAGCCACAAACCCATCACCAGCGGATTGATGACCGGGTGGTTGACCACCAGCGACAAGCTGCACAGCAGCCAGATGGCCGTCACGGCAATGTTGATCGGCATGAACCGGCGCACGCGGAACGGGTGCAGGAATTTCATTCGGGTCACGGTCAACAGCGCCAGGCCGATGACGGTGAGCAGGGTGATCCACGGCGATGGATCGATGATGTACAGGCATAGCGCAACCACGTTCCACGCGGCGGGAAAGCCCTGGAAGTAGTTGTCTTTGCTCTTCATGTTGACGTTGCAGAAGCAAAACAGCGACGACACCAGAATCAGCGACACGGTCAGCAGCAGGGTGTAGTCCGGCAACGGGATGTAACGGTAGATGAACAGGGCCGGGATAAATACATACGTCAGATAGTCGATCACCAGGTCGAGGATCGAACCGTCGAAACTTGGCAGCACCGACTGCACATTCACCTTGCGTGCCAGCGCGCCGTCCAGACCGTCGACGATCAGCGCCACGCCCAGCCACAGCAGGCAATTGGTCGGCTGGTTCTCCAGCAAGGCGAGGGTCGCGAGGAAGGCTGTGACCACGCCAGTGGCGGTAAAACCATGGGCGCCCCATGCTTTTAGCCTGGCAATGTGTACGGTGGATATCACGGGGGCGTTCTCCAGAAAGTGAAGCAAGCCAATGATCACCCTGTTGTTTAGGGCGTCGGCAAACCGGGTCGGGTTGCAGGTATCGACCGGATTTGCAGGGATAAGGTTCACCAACCTTGAATCTTAGTCGCCGCGCAAAAAAATACCCCGGAAATATCCGGGGCATGTAGTGAACGCTGTACGCCTGCGCCTGACTGATGTCGAGGCGGGCACCGGCTCAGTGAGGGGAGAACACGCGCAGACGATGGTTATCCGGGTCAAGCGCGACGAAGGTGCGACCGAAGTCGAGTTCTGTAGGCGCTTGCACCATGGTCAACCCCAGAGCGCTCCAATCGGCATACAGCGCATCGACCTGTTCGGCGGACTCCACCGAGAACGCCAGCTCGGTGCCGCCGCCCGTTACATCCACGGCAGGCTCAGCCGTATGCCGTGACCAGAGCCCCAGCTTGTAGCCGCCATCCAGGATAAATAGCGCGAAAGCCGGTGACTCTTCCACGGGCTTGCGCTCCAGCAGAAACTCATAGAACCGCGCACTGACAGCGGGGCTTTCCACGAAAAGCAAAATAAAACGGGGAGTGATCATAGGGCTGCTCCATTCAAGGTGGGCGCAGCATAAAAGGAGGCAGTGTCAGTTTCTGTCAGGAGTGTGAAGGGCAAGGGCTGCACCCATGACGTCAGCCAGACGAAGTAGGAGCTGGCGAAGCCTGCGATCTTTTGATTTTCAGCGGTTTTGAAAATGCCCAAGATCAAAAGATCGCAGCCTGCGGCAGCTCCTACGCGTGTTCTGGTGATTTCGGCAGCAGAAACGTAACGCCAAAGCCTTCAGATATCTCCAGTATCCGAGGCAGGTCTTCAGGCACTTTGAGCTGATCCAACGCCGCAAAGAACTGACCGCCGCGTGGATCGGAAACCACACCGATCATTTTCGCGGTAGGGCTGATGTTCTTGTAAGCATGGATCGCCCCAGCGGGGATGTGCACGTAACCCCCGGGCGAGACGGTAGTGGATTGACCCGCGACGGTCACTTCGACCTGCCCATCGATGACATAAAACGCCTCGTCCCAAGGGTGAAAGTGCAGCGGTGGTCCGCCACCCTGCACACCTTCCTGGATATGCACTTCAAAGGGTTTGGTCAGATCGCCGCCGGCAAGAATAGTGATGGTCTCTCCAACAACTTTGACCGGCGCGGGCGTTTTCCCGGCTTCGATGACGTGAACCGTTCGCATGATTTGCTCTCCGAGGCATGAATCCCCCATCCGCTGAGTATATTCACTGCGTTGCGAGCCAGTGCCGAGGCACTGGTCCGTCTGTCCGGGCAATTTCAACGGCGATGGAATTTTCTTCCGGGCCAGTCGCTCTGCTGATGTAGAACCTGCCCACTCAGCGTTCGGCAACGAGCATCAGCCATGAACAAGAACCTGGACGATTACAACCGCATGCGCGATTTCTCGGCGACCTCGGAACCGGCCGCCGTCAAACGCTCGGGCAAAAAAACAGCGAAGGATCATGCGTTGCAATTCTGCATTCAGAAGCATGATGCCTCGCACCTGCACTATGACTTTCGCCTGGAGCTCGACGGCGCGCTGAAAAGTTGGGCCGTGCCCAAAGGGCCGTCGCTGGACCCCAAGGTCAAGCGCCTGGCCATCCATGTCGAAGACCATCCGCTGGAATACGCTACGTTCGAGGGCACCATTCCCGAAGGGCATTACGGCGCCGGCGATGTGATCGTCTGGGACCGTGGGGTGTGGATTCCCCTGGACGATCCGGCCAAGGCGTACGCCAAGGGCCGGCTGAAATTCGAGCTGCAGGGGGAAAAGCTTGGCGGCCTGTGGAACCTCGTGCGCACGCACATGCCGGGCAAGCAGGAACAATGGTTTCTGATCAAGCATCAAGACAGCGCCGCCAGACCTGACAGCGAATACGACGTGGTCGCCGCCGAGCCAGACAGCGTGCTCAGCGACCGTACAATTCTGGAAAAAAAGCACGGTACTGAAAAACCCAAACCGATCAAAAAAGCCCCGGCCAAGGCGCGTAAGGAAAAGTCGGCACAACTGACGGGCGCGCGCAAAGCCAAACTGCCGGAGCTGCTCAAACCGGAACTGGCGACACTGGTCGAATCCGCGCCAAGCGGCGAATGGAGCTATGAGATCAAATTCGACGGCTACCGGGTCATGGCGCGCATCGACCACGATGAGGTCAAACTCTTCACCCGCAACGGTCACGACTGGACCCATAAATTACCCGGGCAAGCCGAGGCATTGGCAGCGCTTGGCCTGGAGTCGGCCTGGCTCGACGGCGAAATGGTGGTGGCCAACGAGCAAGGCGTTCCGGATTTTCAGGCGCTGCAAAATGCGTTCGATTCCGGTCGAAGTGGCAGCATTGTTTACTACCTGTTCGACTTGCCCTACCTCAATGGCGTGGACCTGCGCGAAGTGCCTGTCGAGGAGCGCAGGGCGGCGCTGGCGACCGTGCTCAAGCCCAATGAAAACCCGCTGTTGCGATTCTCCGACGCATTCGGCGAATCCCCGGAGGCGTTGCTCAACAGTGCCTGCGAAATGAAGATGGAAGGACTGATCGGCAAGCGCCTGGGGTCGCCTTACGTGTCCCGGCGCACCCGTGACTGGATCAAACTCAAGTGCAAGCACCGGCAGGAATTCGTTGTGGTCGGCTTCACCGACCCCAAAGGCGCACGCAGTGCCTTTGGCGCGTTGCTGCTGGGGTTGCACGACCGCGACAGCGGAGAATTGCGTTATGCCGGCAAGGTTGGCACCGGGTTCAATGAGGCGACTCTCAAGCGCATTTACGAACAATTGAAACCGCTGCAGACGAAAAAGCCGTCGGTGGTCAATCCGCCTAGCGGTTTTGAAGCCAAGGGTGTGCATTGGCTTAAACCCACTTTATTGGCGGAAGTGGCCTTTGCCGAAATGACCAAGGACGGCTCGGTGCGCCACGCCGTGTTCCATGGTTTGCGTGATGACAAGCCTGCCAAAGAAATCACCGAGGAGTTGCCGACAACCGTGAACACATCAGCCTCGAAAACTGCCGCAGCAAAATCCGCAGCGAAGAACAAATCCGCCGCCGAGAAACCTGACGCCGCCGACCCGAAAACTGCCCAGTCGACTGTCGCGCCGTCGCAGATTGGCCTGGCCAGCGGCAAAGTGCGGATCACGCACCCGGACCGGGTGATCGACGCCAGCAGCGGCACGACCAAGATGCAACTGGCGCAGTACTATGCCAGCGTCGCCGAATGGATACTGCCGCAACTCAAGGACCGGCCGGTGGCGCTGGTGCGCGCGCCGGACGGCATCGCCGGCGAACTGTTCTTTCAGAAGAACGCCGAGCGCCTGGCCATTCCGGGGATTGTTACCCTGGACAAGGAACTGACGGGCCAACCGGTGATGATCATCAACAACGCCAAAGCGCTGATCGGCGCGGTGCAGATGAGCACGGTGGAACTGCACACGTGGAATGCCACGTCAGTCGATCTGGATAAACCCGATCGCTTTGTCCTCGATCTCGACCCGGATCCGGCGTTGCCCTGGAAAAGCATGATCGAAGCGACTCAGCTAACCCTCACGGTGCTGGATGAACTGGGGCTCAAGGCGTTTCTCAAAACCAGCGGCGGCAAGGGGATTCACCTGATCGTGCCGCTGACCCGCAAACACGGCTGGGACGAGGTCAAGGACTTCAGCCACGCGATCGTCAGCCACATGGCCAAATTACTGCCGGACCGCTTTTCTGCGGTGTCCGGACCGAAAAACCGCGTCGGGCGTATCTTCATCGACTACCTGCGCAACGGTCTGGGCGCCACCACTATTTGCGCGTATGCCGTGCGCACCCGCGAAGGGCTGCCGGTGTCGGTGCCGATCTTTCGCGAGGAGGTGGCCGAGCTCAAGGGTGGCAATCAATGGAACGTGCACAACGTGCATGAACGTCTGGCCGACATCGGTGACGAACCCTGGGCCGACCTGAAGAAAACCCGACAGACGATAACCGCCGAAATGCGGCGGCGGGTGGGGATGAAAAAATAGTGAATCAGAAGGAAGGCGGCGAGGGCACTCGCCGCCTCGACGACTATTGCTTGCCGACTGCGGCAGCCAACAGCGGCGCCACCTGTTCGTCGGTCAATGCGGCGTGGACTTCCATGCTCATGAGGTCGCTCCATTCCAGCACCCACTTCTGAATCGACACCGGATCACTGGCTTCTGCAATGCCAAAACCACTCGAGCCACCGACGGCATGCCAGCGCCCCAGCATCTTGACGCCTGCGGGTGGCGCGCCACCGGTCTTGAGAAAACGTTCGATTGCGCTATTACGCTGTTGCGGACTGATGGACCAACGGACCATGAATAACATCTGCCACCTCCTGCTACGGATTGGCACCTTTTATCTTCGCGCACATGGCTGGCGCCGGGCCACGGCCACGCTTGTGTTTCCAGTTCCGTCCTGGCTGGCCTGATACCCTTTCTCCCATCAGAAGGCATAGCAGCGGCCCGCATTTCGCGTACGACCGCTGATCCTCTTTCAGGACATTTGAAACGAACATATCGAGATAACAGCGAGAACAATCAGGCATCACGCAACAAGTCGTTGGCATTGAGCAGCTCGTAGGCAATCTCCGGGCGCTTCTCCAGCCCTCGACGAATCGCCGCCGGAATCGACTGACGGGTTTTGCGGCACAGGCCCGGCAGTTCGCCGAGGGTGATGTTGATGCCGCGCATGGTGCGCACTTCATTGAAGCCCGGGACGATCTCGACGCGCAGACCCAATTGCTCGTACATCCGGCGTTGCAGCCGCTCCAGATCGCCGAGGCTCTGGAGATTCTCCAGGCGCTCGACCAAGCGCTTTTCCTCCGATCGGGTCAGGCTCAGGATGCGCAGATCCGCGCCGGGGGTTTCCAGCAACGGCTCACGCTCGCAGATGCAGGCTCCGGGCGGGCAGGGTTGGCGGATTGGAAGAGAGGTCGTCATGGGGTTCAATCATAGAGCGCTATGATCGGGTTTGCCCATGGGGTTGTTGTGCCGTTGAGCGCGATGTCTACATTCCTCTGCCGATCGCTTCTTCGAAGAGCATCGACGAGTCGAATGTAAACGCTGCTCAGCACTAAAGTGACTTGTGATGGTCAATAAATCCCGCGCGAACCGACCGGATCCGCATCGACATTTTGATCAAGGACAGTGAAAGCATGCTCGCCGCAATATAATCAGCAACCGCCTCCACCAGGTTCCGTGAATCGGGACTCGCCGTACGTTTACCCCTCAATCCAATTCGAAGATTTAAAGCATGCACCTACGCAAAATTGCAGTTGGGCTGTCGGCCCTTGTTTTGCTCTCGACCGGGGCAGAAGCCCGCAGTCTGCTGGATCTCATCAAGCCGCCCACCCAGCATCAGGAGCAAGTATCCCGCTCGGGCTCGATCAGCCAGAACGCGGCCCTGGGCCTCTATTCGAACAAACAGAAACAGGCATCGTTTGACGGCTGCGCAGAGCTGTTCCCGGCTGCGCAACCGATCAACACGGCCACTGTGCCTGCAACAATGAAACCCCTGGCCCTGTGTTCCGACAACTTTGCGGTGCTGTACTCGCAAACCAGCAAGACGCCGTTGGTCGTGGTCGAACGCCTTAATGCCGCGCAGCTGCAGGATGCCAAAGGCGAGGAGCGCACCAACCAGTTCTACCCGGACCCACGCATCCCCAAGAGTGGGCGGGCAGAGTTGAGCGACTACCGTAGCCAACATCCGGCCGTGGACCGCGGCCATCAATCCCCGGCAGCCGATGCTCCGAATCCCAATGCAATGGCTCAATCCTTTGCACTGTCGAACATGGTGCCGCAGGACCCAACCAATAATCGGAAGATCTGGAGTAAGGTCGAGTCCGATGTCAGGAAGTTTGCCAAGCGAGCCGATGGCAATGTTTTTGTCTTTACCGGCCCGCTCTTTGATTCAGGCCATACCACTATCGGCGACAACAAGGTCTGGGTGCCGACCCGCCTGTTCAAGCTGGTTTACGACGCATCGTCCAAGCGTGCCTGGGCCTACGTACTGCCTAACGCTGAAACTCGTATCGAGAGACCGATGGACTATGACGCTTTCGTGAAGAGTACCGGGCTCAAATTGCTGGGGAATCTACCGGTCACAGGTTCCGTAGGGCGCTCTTGATGGCTTGATGAATTGCACCCCAAAGGCTGGAGGCAACCGATGGGGTGTTTCATTCACGGATAAATAGCGGCGGTTCAAAAGTTGCTGCGATTTTCCGATCCGCACTCTTTGGCGTTGGTTGCGGAGTTTGCTTTATTGCCCTTTCGTTCATTCATCCATTGCTCTTTCTTGCTCTTCCGACACCTCGATTTGAGGTTGATTGAGTCCCGGTGCGGCTGTATACCCGATACGTGAAGCGGCGTTGCCAGTCGCTCTCTGTAACTTTGCGTTTTCCTCCTTGATCCATGCATCCATTGCTTTTTCTTGCTCCGCCGATACCTCGTTTTGAGGTTGATAGTGCCCCGGCGTGGCTATATATCCACTGCCGTCATAACTGGGCTCGTCGTTTTTAACGGTGCCATCCTTCAAGCGCTCCGATGAACCAGCAATGCCTCCTAAACTTCTATCGTCCTTTTTAGTTTCAGTCGCAACCTGGCTTGAGTTCTGATTGGCAAAGTTTTCACTCGATTTAGCGGTGTTTGCGGTGGGTGTATCACTAGCTGTGTTAGATTTCAGGGTGGGGGCAGCGGGAGCAGAGACGGTCTCTACTCTAACTTTTGATTTGTTTTTATTCGCCAATTTATTTCTGCTTTTTTGAACTTTCTTAGTCGTTGAAAAAGCAGAGTTCAGTTCCTTTTTGTTCTTTTTAATAAGATTGTCAATTGGGACGTAGCTAATAATTTGGTTGGGTTTTCTTTTGATATTCGAGTTATAAAATTTCACCTGCTTCTGTGTTAGCTGGATACCAGCAATGGAGGGCAACCGAATGAGGCCAATAATCGCCTCGCGAGCAATGGCGTATGTAAGTTGATCAAAGCTGTAAACAACACTATTACTTGATTTTGGTAGGGTGGGGGAGAGTGTCATTACTTCAATGGCGCTATCATGCTTGGAGAGTGTTTTTCCTGCCACTAAATCTTTATATGTGTAAACAACGTTGCACTTCGTTCGGACTCCACTCCAGGTGTTGCTTACAGATACTGAAGATACTTCTGTGCTTATTTCAATGCGCCCACTGTAATGTCCAAATTCGATAAAGCGATCACTGTTATGAATTTCTTTCTGGGTCGCATTCTTGATAGCATTCCCCCAGTTTGAAATCTGTAATTCACCTGAAAAGCTATTGTCAATATTTACATTTTCTTTGTTTTTTATTTCTGCAGGAAGCACAATAACATCTACATTGTATGCAAAGTCATAATAGTCAATATCAGAAACAATGCTCTTGTCTCTTTCGCTTGAGATTTCTGAATAGTTTCTTATGTTGGCACAACTTGTAACTCCGAAAAAGCTAAAAGCCAGCAGGAGTAAGGCCGTTCTTTTTTTTATCGACATGTTACTCTCCTGGCTTTGTCGCTAACGTATAACAGTGATTAGACCGGATTCGGCGATAACGAAATAATAGAAGTCTCTAGATAACTCTGCGCTACCGATTCCGACTTTTTTTAAAAGTCCCTGTAAATCATAGGCCTATATTTCACGCCCAACACCTCAGCACCACTAGCCGATGACAGACCGCGATCAATAGGTGGTCGGGGAAACTGAGTGCACCCCTTGGTTTTGGGAGGCCGCGTTTGGCCCAGGCTGTCGTGACTGGCCGAAATCCCCCGGGCTGACGTTCAGGGAAAACGAATCCGTCGTCCTTTTCCCCGGCGTCAAACCAAGGTTTCGGTGAGAGCGGGGCCTATGTGTGTTCCGAATGGAATTGCGCGCAAAGGTGCAGTACTTTGTATTTGTAGCACCCTCGTGTCGCAGTCCTGTCCAGGTTGAGAGGTCGCCTTCATGAACAACATCATCTACATCGTAGGGGTCGTTGTGATCGTCGTGGTTATCCTGTCGTTCCTCGGGTTTGCATAGCTTCGAAGACCCACTGAACGATTGCCGGGCGCCTTGCAGATGCATCTGAAGCAGTCAAGCCTTGACCCACCGTTGACGGCTCCAGCTGCTCAATGTATCGACCGCGAATACCAGTAACAGCATGGCCAGAATCACCGTGCTGGCTTGCGCTTCCTGGAACAGGCTGAGGCTGACATAGAGCATTTGCCCCAAACCACCGGCGCCGACGAAGCCGAGCACACTGGCCATGCGGATATTGTTTTCCCAGCGGTACAGGACGTAGGCCAGTAGCTGTGGCAACAGGTTGGGCAGTGTGCCGTAACAGAAAGCCCATACGGCGTTGCCGCCCTGCAAGCGGATGGCTTCGGCCGGTTCCGGCGGGGTGTTTTCCAGCGCTTCGGCGAACAGCCGACCGAGCACGCCGGTGGTGTGCAGGGCTAGCGCCAGGGTACCGGCGTTGGGGCCGAGGCCGGCGGCGAGGACCATCAGCGCGGCCCACACCAGTTCCGGAACCGCGCGCAAAGCGTTGAGCACCAGACGCGACGCGCTTTGCAATGGCCAGCCGAAACGCCCGGCCGCAGGCAATGCCAATAGCAGACCGAATACCGCCGCGAGCAGGGTGCCCAGGGCAGACATGGCAATGGTTTCCAGAGCACCGTGGCCGATGGCTTGCAGATGACCGGAGCTCAGGTCCGGGCTGAGAAAACGCTGCGCATAAGCACCCATCTGCTTCAGGTTGCCGGTGCCGCCCAGCTCGCCGAGGTCGATGCCCAGGTAGATGAACGAGGCGATCACCGCTGCGCCGATGCAGAGCAGCAGTGCCAGATTGATCAGGCGATTCATGCCAGCCTCCAGCGCAGCAGGCGGCTGAGTTGATCGGCGAGCAGCACCAGCACGAGGAACGTCAGTAACAAACTGGCCACTTCACCGCCGGCGAACATGCGCAACGACAGATCTATTTGCTGGCCCAGACCGCCGGCACCGACAAAGCCCATCACCACCGAGGCGCGGATGGCGCATTCCCAGCGGTAAACCGTGTACGACAGCAATTCCGCAGCGACATTGGGCAGGATCCCGTAGCAGAAGGCTGTGAGCCGACCGCTGCCCGATTGCAGTAGCGCGTGGGCCGGGCGCTGGTCGACCGACTCGAAAATTTCCGCATAGACCTTGCCCAACATGCCGCTGTAGGTAATGGCAATGGCCAGCACCCCGGCCGTCGGGCCGAGGCCGACGGCGCGCACGAACAGCAGGGCCCAGACGATTTCCGGCACGCTGCGCAGGAAGATCAGCAAACCGCGTACCGGCCAACGCAGCAGTTGGCCCCAATAGCTCGGGTGGCCGGCACGGGAGGCCGCAGACAGCGACAGAGCGCGGCTGGCCAACAGGCTGGCGGGGACTGCCAACAGCAACGCCAGGGCCATGCCGGCCGTGGCGATGGCCAGGGTCTGCAGGGTGGCTTGCAACAACAGCTCAATGAACGCTTCGCCATGGGCCGGTGGCCAGAAGGCGGACACAAACCGGCCCATCTCGCTCTGACTGTCACTCGCCACCAGTACGCTGAGGTCCAATTCGCTGAAGTGGATCCCTGGCCACAGCAGGGCAAGGGCCAGTAATGTGAACAGCAGGCGGGGCCGGGTGGCCGGATCTCGGGTATCACGGGTCAGCATCGGGGAATCTGCACACTCAAGGGCGCCGGAGCAATCGGTGGGGATAGCAGTTGTTCGTTGGCGTAAAGCTTGTCGAGCAACTCACGGTCGACTTCGCTGGCCTGAAGGTCGAACAGGATCTGTCCATCACGCAAGCCGATGATGCGCGAAAAGTGCGCCAGGGCCAGCTCCACCGCATGCAGGCTGGCGACCAGGGTGACGTTGTGCTGCCGGGCATGGCTGCAGAGCACCGAAAGCGTGTGCTGGGCCAACACGGGGTCCATGGCCGAAACCGGCTCATCGGCCAGCAACACCTCGGGCGCCTGGTACAACACGCGGGCAATGCCCACACGTTGCAGCTGTCCACCGGACAGTTGCTGGCATTGCGCGAACAACTTGTCACTCAGGTCCAGCCGGGCCAATGCCGCGCGTGCGCCCGGAATATCCAGTGGGTGCAGCAGGTTCAGCAGGCTCTTGCCCAGACCCCACTGACCCAGCTTACCGGCCAGAACCGCGGTGATCACGCGCTGGCGCGGTGGCAGGGGGGGCGACTGATGGATCAGGCCGATGCGCGCGCGCAGACGCTGACGCTGACGGGCAGAAAGCTGCCAGGCTCGCTCGCCGAGCACCTGCAGCTCGCCATTGCCCGGTCGCAGGGCAGTGGCCAGCAGGTTGAGCAGGCTCGACTTGCCCGCGCCGGACGGGCCGATGATGGCGACCTGTTCGTTTGCACCGATGTGCAGGTCCACGCCACGCAGCGCCTGGACACCATTGGCGTGGGTAAGGCTGACCTGGGTTAGACGCAATGTCATTTGAGCAGGTCGGCGGCGCGTGCGGCTTCCTCGATGCCCTTGTAGTTCTCGGGCTTGGTTTCGATGAATCGGCTGGCGGCCTGCAGATCCAGAATCTCCTTGTCCGCAGGCTTCGCCGGATCGAGGGCCAGGAAGGCAGCCTTAATCTTGGCCGCCAGCGCTGGATCGAGGGTCCCGCGCACCGTCCAGTTGTAGTCGAAGTAAGCCGGAGTGGTCGCAAACACTTTGACCTTGGTGGTATCGACCTTGCCGGCGGCGACCAGTTTTTCCCACACGCTGGCGTTCAGTACGCCGGCGTCGACCTTGCCGGCCTGGACCCAGGCGACAGTGGCGTCATGGGCACCGGAGTAGCCGACGCGACTGAAGTAGGTTTCAGGCTTGATGCCGTCCTTGAGCATAAAGTAGCGCGGCATAAGACTGCCCGATGTGGAGGACACCGAGCCGAATGCAAAGGTCTTGCCCTTGAGATCGGCGAGGGACTTGACGGCAGGGTCGGCGGTGATGAATTTGCTGGTGAATTGGGCGTCCTGTTCGCGCTGTACCAGCGGAATGGCATTGCCGGTTTTCAGGCGTGCCTGCACGAACGTGAAGCCGCCCAGCCAGGCCAGGTCGATGCGGTCGGTAGCCAGCGCCTCGACCACGGCCGGGTAATCACTCACCGGCACGAACTCGACCTTCATGCCCAATTGTTGTTCCAGATAGGCGCCAAGTGGCTTGAACTTGCGCAGCAGTTCGGTCGGGGCTTCATCGGGAATCGCACTGACTTTCAGCGTATCGGCGGCCTGCGCCAACAGGGTGCAAAAAGGCAGGATCAAGCTGACGGCCAACGCCAGGGTACGCTTGAGCATGGAAAATCTCCGGTGTATGAACAAAAGAATGTCGAGGCGCCAGGCAGGCCTGGCGCTTTGTGAGGGTAGACGAAAGGGAGCGATATTGACCGGTTTTGGCCCAATTGCAATCTGTTGCATCGGCGGGTTGAATCCAAAACGCAAAGCGGTCAATTTCCGGAACGCATAATACCGTTTGGGAGATCACCCCCCACCAACGTCTGCATCATGATTTCTCTCGTTCCAGCGGCACCCTGCTAGTTACCGTCCGCCACCTTGCGTTCTATCTCCGCTATTTTTCGCCTGAGCTCTTCAGCCTCCAGCTCCCGGGCATGGGTTTGATTTATACCTTCGTTGTCGTTGTCGTTGTCGCTGTCCTCAAGCTCTGTTTCAACCACATCGTCGGGATTGCCAGAGGTATCGGCAGGCGGGATGTTCGAGGTCGTTTCTGATTCGTCGTCATTAACACGGTCATCATTGTTCATTTCGCTCACCTCCATTGGCCTATAAATTGGATTCATCGGTGTGGAGGGAGTTCGGGTTTTTCAGCCTTTATGACGCGGTTCAATGCTTACTGTTTTCAATAACGCCTCTCCCTTGCCTCAATGGCATGTCGCAAACGCTCTCTCGCGTGTCGTCCCCGGCCACAACACCATTTTCGTCGATGATAAAGACCCGCTTCGTCACGGCTTTCAACTGGCCTGATCGGTCGCATAATTGCGCTAGGGCTTTTTGAGCTTCTGCAGGTAGCATTAGCTTTATTAGCGCACCTAATGACAGGTTGGTTAACGTAACCGAGTGGGTCGAACATTGATCGAACGACGTCAATTCAGCGGAGGCATGAAGGGGAAAAACCTCCGCTATCTGAATGAAAACACTGGCGAGCCTGCTCGAATGACTCGGGCAGGCTTTTTGCTGCTCGAGCATTTCTCGCTGCCCGCGTTCACGCAAGCACTGGATACGATTGTCACCGCGAATCTTCTGCGCCCCGGGTTGTTCTCTTCCCGAACGTTCGGCTTGAATGAGGGGGAGGTCGTCAGCGACCTGGGCCTGGTCATTCGGCCGGATGCACGTATCGATTCTTCAGCCATTCACAACCTGGACCTGCTGGTCATTTGCGGTGGCTACAGGACAGAACTGAAGGCGACTGATGAGCTCATCAGCCTGTTGCGAGCGGCGGCAGATCAGGGTGTCATTCTGGCCGGGTTGTGGAACGGTGCATGGTTCCTGGGCAGCGCAGGCTTGCTCGATGGATACCGTTGCGCCATTCACCCCGAACATCGCCCCGCACTCGCGGAAATCTCCAAGGCGACCCATGTCACCAGTGAACCCTATGTGATTGATCGAGACCGGCTCACCGCGTCCAGTCCCTCCGGGGCATTTCATATGGCGCTGGACTGGATCAAGGAACTGCACGATAAAGCCCTGGTCGAGGGTATCGAGGACATTCTTGCTTTCGAGGAGTCTCGCTACCGGCGCATCAAACCGGCTGAAAATATCTGTGTGAGCGCGCCGCTGCGAGAGGTGGTCAAGCTGATGGATGCCAACCTCGAAGAGCCTCTTGAGCTGGAGCAGCTGGCAGTCTACGCGGGCCGTTCCCGGCGACAACTCGAACGCTTGTTCAAGGAGCAGCTCGGGACCACGCCGCAGCGATATTACATGGAGCTGCGCATCACCGAAGCGCGTCGACTCCTTCAGCACACAGAACTGTCCCAGGTAGACGTGCTGGTTGCCTGTGGCTTTGTGTCGCCCAGTCATTTCAGCAAGTGCTATAGCTCGTACTTCGGCTACAGGCCTTCCAAGGAAAAACGGCTGGTCAAATAGCCGCTTTTTTTGAGTGCATCACTCATTCCCGACGGCGCAAACCTGCCGTTGGGAATGAGTGATGCCGTGGCGGCCGCTCGCTGGAGCAGGTGCACCGGACAAGTCCGCAGACTTAGCCCTTGGCCGCCATCGCGGTGACTTCCACACGCATACCTTCGACCGCCAGAGAGGCCACGCCAACGGCGGCGCGAACCGGCCAGGGCTTGGCGAAGAAGCGCTTGTAGACTTCGTTGAAAGCGGCGCGATCGGCCATGTCAGTGAGGTAGATGGTCAGATGCAGCACCCGGTCCATCGAACTGCCGGCTAGCTCCAACGCTACCTTGAGCGCTTGCAGAGTGCATTCACTCTGCTCGGCGATGCCACCCAGCTCCAGACTGCCGTCGGCACGGGTGGGGATTTGAGTGGAGACCAACAGGCCGCCGAAACCGGCGACATCGGAGGAGATGGATTCCGGGTCTGGGTCGGGGAGAAAGGTGATGTCGCGATTTGCCATGAGGGTTCTCTTGCTTGAGGTGGTGAAAGGCGGTTGTGTATGGGGCAGCTGCTACGGGCGAACGCAGCCTTCTCATTACGACTTAACGTACCGCGGTCAGTTTACAGCACGAGACTATCTGCCAGCCTCATGGCCTGTTGAGTCGCGGCCTTACGCGCAGCCTGGTCAACGTCTTCCCCCAGGATGGTTTTCTCGACAATCACCGAATGCACATCGCTCACGCCGATAAATTGCAGCCAGGCTTCCACGTAGGGCTTCTGAAAGTCGAAGCGCTCCGCTGGCGTGATCGACTGCGCCGAAAAATCCAGGCCGCGGGCGTACATCACCACGGCGGTTTTATTGCGCAGCATGCCTTCCAGACCGCGCTCCGAGTCGAAGCTGAATAAAATGTCTTTCTGCGACACCAGGTCAATGAAGTGTTTGAGCTTGTACGGAATGCTGAAATTCCACAGTGGCACGGACATTACCAGGACGTCTGCGCGGTGCAGGAACCCGGCCAGGTCTTTCAAGGTGTTCCAGGCGTTTTGCTGCGCCGGGGTCAAGGGCGTGCCATTGAGCCCGGCGTATTTGGCGTCCATTGCCAGCTCATCGAATTCCGGCAACACCATGTTCCAAAGATCGAGGGTGAGGATTTCGGTGTCCGGGGTGTTTTCTTGATAGCGCGCAATGAAGCTGCGGGCGACTTCAAGGGAGGCTGACCGCTGTTTGCGCGGGGAACATTCGATATGCAGAAGGGTGGTCATGGCGTGTCTCGGGCGGGGGAAGTTGGACCATTGCAACATAGTTTTATTTGGAATATAAATCGTGAATAAATAAGCCATTAATCACGAATTGAGCTATGTTCGATATTCTGCTGTTAAAAACATTCGTCACCGTCGTCGATGAAGAGGGTTTCAGTCGCGCAGCCGAAAAGCTGCACCTGACCCAATCTGCGGTCAGCGGTCACTTGCGGCGACTTGAAGAGCAAGTCGGAAAACCGCTGTTGACGCGTACAACCCGTTCCCAGCAATTGACGCCCGATGGCGAGCGCCTGATCGCTTATGCGCGGACGATCCTCGCGCTGAACCGTGATGCCTGGGCGCAACTGACGCGCACACCGTTTCACGGGCGGGTGCGGATCGGGGTGTCGGAGGATTTTGTCGAACCGCGATTGCTGCGGGCCTTTCAGGATTTCGCGGCGCAGTACCCGGGCATGGAAATCGACGTGCAGGTGGGCATTCCTGGCACGTTGTTGAACCTGATGAAGCAAGGCGATCTTGAGCTGGTCATCGGTTCTCTGTGCGAAACCAGCGAAGCGGGGTTGCTACTGTGGCAAGAACCGCTGGTGTGGGCCTGGTCGGCGCAGCCCGTCACTCAGTTACCGACACCGTTGCCGCTGGCGCTGTTCCCCGAGCCTTGTCCTTATCGTGAGATCGCGCTGAGGCGGCTGGCTCAGGCGGGGATCGCCCAACGTACGGCGATGTCATGCACCAGCACCGCCGGGTTGCGGGCGGCGGCGCTGGCTGGTTTCGCGGTGGCGCCCATGACGGTCAGTCAATTGGGGCAGGGACTGGCGGCTCTGGGGGCGGAACAAGGATTGCCGGATTTGCCGGATGCGCAGTTTCGGTTGTTTGCCTCTGCTGAAGCGGATCAGGCGATTGTGGCGGCGCTCTCTCAGCTCATTGTGGAGTATTGCTCAACGCGAAGGGCTTGATCGTCATTTACGAGGCGATGATCGGCCCTGTAGGAGCTGTCGAGCCCGCGAGGCTGCGATCGGCTGCGAAGCAGTCGTAAAACCAGAACTCGCGGTGTATCAGGCAGACCGCGTCAGCCGGATTCACGGCTGCTGCGCAGCCGATCCCAGCCTCGCGGGCTCGACAGCTCCTACGGTCGATCGCAGCCTGGCGATCAAGTAAGCAGCTCCCATGGCGGATCGGCGTGCGGCCGGGCGGTCGTGAGATAGACTGATCAGCGGGCATCGGACGGTGGGGGTGACAGGTGGCGCGCTTCAGATGGATTCGCTGATCACGGCGGCAGCCCGTGCGCTCGCGGCGGGTGATCCCCTCGGCGCGCTGAACCGCATCGCCTTGCGCGACGATGCGCCTGCGCTCGCGCTTCGCGGCATCGCGATGGCGCAGCTGGGCGACCTTGTGCGCGCGAAGGCGCTGGTGCGCAGCGCCGCACGTGCTTTCGCGCCGAAAGAGGCGTTGGCCCGGGCGCGATGTGTCGTCGCCGAGGCCGAGATCGCGCTCGCCTCGCGGGACCTGAACTGGCCAACCAAGGCACTCGACGCCGCGCGGGCGACGCTTCAGGCGCACGGCGACCGGGTCAACGCCGCCCATGCGCGGTACCTCGAGATTCGCCGCTTACTGCTGATTGGGCACCTCGACGAAGCCGAACACCGGCTCGCCGAACTCGATCCGACGCCGTTACCATCCGCATCGAGGGCAGCCTACGAACTGGTCGTGGCAGGCGTTGCGATGCGTCGCCTGCAAACAAAAGCAGCGCGCGCGGCACTTGAACGGGCCGAGCGTGCCGCACAACACGCCGCTATCCCCGCGTTGACGGCCGAGGTCGAAAGTGCCGCCCGCATCCTCGACACGCCGGCGGCGCGGCTGATTGTCGGTGGTCAGGAACGGCCGCTGCTGCTCGATGAGATTGAAGCGTTATTGGCATCCCCTAAGCTGGTCGTGGATGCCTGCCGGTATGTCGTGCGTGACGCAGGCTCAGCGGTTTCACTTGCCCGGCGGCCGGTGCTCTTCGCGCTCGCCCGGGCGTTGGGCGAAGCGTGGCCCGCCGACGTGCCGAGGGAGACGCTGATTGCGCGCGCCTTTCGGATGAAGTTCGCGGATGACTCCCATCGCGCGCGGTTGCGCGTCGAGCTCGGGCGCCTGCGCGCAGCGTTGCACCTGATCGCTGATGTCGTCGCGACCCCGCGCGGGTTTGCTCTGGTGCCGCAGGATGCGCGTGACGTCGTGGTGCTGGCGCGGCCTGTCGAAGAGCAACATGCGACGCTGCTCGCCTTCCTCGCTGATGGCGAATCATGGTCGAGTTCAGCCCTGGCGTTAGTGCTTGGCGCCAGTCAGCGCACCGTGCAACGAGCCCTCGACACGCTGGCGGTGGCCGGCAAGGTGCAGTCATTCGGTCATGGCCGGGCCCGTCGCTGGATGACCCCGCCGGTTCCAGGATTCGCGACGGTATTGTTACTCACAGGGTTGCTGCCCAATGATTAGCATCCCTTCACCAACCCAGTGAACGAGGAACAAGACATGAAACATTCAACAGCCGAAATCATCCGCGAATACGGCCCTTTTCCAGGCGTCGACAGCGTCCATGGCGTCACCCATGACGGCCAGCAGGTCTGGTTTGCCTCCGGCGACAAACTCAACGCCCTCGATCCAGCGAGTGGCAAGACGCTGCGCTCGATCGATGTCGCCGCCCATGCCGGTACCGCCTTCGACGGTCAGCACCTGTTTCAGATCGCCGAGGATCGTATCCAGAAAATCGACCCACAGACCGGGCGTGTGCTCTCCACCATCCCCGCGCCCGGCGGCGGTGGCGACTCGGGGCTCGCCTGGGCCGAAGGGACGCTTTGGGTGGGTGAATATCGCGAGCGCAAAATTCATCAGCTCGACCCCCAGACCGGGGCAGTGCTGCGCACGCTCGAATCCAACCGCTTCGTCACCGGGGTAACCTGGGTCGAGGGCGACCTGTGGCACGGCACCTGGGAGGGTGACGAGAGTGAGCTGCGGCGAGTCGACCCGGCGACGGGCGAGGTGTTGGAGAGCGTCCAGATGCCAGCTGGCGTCGGGGTCTCGGGACTTGAGTTCGATGGTCACGACCGGTTTTTCTGTGGCGGCGGCAGCAGCGGGAAGGTGAGGGCGGTGCGCCGGCCTTGATAAGCGTTGGGGGCGGGTATCGGGCCGCAATACCCGCCCAGAAAAAACGAACTTGCGAAGCGGCCGCGTCTCGAATTTAAAAGACTCGAGAAGAAGGCGCCCAATGAGCAAGTCGATAGGCGCAAAAGACCTGAGTAGTCACAGCAGACCTCTGCCGGTCATGACGCCCAAGGAGCACCCGCGATACGACCTGGCGCTGTTGATTGCATTTCTTCTCATCGTCGCAGCGCTGGGTGTTTCACCCCATAGCCGAGTGGATTGGGTCCTGGAAAACCTGCTGGCCCTGCTGCTGGTGATGGTCCTGGTGGTCGTCTCTCGACGGTTCCGTCTGTCTGCCGTTTCCATCAGTCTGGTGTTCGTATTTCTCTGTATTCATGAACTCGGGTCGCACTACACCTATGCGCTGGTGCCCTACGACCGCTGGTGCTCAGCCTTGACCGGGGTCAGCCTGAACAAAACCCTTGGGTTGGAACGCAATCATTACGATCGGCTGGTCCATCTGACGTATGGACTCTTGATGGTGTATCCGATTCGGGAAGTGCTGGTGCGAATCACGCCGCTGCGCGGTTTCTGGGTTGGGTTTATCGCGTTGAACATCGTGCTGTCGACCTCGGCAGTCTATGAAATCGTGGAATGGATAGGTGGGCAGTTCCTGGGAAAAGACACGGCGAAGGCGTTTGTCGCTGCACAAAATGACCCATGGGACTCTCAAGCCGACATGGCGCTGGCCGTGGCAGGTGCGTTCTTTACGTTATTGGCTGTCTGGTTCCGGCGACGGTTGTTTCATCGAAACGCTCAATTAAATGCTTTCGAAGAGAATTCATAATATTTATAGAGTGTTCCAATTGAATGATGTCGATAAGCCGCCAATGTAAAACTACGGACCGCGCCAGGCCCCTTCATCGCCGTACTCCGGGGCTGAATGCACTCTGTAGCAGCTGCCTCGCGGGCTCGGCAGCTGCTACAGGATTAGGTCGTATTACCGGATGGAACTGTTGCAGCAGGCGTACCGTCAATCGAGGACAGGGCCACCAGATCTGACTGGAGGCAATGCCAGTCAGTCAAACCGCACAACCTGTGGGAGCGGGCTTGCTCGCGAAGACGGCGTTACAGTCAACATTGATGTCGCCTGACACACCGCATTCGCGAGCAAGCCCGCTCCCACAGGGATTTCGCTTAACTGACTGGCATTGAGTGCTGGAGGCCTTAATTCTTCGACCGAATGACGGAGGGCCTCTCCATGAGGATCGCTCAGATCGCGCCGCTCACCGAACGTTGTCCGCCCCGTTTGTACGGTGGCACTGAGCGGATTGTGTCTTACCTGACCGAAGAACTGGTGCGCCAGGGCCACGATGTCACGCTCTTCGCCAGCGGCGATTCGCAAACCTCGGCACGCCTGGAAGCGGGCGCGCACCAAGCCCTGCGGTTCGATCCACGCATCAAGGACGGGGCACCTCATCACATTCTGATGCTCGATCAAGTCCTGCGGCAGGCGGATCAATTCGACGTGATGCATTTTCATGTCGATATCTTTCATTTTCCGTTGATTCGACACTTGGCCGGGCGCAGCGTGACCACGCTTCACGGGCGTCTGGACATTGCGGATTACCAATCCTTTTACCCTCACTTTCCCGAGGTGCCGCTGGTCTCGGTGTCCAAGGCGCAACGCAGTCCGGTGAAGGGCGACGTCAATTGGGTGGGCAACGTCTATCACGGCATTCCGGGTGATCTGCTGACCTTCAACCCTGAACCGAGCGGCGACTATCTGGTGTTTCTGGGGCGTATCTCTCCCGAAAAGCGCCCGGACCGCGCCATCGAGATTGCCTCGAAGGCCGGGCTGCCATTGAAAATCGCCGCCAAGGTCGACAAGGCCGATCTGGTGTATTGGGAAGAAATCATCGCACCGATGATCGCCACCCATCCGAATGTCGAATTTCTCGGCGAGATCGATGAATCGCAAAAGGCAGATTTGCTGGGCAATGCTCGCGCCTTGATCTTTCCCATCGACTGGCCTGAGCCGTTCGGCCTGGTCATGATCGAAGCCATGGCGTGCGGCACGCCGGTGATTGCGTTTGGTCAGGGCTCGGTGCCGGAAGTGATCGATGAGGGGGTATCCGGTTACATCGTCGATGGTGTCGCAGGAGCGGTAGCGGCGGTGCAGCGGTTGGCAGAGCTGGATCGGCGCAAGGTGAGGGCCAGGTTCGAGGAGCGATTCACGGTCGAGCGCATGACCAATCACTATCTGGAGTTGTACCGCCATCTCACGGCGGGCAACACCTATGGCCATCCCTCCACGCCCTTCGATATTCCCGCCACCGCGTCGTTGCAAGAGCTGCGTTTGCGCAACCTGAAAAACAACGACACCTTCGCGGTGTTCGATCCCAATGGCGATGTGCTGTTTGCGGACGACAGCCCGCAAGGGATTTTCCATACCGATACCCGCCACCTTTCCGGGCTCTACCTGACGCTTAACGGCGCGCGGCCGCTGTTGCTCAGTTCGACGCTGCGTGACGATAACGCGATGCTCACGTGCGACCTGACCAACCCGGATCTGTTCGACAGCCATGGCGAAAAAATCCTGCACCACGATTTGATCCATCTGCGCCGTTCACGGTTCTTGTGGAACGGCTCCTGCTATGAACGCCTGACCCTGCGCAATTTCGATGATTCGCCCCAGCATCTGCAATTGAGAATTCAGTTCGCAGCCGACTTCAAAGACCTGTTCGAAGTTCGCGGCGCCCGGCGTCCGCAACGCGGCGAAGGGCACCGGGCAGAGATTACCGATGAAGAGGTGGTGCTTTCCTACACCGGTCTGGATCACAAACGGCGCATGACCCGCCTGCGTTTCGCCCCGGTGCCGGTAAGCCTGACCTGCGATTCGGCGTTGTTCGAGGTTCGGCTGGCCCCTGGGGAAAGCCAGTCGCTGTTCATGGACATCAACTGCGGCGTGCAAAATCCGCCGTTTACGGTGCGCCATGGGTTCTTTATTTCATTGCGCGATTCCCGGCGCGAGTTACGCACATTCTCTTCGCGGGCGGCCTCTGTGGTGAGCTCCCACGATGTGTTCAACGAGGCGGTCAGCCGCAGCGTGTCCGACCTCTACATGCTCATGACCAAAACCCCCGAAGGGCTATATCCCTATGCCGGCATTCCATGGTTTAGCACCGTTTTCGGACGAGATGCGCTGATCACGGCATGGGAGATGCTGTGGTTTGATCCCGGTATTGCCAAAGGCGTGCTCGGGCATCTGGCCGCCAACCAGGCAACCATCGTTGACCCCCATGCCGATTCCGAGCCCGGTAAAATCCTGCACGAGATAAGGCTGGGGGAAATGGCCGAATTGGGCGAGGTGCCGTTCCGCCGCTACTACGGCAGCATCGATTCCACGCCGCTGTTCGTCATGCTGGCCGCCGCGTATCTGGAACGCACCAATGACCTGGGCACACTGCGTCAGCTCTGGCCGAATATCGAAGCAGCGCTGAGCTGGATCGAGGAGTACGGCGACCGTGATGGCGACGGTTTTGTCGAGTATGGCCGGCAGTCCGCCGAGGGGCTGATTAACCAGGGTTGGAAAGACAGTCACGATTCGGTTTTCCATGCCGATGGGCAATTGGCCGTGGGTCCGATTGCGATTGTCGAAGTTCAGGCCTACGTGTATGGCGCCTGGACTGGTGCCGCTAAAATCGCTCGTCGGCTGGGTAATCCAGACCGGGCTCAACGCCTTAAATACAAGGCTCAACGCTTGCGCGAAGAATTCGATAACCGCTTCTTCGACGAAGAGCTGGGCACCTATGTATTAGCTTTGGACGGCAACAAGAAACCCTGTCGAATCCGTACCTCCAATGCCGGCCATGCCCTGTTCGCCGGCATCGCTTACCCGGAACGCGCGGCATCGGTCGTCAGCGTCCTGATGGACCGCTCATCCTTTTCCGGCTGGGGCGTGCGCACCGTCGCGTCTTCCCAGGCTCGCTATAACCCGATGAGTTATCACAACGGCTCCGTCTGGCCCCACGACAATGCGCTGATCGCGGCCGGCTTCGCCCGCTACGGTTACCGTCGGGACGCGGCGCGGATTTTCGAAGGTCTGTTCGCCGCGTCGACCTACATCGATCTGCGGCGCCTGCCCGAACTGTTTTGCGGCTTTGCCCGGCAACGTACCCAAGGGCCGACGTTCTATCCAGTCGCCTGCATGCCCCAGGCCTGGGCCGCTGCAGCGCCGTTGTCGATGATTCAGTCGTGCCTGGGGCTGAGCTTCAGGCCGAGGAAGCTCAACATCCTGTTCGACGAACCGGTGCTCCCGGCGTTTCTGGACACCATCGCCTTGCGGCGTTTGGCAGTGGGTGCTGAATGTGTGGACTTGATGCTCCGGCGCTCGGGGGAAAACGTCATGATCGAGGTTCTCAATCGCCAGGGGCCGGTGCGGATCTTGAGCACCAGTTAGCAAGATGGGCGCGAGCGTGTCAGAAGGTGAATGCTTGTGCCGACGAACGCTGAGCCATTTCAGTCTCCAGCAAATGCTCAACCAGCACATCATTCAAAAAGCGGAACTGATCGTTGAGCCCGACCACTTCGTTACTGAAGTGGTTGGCCGCTGCCGGCATCAGCAAGGCCTCGAAGTGCTCATCGAACACCAGCGCGACTGCTTTGCGAGACACGACCTGCTGTGAATAATAGTTGCTGCCGAATACCGGAAAGCTCACGGCGAGGCTGACGGAATGAATCATGATTTCGGCTCCTCGGTTTTACCGATATCCAGCACCAAGCGGGAAAACAGGGTCAGGGTAACGGTCGTCAGGGCCAGGCAGGTCAGGAGATGGATCAACATGGTTTGCCCCTCCGGTGCGGGGTTGAAACAGGGATGAGATTGATCCTGCACCTGATGGTTTTTTTGCGGAAGGCATTCGCGGCGATGGTGAATATTGATGTGAATGATGGTGGCGATCTTCGGTGGTCTTGAGGGCCTATTCGCGAGCAAGCCCGCTCCCACATTGGATCTCCTGCGTACACAAATTTTGTGTCCGACAGTGATCCAATGTGGGAGCGGGCTTGCTCGCGAAGGCGTCTTTGAGGGCGCCATCCATTCATCTGACGGACGGCCCTCGCCCCCGACCTATACTCAAATCAGTACGCTGTTTAGCGTTGGACACTCCGTTCGACGCAGTCTGTAGGACCCCGCGATCTTGAACCTGCGTTCGCTGATCGTCGCTGTGTTGGTGATCTTGGCGGGATGCGCCACGCCCACGCCTGCCCCGGTAATCGTGGTGCCGGTGGTCGTGTCCCAGAGCACCTGGCAGCAGGTGGACCGGGAGATTGTCGCCGCTTCGCAACAGGCCACCGAACAGGCCAGGGTCTACGCCCGCGGGTCCATGGAGCACTGGCGCACGCGGGTTTATCAGCAAACCGAAGAAGTCTTCATTCCGTGGTTCAGCAGCTACTGGACCCAGGAATGGCTGTCGATGAAAGTCAGCTGGTACGCCATCAATGCCGGAGACGAGCAGGATGCGGCGACCAAACGCCTGGCGGCCTATCTGCTGGAGCAATATCACCGGCGGGTGCTGGAACCGGTGGCGGTGGAAGTCGATCCCGACGCGATCCTTGGGCAGGCGACAGAGTTTTATGTGCAACTGATGGGGCAGCAGCTCGAAGTTATTTCCAAACGTCATGGCGTGCCAATGGCGCAGCTCAACGGTCGCATCCAGAAAATTCCGGCTATTTCACTGGGCCCGCCGCCAGCCCGTGACGCTTCGCTGTATCAGGTGGTGCATGCCGAACTCAGCAAATTGCCGGCCTACCTGGCGCTGATCGAGAAGATCCACACGGCAGGCGGCGAGAAGGGCATCGCCTCGACGGACGCCGGCATGGCGCCGGTGGCCAAGCGTGCCAGCAAGCGAATACAAGCCGAAATGGCCCCCCGAGGGGCGGCCAGTGCAGTGGCGGCAGTGGCGGGGAAGGCGGCCGGGGCGTTGATTTCCGTGGGGGTGGCGGGGGTGCGCGCAATTATTCAGGCCAACGATCGGCCCGATAGCGAAGCGCTGATCCGCAGCAGCCTGGGCAATTCGTTCGACAAGGCATGGGTGAAGCTGGTGGATAACCCCGCCACCGGCGTCATGGCCGGAACGCTGTACATGGCCAGGCAGATCGAGGGCAGCCTGGAGGAGACCGTAGAACCGTCGGTCGGTCTGGATGCAGGCACTGTCGATTTTAGCCACGTTGAATCGACTACCCAGCAGATCACCCCATAACCCGAGGAGAACGATCATGGCTTACGTAGATGGCTTCGTCGCTGCAGTACCCACCGCCAACCGCGAAAAATTCAAGCAACACGCACAATCCGCTGCCGAAATTTTCAAGGAAAGCGGCGCACTCAGCCTCGCCGAATGCTGGGGCGATGACGTGCCCGATGGCAAACTGACCTCATTTCCCATGGCAGTAAAACTCAAGGAAGACGAAACCGTGGTGTTTTCCTGGATCGTCTGGCCGGACAAGGCCACCCGTGACGCCGGAATGGCGAAACTCATGAGCGATCCGCGGATGCAGCCGGACGTCAATCCGATGCCGTTCGACGGCCAGCGGGCGATTTTTGGCGGTTTCGAGATGCTCGTCAAAGCCTGAACATTGTCGCAGGATCACTCCGGCGTCGGGGTGGTCCTGCAACTCTTGCGGTTACGAATCTGGCTGTCCGACGGCCGCTCCTTGATGAATTCGAAGCGCGGCTCGCCTTCGTTGTAGTGAACCAGCCAACCCCATTCCAGCTCGGACTCATCCTGGCCCGGCTTGGGTGGCACAGCCCACCATGGCTCTTTGCTGATGACCTGACGCATGGCGCCCTCCCGTCGATTCGGTTGCTTCAACTATAACGCGCCTGCCGGCAGGTGCCAGAAATGCGCTTGCTGGTGTGGTATCCCTTTGTAAAATCAAAGAGTCCCCGAAGCCTTGAGGTGGCAGACATGAGCGATGAATCCCGTGAGCCGTTCAAACGGCTGTTCTTCGCCCTCAACTGCGCCCCCGAACAACGCCGGGCCATTGCCCAATGGCGCAGCGCGCTGGAGCTCAATGTCGGGCGCCCGGTGCCGGCGGAAAACTTTCATCTGACGCTGCTGTTTCTCGGCACGGTGGGGATGGCGCAGATAGCGGGCGTCTGCGAGGCCGCCGCCAATGTCCAGATGCCCGGCGTGCCGTTGACGGTTGTGCTTGATCGTCTGGAAGTCTGGCGTCGCTCCGGGGTTCTGTTGCTGGCGCCCGAGCAGGCAGCACCTGAGTTGCTGCGGTTGGTGTATGCGCTGGAGCAGGCCATGTTGCCCTTTGGTTTCGAAGACACCCGGCGGGAATTTCGCCCGCATCTGACCCTGATGCGCGACTACCGGGCACCGGTCCCCGAATCCGCTACGCCGCCAGAGTTTTTCCTGCGCGCCGATCGCTTCAGCCTGTTCGAGTCCCATAAAGGCCGGTACATAGCGCTGGCCGAGTGGCCGCTGGTCGCTTCATAAGCCCACAAAAAAAGGCGCCCGAGGGATCCACTCCAAGCCCCCCGCCAGTTTGATCACGCTGATATGCGACAGCTTAGCTGTGGCTGAAAGAGCTAGATTGCATGCTGGACTTCGATACTCCGCTTCTCCTTCTCCAGTAGTACCGAGCATCTCTCACGGTTAAGAAAGCTTGGTGTAGCCAAATGCCACTACAAGGGCTAGGATTATGACTCTCCTTACCATGGAACGGTTATATGAAAGCTCTCAAGAATCTTACCGCCACTCCTGAGCAACTAGCCCTTTTCTCGCGAATCAATGTTGGCGTTGAGATTATAAAAGGGGCGGCCGGAAGTGGAAAGACCACTACAGCCCTTCTGAAGCTCAGGGCACTGACACCTACCTACGTCAACCGGAACAAAAAGAAAGATGATCCCAAACCCGTAAATATTTTGGTTCTTACATACAATAAGACCTTGAGGGGATATGTTCGCGAACTGACCTCGAGTCAAAATTTCGACAGGCTGGTTAACTTGGATGTCTCCACCTTCAATAGGTGGGCATTTCATAACTCTCACCCAGTCCCCAGTATTTTGAACTTCACTAATACTGATGACATTCTTAGAGCCTTTGCTGAACCTCTTAGTGGCGACACCGATTTTCTGGTGGATGAGGCCCGATACGTACTTGGCCGGTTTACCCCTGAGAGTCTCGGTGACTACATTGGTGCGAAACGGGAGGGACGGGGTATTAGCCCTAGGATGGAGCGTCCAGCTAGGCAGGTACTTCTGGATAAGGTGATCTACCCCTATCTGTCCGGAAAACAAACCATTTCGAAGCTAGACTGGAATGACCTTGCGGTAAACCTTAGCCGCAATAAGGTTGTTAATTACGATTTGGTTGTAGTTGATGAGGCGCAAGATTTTTCAGCGAATGAATTGCGCGCCGTCCTGAATCAATGTTCTCCAGACTCCTCCATCACTTTTGTTCTCGACAGTGCCCAACGTATCTATAGTCGTAGCTTCATATTTTCAGAGATTGGTGTGGTTGGTTACCCTAGTTTTAATTTGCAAAAGAATTACCGCAATACTCAACAAATTGCGATGTTTGCAGCCCAGTTGCTCGAAGGCCTCGAAGCTGATGAGAATTGGACGATTCCGAATCACACAAGCGCAACGCGTATAGGAGATAAGCCCCTTGTTCTCTTAGGAGAGCATGAAAATCAGGTTGCCTATGTGCTGCGGCATATTGAGGGGAATATTGATCTTCATGAAGAAAGCGTTGCTTTCCTTCATCCGAAGTTACATTTCCAAGAGCTAAAAACACAACTTAGTGCGAAGGGGATGGAATGGGTAAATCTCAGGTCTGAGGCCGAATGGCCAGAAGGCGATGTAAATATCGCACTCAGTTCTCTTCATTCGTGCAAAGGCCTTGAGTTCGATCACGTCATCATGATTGGACTAGACGGCCAGTTCGTAGACGTGCCCGGCTCACCTAGCGAGTACGAAATGGCAGCCAGAATGCGCCGCCTCATAGCTATGGCTGTGGGCAGGGCGCGAAAAAGCGTGATCATTGGCTTCAAATCCTCTGACGCTCCAGATATGATCCGTCGTTGCGATCCAAGCCTCTACCAAGGAGTCCAGGTGTGAGTGAAGTCGAAATTAGGAAACTGATTAAACAACGAAATATCAAGTCGGTTGTTCACTTCACGACAAACAGTGGCTCGCTAGGGACTTTTGCGTCTAAAGCATTAAAGTCACGCCAATTGTTAAATTCAGACGAGCAGCTCCAGCACATTTTTACACCGAACGCACTTTGCCGGGACCGAGATGTCAGATGGCTTAATTATGTAAATCTGTCAATTTCGCAGATCAATACCAACTTTTTCCAAGTGGCGGAGAATAACTGGCATCGTGAGAAAAACTTCTTTTGGTGTATTCTAGATTTTAGCCCTGAAATCCTTACTCATGATGGTGTTTTCTTCTCTACAACGAACAATATTTATAGTGATGTGCGGCGAGGCGAAGGTCATTTGGGGCTTGAAGCAGCTTTTGCACCTTTTGTAAGTCATTGGAATAGTAAAACCTCGAGCTCAGTGACACGCCCCGACAGCTACCCAGCACACTTACCTACATGTCGACAGGCGGAGGTTCTCTATCCCAAAGAAGTGTCGACAGAATACCTGCAGCAGATTTATGTACGAAGCGAATCTGAAATAGACGAATTGATGGGGCAGATGGCAATAACATCACATCCAAACATCCCTATCCAAGTGGCACCTGAATTATTTGCCGGCATCAAGTGAGAACCTCATGTCAAACATTAGGCTGAAGCGCACCATATCATCCGCCTTGTGGTCGGCCTACGCAGATGCGTTGGGTTTTCCGACTGAGTTGGCTACTGAAAAAGCTGTCAAGCAGCGACTTGGCCAGTCTAGAGCTACTCGAACCGAGCAGTGGAGGCGTCAGATTGGCGGCCGTTTTGGTGCGATGGTCACTCTGCCAGCAGGTGCATACTCCGACGATACTCAGCTGCGGCTAGCAACCTCGCGTGCAATCCGCGGTAACGGATACTTCGACGTTGAGTCTTTCGCAAAAATCGAACTACCCGTCTGGCAAGCCTATAGCCTAGGTGCAGGCCGGGGCAGCAAGGCCGCAGCAACAGCTTTATGTAACCGCAGCAATACGTGGTTCAGCAACTTCTTCAATGGCTACACCAACGGCGGCGGGAATGGTGCCGCAATGAGAATTCAGCCTCACGTGTGGGCGGCAGAGGAGTTGGGTGACGTTAACGCCTATCTACCTGATGTAATTCGCAATGCAGTATGCACGCACGGGCATATGCGAGGTATTGCCGGGGCTGTAATACATGCGGTAAGCCTAGCCCATGCTATGCGCGAAGCACGGCCGCTTTCACCGGGGCAGTGGCCCGAGTTGGTCGCGTATGTTCGAGCGATACCGAACCACATTGCACAAGACTCTGACCTGTCTACGTTCTGGTTGCCTACCTGGGAGCAGAAGAGTGGCATAAGCTTGAAAGATGCGATTGAACAGGTCGCCCAAGAGTGGGAGATAACCTCAAAAAACGCCATCTCTGCGCTGAACTCAGGCCTGCACTCAACGATTCGTGAGCAATATGAGGGTATTGTGAAGTCCGAGAATGGGCTTAATCCCAAAGAGCGCGGTTCCGGTCTGAAATGTGCGCTTTTTGCAAATGTCGCCGCATGGCTCTGCACGAGTTCGGGCGCCCAAGAAATTATCAATATTGTCGCTAACCTCCTTGAGAGCGATACCGATACGATTGCTACCATGGCGGGCGCGCTAATCGGGGCTACGTATCCTGAGTCGACCTTCTTAGGGCCCATTCAGGACGAAGAATACATCCGCGCTGAAGCAGGACGGCTTTACGACGTGAGTCGTGGTGCTAAAGCCACCAGCTTTGCTTACCCTGACATTCTTTACTGGCAAGCTCCGCGTGTTGCAGTTGATGTTCTTAAATTTGATGGTGGCCAACTTTATTTTGAAGCATTAGGTGAGGTAACCCCTATTGGTCCTCCTCATATTGGACTGCAAAAAAATACAAGTTGGCAGTGGTTGAAACTAGAAACTGGCCAAACCATTCTAAGTAAGTTTCGTACCCAGATAGCATTTGGCGAAGCTTTAGAGCGACTAAACAGCTCGTATGATGTCACCCCTTCACTAAGCGAATCGAAAAACGTCAGAATCAAAAATCTTGATCTGTTTGGAGAAGAAGACGCCCCGATAGATAGTAAACTCGGGAGCGTTGCAGTGGAGTCGGAATCTGATTCACCGACAACCATATCGTCTAAACGAGAGGATGGTAAGCTCGATGAGTCTATGCAGCGGAAACTAGAAAGCAACCCTGAAACGGTAGCGGATTCGTTCTCACCTCCAAATGATAATTGGATTCTGCATTACGAGCCTGCCGTTCCAATGGGGATGGATATACTCACTTCGGAAGCTATCAAAAACTTTGACCCGCTACTGATCGGGCAGCATTTACTTTATCTTGCTGAACGGCCAAATGGTATCGAGCTATCTGCGGTTTATGCCGGCATTATTGCCAAGGCGAAAATTGCAAGGGTAAATCGGGAGAAGCAAAGGCAAGTTCAACCGAATGAGGATATCAATGTTTATGAGAAAAATTCTGAGTAAAGAAATTGCTGAAGTGTATATGCCATCAGGTACTACAGTTAAATAGGAGTTGGATATTCTGCACCACAAAAAAAGGCGCCCGAGGGCGCCTGAATTCACCTTAACCGAGGAAGCCAGGTGAAGCCGTTCTTCTTAAGAGGAGTGCAGCGGTGGTAAGGCGCTGCGTGAACGGAAAAAGGGAAAGCTGTAATGGATGAATGATCGTTCCCACGCGGGCGTGGGAACGATCAGTGAGGCGGGATTACTTACCCAGCTTCACCCGCGTCCAGCCCCGGGTCATGATCCGCTGGGTGGCAATCGGCATGTCAGGAATGGCATACAACGTCGCCATCACCGCTTGCGGCGGATAGGAACCCGGGTCGTCGCGAATGGCTTCATCCACCAGCGGCGTGGCCGCTGCGTTGGCGTTGCTGTAGCCGATATTGTTGGTGACCTCGGCGATGATGTCCGGGCGCATCAGAAAATTCATGAACAGGTAAGCACTGTCGACGTTAGCCGCATCCCGTGGGATGGCGACCATGTCGTAGAAGCTGCCGGCGCCTTCTTTCGGGATGCTGTATTCGATCTTCACCTTGTCGCCGGCTTCCTTGGCGCGGGCCTTGGCTTGCAGCACGTCGCCGGAGTAACCGACCGCTACGCAGATGTTGCCGTTGGCCAGGTCGGAGATGTACTTCGACGAATGGAAATAAGCCACCGACGGGCGAATCTTCATGAACAGCGCTTCGGCTTCGGCGATCTGTACCTTGTCTTGGGAGTTCACCGGGTAGCTCAGATAGTGCAGGGCGGCCGGGAGCATTTCTGTCGGTGAATCAAGGAAGCTGATGCCGCAGGCTTTGAGCTTCGCGGCGTTTTCCGGTTTGAACAGCAAGTCCCAGGAATTCACCGGCGCATCAGTGCCCAGCACTTCCTTGACCTTGGCCGGGTTGTAACCGATGCCGATTGAACCCCACATGTACGGGAAAGCATGGCCATTGTCAGGGTCGCTGGCAGAGGCGTTTTTCAGCAGCACCGGGTTGAGGTTTTTCCAGTTCGGCAGCTTGGATTTGTCCAGCGGCTGATAGACGCCAGCCTTGATCTGCTTGGCCAGGAAACTGTTGGACGGCACCACAATGTCGTAGCCGGATTTACCGGCCAGCAAGCGTGCCTCAAGGGTTTCATTACTGTCGAACACATCGTAGGTCACGCGAATGCCGGTCTCGTCTTCGAACTTCTTGACCGTGTCCGGGGCGATGTAATCCGACCAGTTGTAGACGCGCAATACCTTGTCATTGGCCTGGGCACCGGTAGCCATCGCGCCCAATAAGGACAGTGTCAGCAGAGTCCTGCCAAACATTTTCATCGGTACAACTCCATTTTCTTTTTATAGAACACAGTAGGAGCGAGGCTTGCCCGCGAAGAACGATGACGCGTAATGCCTGAAAAACCGCGGTGTATTCTTCGCGGGCAAGCCTCGCTCCTACAGGATTTTCACTAGGCCGTCGCTTCGACCCGCTGGTTTTTCGGCTGCTGCCAGGATTCGGTGGCGGTCTGATCCATGGCTTCCTGGATCGCCCGCTTGCGTGTGGCTTCCGCCTTGCGGCTGAAGTACCAGACCATGAACGTGACGATCGACACCGCCAACAGAATCAAACTGGCCACGGCATTGATCTCAGGCTTCACGCCCAGACGCACCGCCGAAAACACTTCCATCGGCAACGTCGTCGAGCCCGGGCCAGAGACGAAACTCGCCAACACCAAATCATCCAGCGACAAGGCAAACGACATCATGCCGCCCGCCGCCAGTGACGGTGCGATCATCGGAATGGTGATCAGAAAGAACACCTTGAACGGCCGCGCACCCAAGTCCATGGCTGCCTCTTCGATCGACAGGTCCAGCTCACGCAAACGCGCCGAAACAACCACCGCCACATAGGCTGCGCAGAACGTGGTGTGGGCGATCCAGATCGTGACGAGGCCACGTTCCTGCGGCCAGCCAATCAACTGCGCCATGGCCACGAACAGCAGCAACAGCGACAGACCGGTGATCACTTCCGGCATCACCAACGGCGCCGTCACCAGACCACCAAACAGCGTACGACCCTTGAAGCGCGTCACGCGGGTCAGCACGAAAGCGGCGAGGGTGCCCAACGCCACGGCGGCAATCGCCGTGTAGCAAGCGATTTCCAGGGAGCGCACCACCGAGCCCATCAGTTGCGAGTTGTCGAGCAGGCCGACGTACCACTTCACCGACCAGCCGCCCCACACCGTCACCAGTTTCGAGGCGTTGAACGAGTAGATCACCAGAATCAGCATCGGCAGGTAGATAAACGACAGGCCGAAAATCAGCATGAACTTTGAAAACCCGAAGCGTTTCATCCCCGTCCCTCCATCTCTTTGGCCTGGCTGCGGTTGAACAGCAGAATCGGCACAATCAGAATCGCCAGCATCACCACCGCCAGGGCGGATGCCACCGGCCAGTCGCGGTTGTTGAAGAACTCTTGCCACAGCACCCGACCGATCATCAGGGTCTCCGGGCCGCCCAACAGTTCCGGAATCACGAACTCACCGACCACCGGAATGAACACCAGCATGCACCCGGCAATGATCCCGTTCTTGGCCAGCGGCACGGTGATTTTCCAGAAGTTGTTGAAGTTGCTCGAACCCAGGTCCGACGCGGCTTCCAGTAAGCTGTGATCGTGCTTGACCAGGTTGGCGTACAGCGGCAACACCATGAACGGCAGGTAGGCATAGACCACGCCGATGTACACCGCCGTGTTGGTGTTGAGGATCTCGATCGGCTGCGACGTCACCCCGGTCCACATCAGGAACGCGTTGAGCAAACCGTTGTTGCTGAGTATGCCCATCCACGCATAGACGCGAATCAGGATCGCGGTCCAGGTCGGCATCATGATCAACAACAGCAGAACGTTCTGCGTTTCCTTGTTGGCCTTGGTGATCGCATAGGCCATCGGGAAACCGATCACCAGGCACATCAGCGTGCTTAAAAACGCGACCTTCAACGAACCAAAGTAGGCCGAGATGTACAACTCATCTTCGGTCAGCAGCGAGTAGTTGCCGATGTTCAGCAGCAGCTGAAACTTCTGTTCGGCGAAGGTGTAAATCTCAGAGTAAGGAGGAATGGCCAGGGCCGCTTCCGAGAAGCTGATCTTCATCACCAGGAAAAACGGCAGCAGGAAAAACAGGCACAGCCACAGGAACGGAATGCCGATGACCAGTTTGCGGCCGCTGGGCACCAGGCGCAGGAACTGCTGATTGAAGGTTCTCATGAGCGCAGTACCACGCCGCTGTCGTCTTCCCACCACACGTAAACCTGATCGTCCCAGGTCGGGCGCGCGCCACGGCGTTCGGCGTTGGCCATGAACGACTGGACGATTTTGCCGCCGGGCAGTTCCACGTAGAACACCGAGTGGCCGCCGAGGTAGGCGATGTCATGCACCTTGCCTTCGGACCAGTTGTATCGAGTCTCGGGCTTGAGGGTGCTGACCAGCATTTTTTCCGGGCGGATGGCGTAGGTGATCGACTTGTCTTGCACCGACGTGCTCACGCCGTGGCCGACGTAAATCTTCTGCTCAAGGTCCGGGCTGTGAATAATCGCGTGACCTTCCAGATCCTCGACCACCGTTCCGTCGAAGGCATTCACGTTGCCGATGAACTCACAGACCATGCGGCTGACCGGCGCCTCATAAATATCCACCGGGCTGCCGATCTGGGCGATCCAGCCCAGGTGCATGATCGCGATGCGCTCGGCCATGGTCATGGCTTCTTCCTGATCGTGGGTCACCATCACGCAGGTCACGCCGACGCGCTCGATGATCTCCACCAGCTCCAGTTGCATCTGCGAGCGCAGCTTTTTATCCAGCGCGCCCATCGGTTCGTCGAGCAGCAACAGCTTCGGCCGCTTGGCCAACGAGCGGGCCAACGCCACACGTTGACGTTGGCCGCCAGACAACTGATGCGGTTTGCGTTTGGCGTACTGGGTCATGTGCACCAGCCGCAACATCTCTTCGACACGAGCGTCGATTTCGCTGGCGGGCAAACGGTCCTGCTTGAGGCCGAAGGCGATGTTCTGCGCCACCGTCATGTGCGGGAACAGCGCGTAGGACTGGAACATCATGTTGATCGGCCGTTCGTACGGCGGCATGTCGGTGATGTCGACCCCGTCGAGCAGAATCCGCCCTTCGGTCGGGCGCTCGAAGCCGGCGAGCATGCGCAGCAGCGTCGATTTACCCGAGCCGGAACCGCCGAGCAGGGCGAAGATTTCGCCTTGATGGATCTCCAGGGACACATCGTCCACAGCGGTGGTTTCGTCGAATTTCTTGGTGACGCGGTCGACTTTCACCAACACCTTTTTCGGTGCCTGGTGACCTTCAAGAGCCTTCCTGTAGATGCTGGAGGCGTTTGCCATATGAAACTCCCAACAGGTTTCAGTCGTCGGGCCAACGCGGCCTGACTTAAGAGTGGATTGCAAACCCGGGCCGGACGATGCCAACGCGATCCCTGTAGGAGCGAGGCTTGCCCGCGAAGACGGTGTGTCAGTCGACATCATCGTTACCTGATACACCGCCTTCGCGGGCAAGCCTCGCTCCTACAGGGATTTGCGTTTATCTGTACCGGCCGGGCTTATTCGGCACCGCCATCCTGGCTGCCTGGTCGTACTTGTTGTTATTGCGGTTCATCTATTACGTGAGCGACCGGCGCGCAAAGGCACGCCCGCCAGACTCACGGGGGCAGTTAAATCGTTGAATGCTTTTGTAGTCAGCGCGTATTACGCAGCGCCGCCCTTTGCCGGCACGCGTCGCCAAACGCCTGGAAAATACTCAAGTAGGGGGGATTCGAAAGCACCTGCCATTCCGGGTGCCATTGCACGCCGACAGCGAAGGCCTTGCCGTGTTCGACGGAGATCGCCTCGATCAAACCATCCGGCGCGATCGCCTCAGCGCGCAGGCCGGGAGCGAGTCGGTCGATGCCCTGGCTGTGAATCGAATTCACCTGAAACACCTGCGGCAGGTCCAGCGCTTCGAACACGCCGCCCGGTTGCACATTCACCGCATGGGCCGGTGCGTACTGCACGGCCAAATCCGGGTGATTCGCCTCGCGGTGATCGAGGTGGCCGGGCAGTTCATGCACCTTCTGATGCAGGCTGCCACCGAACGCCACGTTCATTTCCTGAAAGCCCCGGCAGATGCCGAGGACCGGCACGCCAGCCGCGATAGCTGCACGCAATAAGGGCAGGGTGGTGGCGTCCCGTTGCGGATCGTGATCCGTACCGGGGGCACTGGCCGGGCCTTGATAGTGGAAGGGCTCCACATTCGACGGCGAGCCGGTCAGCAGCAGACCGTCGAGCTGCGCGAGCAGGTCATCGATTTCGGTCAGATCGCCTAGAGAAGGAATGACCACTGGCAACCCCAAAGCCGCGACGCTGACAGCACGCAAGTACTTGTCGCCGCTGACATGGTAGGGGTGCAGGCCAATCTGTTTGACGCACGCAGTAACGCCGATCAATGGCTTGAATGCCATTTTTATCACCTCGAAGTTTCACACTTGAACGAGCTTTTCCGGAGCTTAGCCTTGTTGATTTTAATTAACAACTCTCATGTAAAAAATTCTAAACGCCGCGCATCCGATCTTCAGGGTTTACGCGGTGCGCAAGACTGATCTGGCACTCTTGCGCCCAAAAAAGGCCCGAAAATAAAGGTTGAAAGGCCAAGTGTTCGCTATTGACTTCACTTTGCCTTTCGGATTGACTGGGCTCGTGAAAGGGTAGTGAACATAATAATTAACAGCTAATAGGTGCATCATGTCGGTCCCTCTGCGTGCCGTTCAACTCAACGAAGCAAACGCATTCCTTAAGAAATATCCTGAGGTTTTGTACGTCGACCTTCTGATTGCGGATATGAACGGTGTGGTGCGCGGCAAGCGCATCGAACGCACCAGTCTTCATAAGGTTTACGAAAAAGGCATTAACCTCCCGGCGTCACTGTTTGCTCTGGACATCAACGGCTCTACGGTGGAAAGCACCGGCCTGGGTCTGGACATAGGCGACTCGGATCGAATCTGCTTCCCCATCCCCAATACCTTGAGCATCGAACCCTGGCAGAAGCGCCCGACCGCGCAGCTGTTAATGACCATGCACGAACTCGAAGGCCAGCCGTTCTTCGCTGACCCTCGCGAAGTGCTGCGTCAAGTGGTGAGCAAGTTCGATGACATGGGCCTGACCATTTGCGCGGCGTTCGAACTGGAGTTCTACCTGATCGACCAGGACAACGTGAACGGTCGTCCGCAGTCGCCACGCTCGCCGGTGTCCGGCAAACGTCCGCACTCGACCCAGGTGTATTTGATCGACGATCTGGACGAATACGTCGACTGCCTGCAAGACATCCTCGAAGGCGCAAAAGAGCAGGGCATTCCTGCCGACGCCATCGTCAAGGAAAGCGCCCCGGCGCAATTCGAAGTGAACCTGCATCACGTCTCCGACCCTATAAAGGCCTGCGACTACGCGGTGTTGCTCAAGCGTCTGGTGAAGAACATCGCCTACGACCACGAGATGGACACCACCTTCATGGCCAAGCCGTATCCGGGCCAGGCGGGCAATGGTTTGCACGTGCACATTTCGATTCTCGACAAAGAAGGCAACAACATCTTTGCCAGCGAGGATCCCGAGCAGAACGCCGCACTGCGTCACGCGATCGGCGGTGTGCTCGAGACCCTGCCGGCGCAGATGGCGTTCCTCTGCCCGAACGTCAACTCGTACCGCCGTTTCGGCGCGCAGTTCTACGTGCCGAACTCGCCAAGCTGGGGCATCGACAACCGTACCGTGGCGGTGCGTGTGCCCACCGGTTCGGCGGATGCCGTGCGCATTGAACACCGAGTCGCGGGCGCCGATGCCAACCCGTACCTGCTGATGGCGTCGGTGCTGGCCGGTATTCACCACGGCTTGACCAACGAAATCGAACCGGGCCCACCGGTGGAAGGCAACAGCTACGAGCAGAACGAGCAAAGCCTGCCGAACAACCTGCGCGATGCACTGCGCGAGCTGGACGACAGCGAAGTCATGGCGCGCTACATCGACCCGCTGTACATCGACGTGTTCGTGGCGTGCAAGGAAAGCGAACTGGCCGAGTTCGAGAACTCCATCTCCGACCTTGAGTACAACTGGTACTTGCACACGGTTTGATGGGCCAAACACCCATCAAATGTGGGAGCGGGCTTGCTCGCGAAGGCGGTGTGTCAGGCGCCATCAATGTTGGATGTGATGGCCTCTTCGCGAGCAAGCCCGCTCCCACAGGGGATTGGCGACGTGCATAGGTTTTGCAAACAACACCGATCAACTGTGGGAGCGGGCTTGCTCGCGAAAGCGGTGGATCAGTCAATGCTGATGTCACCTGACACACTGCCTTCGCGAGCAAGCCCGCTCCCACAGGAAATCGTGGTTTTCTGATCGTTAATTGGTCGGCTTTAGTCCGGCGACTACTTATTCCTCTGCGTAGAGTCACAACCATGACAAACACTCGCAGCGACTGGGAACAACGCTTCCAGTCCCTCACACTAGAAGGCCGCGCATTCATCGACGGCCAATACTGCCCGGCGCTCAGCGGCGACACCTTCGAATGCATCAGCCCGGTCGACGGCCGCTTCCTGGCGAACATCGCCAGCACCGACGAAGCCGACGCCAATGCCGCCGTGCAGGTCGCACGCCGCACATTCGAATCCGGCATCTGGGCGCGGTTGGCGCCCGCAGAACGCAAGCGCATTTTGATTCGCTTCGCGGACTTGATCCTGGCCAACCAGGAAGAACTGGCGCTGCTCGAAACCCTGGACATGGGCAAGCCGATCAGCGATTCCATGAGCATCGACATCCCAGCGACCGCCAACGCGATCCGCTGGAGCGCCGAGGCCATCGACAAAATCTACGACGAAGTCGCCGCCACACCGCACGACCAACTCGGCCTCATCACCCGCGAACCCGCTGGCGTGGTCGCCGCCATCGTGCCGTGGAATTTCCCGCTGATCATGGCCAGCTGGAAGTTCGCTCCGGCCCTGGCGGCAGGCAATTCGTTCATCCTCAAGCCTTCGGAAAAGTCACCGCTGACGGCGATTCGCATCGCGCAGTTGGCCCTCGACGCCGGCATCCCCAAAGGCGTGTTCAACGTCTTGCCAGGTTTCGGTCACACCGTCGGCAAAGCGTTGGCGTTGCACATGGACGTCGACGTGCTGGCCTTCACCGGCTCCACCGCGATTGCCAAGCAACTGCTGATCTACGCCGGGCAAAGCAACATGAAACGCGTCTGGCTGGAGGCGGGCGGCAAGAGCCCGAACGTGGTGTTCGCCGATGCGCCGGACTTGCGCGCAGCCGCTCAGGCAGCGGTCAGTGCGATCGCCTTCAACCAGGGCGAAGTCTGCACCGCTGGCTCACGTCTGCTGGTGGAGCGCTCGATTCGCGAGCAATTCATTCCGCTGCTGGTGGAAGCACTGCAAGCCTGGAAACCGGGCCACGCCCTCGATCCTGAAACCACCGTCGGCGCGGTCGTCGATCAGCGCCAACTGGACAACGTGCTGCGCTACATCCAGATCGGCAAAGACCAGGGCGCGCAACTGATCGCTGGCGGCAATCGTACCCTCGCAGACACCGGTGGCCTGTACGTGGAACCGGCGATTTTCGACGGCGTGACCAACGCCATGACCATCGCCCGGGAAGAAATCTTCGGCCCGGTGCTGTCGCTGATCACCTTTGACACCGCGGAAGAAGCGCTGCAGATCGCCAACGACAGCATCTTCGGTCTCGCGGCCGGCGTATGGACCAGCAACCTGAGCAAGGCCCACACCTTCGCCCGTGGTTTGCGCGCCGGCAGCGTCTGGGTCAACCAGTACGACGGCGGCGACATGACCGCGCCGTTCGGCGGGTTCAAGCAGTCGGGTAACGGTCGGGACAAATCGCTGCACGCGTTCGACAAATACACCGAACTCAAAGCGACCTGGATCAAGCTCTAACACTTTTACAGCGACGGTCGCAGGCGAGCGTTTGCGGTCATCGGAGAAACCTATGAAACAAGACTCTGTTAAACAAAAGCATGTAAACAGCTACTACGCCGCCACCCGCAATCAGACCGGGGATTACCCAACTCTGGAAGAACTGGTGGACTGCGACGTCTGCGTGATCGGCGCCGGCTACACCGGTTTGTCCTCGGCGCTGTTCCTCAGCGAAGCGGGCTACAGCGTGACCGTACTGGAAGCCGCCAAAGTCGGCTTCGGTGCCAGCGGCCGCAACGGCGGCCAACTGGTCAATTCCTACAGCCGCGACGTCGATGTGATTGAAGAGCGTTACGGCGACAAAACCGCCGAAGTGCTCGGCAGCATGATCTTTGAAGGCGCCGATATCATCCGTTCGCGCATCAAAGAGTACGACATCCAGTGCGACTACCGCCCCGGCGGCATCTTCGCAGCGCTGAACAAAAAGCAACTCAACGGCCTGGCCGAGCAAAAGAGCAGTTGGGAGCGCTATGGCAACAAGAACCTGAGAATGCTCGACGCCGCTGACATCAAGCGCGAAGTGGGTTGCGACAACTACGTCGGCGGCCTGCTCGACATGCAGGGCGGCCACATTCACCCGCTGAACCTGGCCCTCGGGGAAGCAGCCGCGATCATCCGCCTGGGCGGCAAAATCTACGAACAATCCGCCGCCGTGGAAATCACCTACGGCGAGCCGATCACCGTGCGCACCGCCAAAGGCGTGGTACGGGCCAAGTACCTGCTGATCGCCGGCAACGCCTACCTGCCTCAAGACCTCGACAACCGCGTTACGCGCAAAAGCATGCCCTGCGGTTCGCAAATCGTCGTCACTGAGCCGTTATCCGAAAAAGTCGCCCGCAGCCTGATCGCCAACAACTACTGCGTCGAAGACTGCAACTACCTGCTCGACTACTACCGCCTCACCGCCGACAACCGGCTGCTGTACGGTGGCGGCGTGGTCTACGGCGCCCGTGAGCCGGACGACATCGAGCAACTGATCAAACCAAAAATCCTCAAGACTTTCCCGCAACTCAAGGACGTGAAAATCGACTACCGCTGGACCGGCAACTTCCTGCTGACCATGTCACGCATGCCGCAATTCGGCCGCATCGAGAAAAATGCCTACTACATGCAAGGCTACAGCGGTCACGGCGTCACCTGCTCGCACCTGGCCGGCAAACTCATCTCGGAAATGATCCGCGGCGACGCCGAACGCTTCGACGCCTTCGCCTCCCTGCCGCACATGCCCATGCTCGGCGGCCGCACCTTCCAGGCCCCGCTCACCGCCATGGGCGCCGCGTATTACGCGCTGCGTGACCGGTTTGGTATCTAAGTAGAACCTTGCCGGCGGCCATCCCAAAAATGTGCCGCCGGCCAATGCCCGTCATAGCAGGCACCACAACCCTGTGGAAGTGGGCTTGGTGACATACACAAATTTTTTGAACAACCCCAATCAACTGTGGGAGCGGGCTTGCTCGCGAAAGCGGTAGGTCAGTCGCCATCAATGTTGAATGTGATGGCCTCTTCGCGAGCAAGCCCGCTCCCACAGAGATCTAAGCCGAACACCGAATTGGTGGATCAACCGGGACCAAACTGCGGGAGCGAGCCTGCTCGCGATGAGGCCCTATCAGCCGCCATCAATGCTGCCTGACACACCGCCATCGCGAGCAGGCCCGCTCCCACAATTCCCGCACCTGATCGACCGGCATCAGGGGCCCGCCGGCTTTTTTCATAGCCGTTTATCGAACCTGCTGAGCAACACCAACAAACGTGATTTAATACCCGCCTTTCACGGTTCCGGGACGGGAAACGGCGTAATCCGCGGCCACCAGTCGCCCGCCACCCACCCCCATTACCCCTTAAGTATTCTTCGCATAAGGCTGTCATGGACACGGGCTCACGACTCAAATTAGTACGCGAAAGCTACAAACTGTCCCAGCGCGAGCTGGCCCGGCGTAGCGGCGTCACCAATGCCACCATTTCCCTGATCGAACAGAATCGCGTCAGTCCCTCCGTCAGCTCCCTGAAAAAACTGCTCGAAGGCATCCCCATGTCTTTGGCGGACTTCTTCACCTTCGACCAACCGCCCCGCGAGCACCAATACGTGTTCCGCGCCAATGAACAGCCGGATCTCGGGCGTCATGGGCTGCGGTTGCTGCTGATCGGCGCTTCGGTGCCGAGCCGGCAGATGCGGCTTTTGCGCGAGCAATACGCGCCTGGGGCGAGTTCGGGTGAAGAACCCATCGTGCATGCTGAGGGGGAGGAGTGTGGGCTCGTTACCCGTGGCACCGTTGAACTCACCGTTGATGGTCAGATCAGTGTGCTGAATGCTGGGGATGGGTATTACTTTCCGACGACGCTGCCGCATCGGTTTCGCAATATTGGGGCGGATGAGGCGGAAATCATCAGCGCCAACACCCCAGCGAACTTCTGATATCGATAGCGAACATCAAACCTGTAGCAGCTGCCGAAGGCTGCGTTCGGCGGCGAAGCAGTCGTAAATCCGAGGACTGTTCCTCATCATTGCGCTCTACGATTGACAACCCGAATCATCCAAAACACTATCAGCCCATGACCTACATACGCCGCATGAACATGATGTGCTCCTCCATGACCGCCTCTGGCGGGCCATGAGGTCATACGTTCACAGGATTTGACGTAATCACCCAAGGCCCCGCCAGAAATGGACGGGGCTTTTTAGTTCTCCGTCTACCGATGGCTAATGGAGAATGAAATGTTCGAGATTAGACGCGCCACGCACAACGATGCCCAAACGGCGTTCGACATTCGCCTTCAAGCGATACGGCATCAATGCGTCGGTGCCTATACCACGGAGCAAATGCTGGCCTGGACGGCAGGAGCGGCCAAGGACGGGTATAGCGACCTGATGAATAAACACTTTTATCTGGGCTGTATTCAGGGTGAGCCGGTGGCGACAGGAATGCTTGATCTGGAGAAGAGTGAAATCGGCGCAATCTTTGTGCTCCCGAGCTTTATGCAACGTGGCATTGGCTTGAGAGTCTTGGACTACCTTGAATGCCTGGCGCGGGATTTGGGGCTTAGGGAAGTCAATCTGGACGCCACTTTAAACGCCGCTGACTTTTACCGGCGCTGCGGTTTCGTTGGTCACGAACCAGCAATTTACCATTCGCCCTCCGGGCTTCAGCTGGCTTGTGTGCCGATGGTGAAAGCGCTTTTGTAGGCTTGGCATTGGTTGATAGCTTCACCGACGGCAGACCCGGAGGGGCTCGTGCAGCCCGCAATATTCCTGATTGCCACGATTGACAGTCGTAACGACTTGTAGGAATTTAGCCGCCCGCAGGTAAGGAATATCTGCTGACGGCCAAAAAATGGCCGTTATTCACCACACAAGGGATTGTCTATGCAGGGTTCAAACACCGTTGCTCAACAGGTGTGCGGTCAGCTGGTGCACGAGCGTCAGAACAACGCGCACATGAACATTGCCCAGCAAATTCTCGAATGCCTGTTTCGACGTCGTAGCCTTGCCCCGGGGCAGGATCACGAGCTTTCGTTGCAGGTGCTGGAACCCCATCTGACCAGGGTCATGCAAGCAGTCGAGAGCGGTCGCAAGGTCGAAATGGTCCTGCCGGCCTTTCCCGGCAAGTCGCCCAGCCGCAAGAAAACCCTCAGCCATCTGCCCGATCTTGCCGAACATCATGCCATCGACGAGTTACATCGCCTGTGCAATGAGATCCAGCAGATCTACGCACCGGGGGCGCTGATTCATATCTGCTCCGATGGCTATGTGTTCTCTGACCTGGTGCATGTTCCCGATGCGGACGTCAAAGCCTACACCGACGCTATCCAGGACTACGCCGAACAGCACTATCCCGGCACGTTCGCCCATTTCGATCTGCGGGATGCCTATCCTCCGCTTGATTGTCTGGACGCCATGCGTGAGGAGATGATGATCGAGCACGGCCAGTCATTGGTCTTGTTGCAGCAGCGTTTCAAGGATGATCCGCACATGATGTTGATGTACTGCGGCATCCATCGCTTCCTTTCCGAGGATTACTCGGGGCTCAAAGTATTCGCCGGCATGAGCCTTAATGCGGTGAAGAAAATCGCCAAGCCTGCCTCGCAGCGGGTGATCCAGCGCAGTGAAGCCTGGAGTGCGCTGTTACAGGCGCGCTACCCGCATTGCCTGCGCCTGTCGATTCACCCGCAACTGGCGGTGTCGACGAAAATCGGTATCCGGTTGGTGCCAACCAGTGACCTGTGGCGCACACCCTGGCATTCGGTGGCGATCAAGCGACGGGGTGTGGTCACCCTCGAAAAACGCAGCAATGTCGATGAGCGCTACCACCGCTTGGTGTTCCGCAAGGGGCGTCCTTGTCACTACGCCAGTGCTCAATGATGGCGTCTCGGTTGCGGGTCGAAGCCGTACTCTTCGATTTGGATGGGACCCTGGTCGACACCTTGCCTGACATCACCTGGTGCCTGAACCAGGTGTTGCTCGAACACGGTTGCCCGGCGCAGACAGCGGAAACGGTGCGGGGTTATATCGGCGGTGGGGTCACAGCGATGATCGAGCAGGTCGCCACGGGGTTTGGCATTGCCGATGGGGCCGCGATGCACCAGCGCTATGTGACGCTCTACCAAAACAACCTGGTTCAATTTTCCCGGCCGTTCAGCGGTGTGCTTGCCTTGCTCGAAGGCTGTCGCCAGTTACAAGTGCCGCTGGCTATCGTCACCAACAAGACCGAGGAAATGGCCCTGCAAGTAGCCGATGCGCTGCTTCCGCAGAATGCCTTCGGGACGATTCTGGGGCACCGCACGGGCAGGGCGCTCAAACCTCAGCCGGAGGTGGCATGGGAAGCCGCCCGACGGTTGTCGGTTGATCCGCAACACTGCTTGTTCGTCGGTGACACCGAGATCGATCTGAAGACCGCCCGTGCTGCAGGCATGTACTCGGCGGCGGTCAACTGGGGCTATGGCCTGACACCTGACTTGCAGGCCCTGGCCCCGAACTTCTGCTGCGAACAGCCGGCCGGATTGCTGCGCATTCTGCAGCAAGTCTGCGGTACGGCGCATGCATTCACCGAGCATGGCGACACCGTTAAATCCTATTGATACACACACTCTCAAGGAAGTTGTTCTATGGAACATAGAGACGCCTGGATCGCTGCCGTCAGCGATTTGCTCGCGGGTTATCTGCTCAAAGGCACGGATGATTGTTTCGACACACAAGGCAGAGCGCATCTCGCGTTACGTTTGGGGCACTGCTTCGATCAGGGCCTGCCGGTGCGTCTGGTGCTGCCAGGTTTTCCCTGCAAGTCGCCAAACGCCACTGACCAGACATTCGGCGTGCTGCCGGACTACGGCGAGGTCATCGCCATCGAGCGCCTCGACCAACTCGGCCAAGCCATCGCCGCGCTGCACGCACCGGGTTGTGTGGTCTCGATCCTCAGTGACGGAACGACGTTCAACGACATCGTCGGCGTGGCCGACGACGTTCGCGAGACCTACAACCGGGCTTTGCGTGACCTGTGCACCACCCATACGATTCAGTGGGTCAGCATGGAAGACCTGTTCCCACAGGCCCAAAGTGCCGAGTCGGTTCGCGCCAGCCTGATCAAGCAGGCCCGTCTGCCCTGGAAAAACCTTGGGGATTTGATCGAGCAGAGCCGGCACGATGAATCCCTCAGCCAGGCGCATGACCACCTCTGCAGTCACCTCTACAACGACCTGCGGCTGTGCCGTGAAGACGGGCAGAGCGAGGACGAGTACCTGCAGCAAATCAACTTCAAAGCCTACCAAATGATGTTTCGCGGGCAGGCATTGAATGCGGCAGTGGATCGTTTCTTCGGCGATGACATTCGCTTGTCGGTCCATCAATACAGCAATGCCGGACCCAAATTCACCTTCGGCCTGGCCGAAGGGCTGACCCGTGTCGACAGCCCCTGGCACGCCGTACCGGTGTGCAACCTCGATGGCAGCCAAACCCTTCGCGCCCGCGCCCAGGTCGATCTCGATCATCATGTGCTGGTCACCTTTGAGGGGCGGCCATGGCTCTACCACCAAACAGAAAACCCGCAGGCCCAAGGTTTCGAATACGAACTGCAAAAACTGCCGCTGTTTGGCCTGGTGGTGCGAGACCCGTTGGGGCTGGGTTTCGAACGACTGTCCACGGGCCTGCTGGAAGCACTGGTGGAAACCTTCGGTTTCGTCTGCCTCAAGGGCTGCCGCTTCGATGACCAGGACAGTTTTGCTCGCAGCTGCGAACGCTTTGGCGCGCTGTACGAATGGGCCTTCGGCGCCGTGCACGTGGTCAAGCCTGCGGACAAACCCCAAGGCGTGGTGCACTCGCTGGAGAAAACGCCGTTGCACTGGGACCTGAACATGCTGCCCGACAGCGACGCGCAGGTTCAGCGCAACCCGAAATTCTGCGCCAGCAAATTCATGCTGTATTGCAAGACCGCGCCGCAGCCGGGCGAGGGCCAGACCACCATCGTCGACAGCCGAAACGTACTGCGCAAAGTCGGCCAGCAAGTCGCCCGACAATGGCAGGACGTGAACATCACCTACTACACCAAAATGACCTACTTCGGTGGCTCACCGCGTATGTACAGCCTGGTGGATCATCACCCCCGCAGCGGCGAACTGATCCTGCGTTACCAAGAGGGCACCGACTCGACACTGCAGACCCTGAGCCAGAGAGTCGAGGATCATGATGAGTTGAGTCAGCAGGCACTTCTTGAACAGGTCAACGCGCTGGTTTATGACCCGGAGTGCCTGATTGCTCATCAATGGAGCGAAGGTGATCTGGTGTTGATCGACAACTATCGGACGCTGCATGGGCGGTTGCCGATGTCGGCGGGTTCTTCGTCGCGGGAGTTGTGGCGGGTGCAGGTTTACTGATCGTTGTTGTCTGGGAGGCCCTGGAGACAGGGCCTTCTTCTAGACCCTTTTCTCATCACTGCGCGATGAAGTCGCGAATCGTTCCATCTTTCCTGCCCAGCAACGACACGGAGCGGGAAAACGAAGCAAAGATTTCAGGACGCGTCCTACAGCCAGCGATCAGTTTCCTCAGTAACGTCATTCTGCCCCAGCCTCAGGCCGGGATTTCCCAAGGATGAACAAGGAAGGCTGAATGATCTCTTCTGCACGACTGGGCGACAAACACGTCTGCCCTGTACCAGGTCACGGTACTACCCCTATTGCCTCCGCCAGCGCTGACACGAATATCAACTTCATGGGTTCAGCTCGTGTAGGCGATACCTGTGGTTGTGGGGCGGTCATCACCACTGGTTTTCCCTCCATTCAAGTGAACGGGCGTCCCATGGCTCACTTGGGTAGCCCTACCAGTCATGGCGGAACGATCATCACCGGGTCAAGCGATGTTGGCGGCGGGTTTTTTATGGGGACTGTTCCCGGTGCGTCAATCATCAACTTCGCTGTGCTGGGAGCCATCCGCCCCGATGGCACGGTTGATGATGAACGCATGGCCACTCTGTTGGCTGATCCGAGGCTGACAGAGAAGGCCACTGCTGCCAATGCACTTGTGGATCCGAATGCTGCACCCAGGAAACAGGAGGCCGAGAAACCGGAGCCTGTTGTTTGTAATCATCCCGACCAAATGGAAGAGCTGGCCAGCTATATCGCCGGTGAGATGAATCGCAACATTCACGACCCGGCTGTGTTGGAGATGAAAAGGCTCATTGGCTATGACTCCGACGTGGCGGCAAAACAGTTTGCGGAATTGCCATTGCTTGCTCGCCTGGGCGGACCACCAAATTACGGCAGCATCGCAAAGGCGCAGAAAGTTGCAGCGGCGGCGATCTGGACTAAGAAAGTTGGGCAGAATCAGGAGTGGGACCACAAGCCCAAACTGAAAGCGCTATTTGGCACCTTCTGGCACAAGCAGGGGAAGTACATGTACTTCTACGATATCTGGTCGAACATCCATTATGGATATGTCGGAATCATCGGCGGACTGTCTGAAAGCGTGTTGTTGGATGGCGCCGGGGCTGAGCAAATCGCCTCGGACACCCTGAGGAAGGGCGAAGAATGGATAAAAAAGCCCCGAGAGAATTGGAAACTGCCCGGCCCACACGCAACAGCCAGTCCATGGAGGAATTGCGATCATGGGACGACGTTGCTGATAGGGTATCGATCAGTATCGGCGTGAAGCTGGCCAACGAATACCCTAATGGTGGGATAACAGCAAAGATGATCATGGACGAAGTATTAGCAGTAGCACCAGAGAACTGGGGAGAGGGGATTGACGATCACGTATGCGAGTAAAGGACGATATGGATATGCATGGTTGTTGTGCATTCCGTTGCTTCCAGTATTGTTCTTTGTAGGACAGACCATTCTTGAGCCGACAGTGACCGTTCACTACGCCGAGAACGGTAAGGAAGAGCTCAAGTACATCTGGAACGTGCAACATCGGATATACAAAGGACGGATGCAGCCTGGAGGTGGTACGTCGGATAACGGCCTTATATTTCCAGGCGAAGACTTTTTCATGCAGTTGGATTGGTGGGGTGACAAGGGCCGCCATCATTGTGTGTACATCACGCCAAAATGGCCAAACACTGACATCTATCTGGATTTGAACGGGAACATCGACACTGAGAAAGGAGTCGGGACAGATGAAGACCGCTTGGATCAGTGCAAGGGTGATGTAGCAAAACCATAAGCTGAAAAACCCGCAATGACGCGGGTTTTTTTATGGCTCTGGTTACTGCCCCTTGGGCGCATCAAACCCACGCTGCTCAATCACCCGAAACACATCGCTCACATCCTGGACCATGATCCGGGCGATGTTGGTGACGGTGTTGATGTCGTGCTCGGCGTAGTCGGGAAGGCTGGTGCAGGCCATGAGGTTGAGGTATTTGAGGACGGCGTTGAGGCGTTCGCTGAGGCAGTTGTGGAGTTCGCGTAGCGGGGCGTCGGCGTCGATGAGGAGGACGGGGTGGTCGGTGGCGAAGTGGGACATGGGGCTGTAGTGGCGGAGCGGCTTTTGAGTCGTCATGGTGTTAATCCTAATAAAAGTAGAATTGCCACCGTTCTGCTGCGAAACAAAATGGGTGGCAGCTATGCGCGGGTTCGCAGACCGGAGGATTAACACCAGGACCCGGCAGACCCGAAGGTCTCCCACGCACAACCGCCATAAAACGATACGCAGCCGGGAGTCGGCCGTGCCTGACGGAACAAGGTGTCAATCTTAAGGGCTGCGAAACCCTATCGCCAACTGATGTCAGCGACAGACCCACTCTAGGCAGCGATTTCGGTAGCCGCAACCGGGCTGTAGGACGCCAAAATTGTCATTTTGGCGAGGTGGCTCTTCCCCGTTCTATGTCGTAACGCAGTAAAACCGGGCGTTACGGTTTGTCTGAGGAAATGGGCTAGCAGGGTTTGGGGCTGCTTCGCAGCCCAGCGGGAGCAAGCTCCCTCGCCACAATCGGTTATTTCCTACGAGATTTTCGGACTTCAAAATCCTCGCCGTGCCTTCATCGAATGTTCAGGCGCGGGATTTTCGGTGGTGGAGTACGCTGACTTCCGTTCTGCGCTGCCGCCGTCGTAGACTGAACGCCAACGGGAATTCAAGGATGGAACGCGCCCATGATCGAAATCGGCAGCCGCAACAACGCCCCCACGCCACAGCACCAAACCCAGGACATTTACCTCTTTCACATCGACCTTTCCCGCCCCGACACGCCTTTTTGTTTCGAACAGTCCATCGGTGGAGGTCATTGCGAGCAGGGTGGGGCGGCGTGGTTGGCGGTGTCGGCGCTTGAAGCCTGGCCGGGTGAGTGGCGTCTGCATTTGCAGAAGTCTGGTTGTGGCTGGGTCGCTGAAGTGGTGGAGAGGCATCCTGGCGTCGATCAGGCGACGCTGGTGTCGATGATTCTCGAACGCCACGCTGAGGGCGCCAAGCGCAACATTCATTTCAGCGGCCGTTACGGCGTTTAACCCGAGGAGAATCCCATGAGTCAGACACTGGAACGCGCCATTGCCATCGCCGCGGCGGCGCATGAGGGGCAGGTGGACAAGGGCGGTGCGCCTTACATCCTGCATCCGCTGAAAGTCATGTTGCGGGTGAACACGCTGGAAGAGCGCATCGTCGCGGTGCTGCATGACGTGGTCGAAGACTGCGGCATCAGCTTTGACGATCTGCGCAAGGAAGGCTTCAGCGAAACGGTGCTGATGGCGATTGCGTCGGTGACCAAGGTGCCGGATGAGTTGTACGAAGAGTTTATCGAGCGCGCGGCGCAGAACCCGATCGGGCGGGTGGTGAAACTGGCGGATCTGGAAGAGAACAGCGACTTGTCGCGGATTGCCCAGCCGTCCTGGGAGGATCTGGAGCGCGTTGAGAAGTATCGGCGGGCGATCGGGGTGTTGCGTTCGTAGTGAGTGTTGGCACCGCGTCGCCGGCGTGAGTGCCGGAGGTGTTCCAGCCAGAAGCGACAAAGCCCCAAATCATCAGGGCTTTGTTCTTTGAAACTGCGCAGTTCGCAGATCGTTACCGCACGCCGTCCGACGTTATTGTCTGGCCTGCGGTGAATGCGGGGTCTGTGCAATGTGCTTCGGTCCCGCCAAGGCCCATGCGATCAGCCCGAATAGCGGCACAAACACGATCACCACCATCCACACCAGTTTGTTGCTCGATTTGCCTTCGGCTTTTCGCACCCTGTTGATCGCCCACAACTCAATCAGTACAAGTACTGCTGCGAGCACGATCCAGATTGTTTCGATTTGCATTCGTCACCTCCTGATAGTCATTCAGTTAGGCGAACGGGTGGGGGCGGGGTTCATTAAATTTGGGGTGGCTTGGGACCGCAATTGCACTCCACTTGACCACCCGTTTGCTCATTTGCATTCGTTCTGACCACCGATTGCATCGGATTTCACCAGCACGCTTTGTAACCATGATCGGCAGAGAACGGCCAGGAGCTGCTGGGGGCGTAGCAATGACGAAATAGCAACTATGCTAGGTCTGATGCCGGAATTGATCGAGCAGTTCGGGCCTTCCGTCCATACGTCATGGCAAAACAATGGAAATGGGATCGATCCGCTTGTGTTGAATTGGCCGTTGCTGCATCTCAAGGCAGGTCTGCCGGAGGAGGTCTGAAGTTGCGAATCGCTTTTTTGGTGAACAGGGACGTGGAGAGCAATCTCACTCTCAATTTCCTGTTGCCCGAGATTCACGAGAGCACAGTGGGAATATTCCTCTCGGAGAGAGTGGGATCGGGCAGGAAGGTGCCACGCATGCTCGGACAACTGGCATTGATCGAGCAGGACTTCTTCAATGCCTTGGCTCCTGGGTTAATCGGATCGAGCGACCAGGTTAGCAGCGGGCATCGATTCGGTTTTGCAGAACTGCAGCAACGCTTTGGGGTTCCTGTGCGGGTATTGCCCAGCTTGAGGGATCCTGCGGGCCTGCAAATGCTGCAGGATGCGGGAGCGGATCTGTTCATCTCAATCCGCTTTGGTCAAATCCTGAAGAATGAAGCGTTGGCAATTCCGCCACGCGGCGTCCTCAATCTTCACTCTGGCCTCTTGCCTCAATATCGAGGTGTTCTCGCGACCTTCCGGGCGCTGCTGAACGGGGACCCTGAGATCGGTTGTACTCTCCATTGGATCGACAGTCCCGGCATTGATGTCGGTCGCATCATTGAGACTGCGCGTGTGGCAGTCGAAAAGGAGCGCTCCTTGCTGTGGCACATCCTTTCACTTTATCAACCAGGCGCGCGTCTCATCATGAACGCAATCAGGCGCTTGGAGAGCGATGAGCCCATGACGGGGACGTCTCAAGATCCATCTGCCGGGGCCTACTACTCCTTTCCCTGCGAGGATGACCTGATGCAGTTCACGACACTGGGGTGGCGGCTCTTCGATCGCGAGGACGTTTGGGATCTTTTCGAATCGTACGGATTTCCGTTGCGGATAAGCGCTCCTTGAGAGCTGAACGGCGGCAAGGCTTACTGAGGCCTTGTTGCTGTAGCATTGAAAAGCTCAAAACGACGCCGCAAAAGGTTGGCGTCGCTCAACGTCTGTGTTGGGTCGTTCTTTGCCGGTCATGTCCACGAATCGTGCTGGTCAAATCCGATGCAAATGACTGGTCAGGTCGAATGCAAATGGGTGGGCAAGTCTGTGCAATTACCCACCTTGGGAGCTTAAGATCAAAAGATCGCAGCCTTCGGCAGCTCCTACGCTGATCGGGTAGGGGTTTGGATTGGGGGCAGACCACAATTTTTCCATTCAACGATTTTTGAAATTGTGGACTGTCCCGGTGTTTCGATACTCCTTTGTTTGCCTGTCGCTCAAGCCTGAACTGGAGTGCAAAGCTCCACCAGCGTTCCATCCGGGCAGCGAACGTAGGAGATGGTTTGCCCCCAGGGTTTGACGAGCGGGGCGGCTATTTCGGTGGCGCCGGCGTTCAGCGCTTTGGCGTGGGCGGCGGCGACATCGTCGGTCACTAGGCCAACTTCCATACCCAATGGTTTGACAGAGGCGTGGGCCGAGATGTGACCCGTATTGAAGTTCATCGCCGCGAGTTCGTCGGCGGCGAAGGCCAGAGCAGTTTCCCCTGTTTCGAGTTCGCCGTAGGTGTTGGATTCGTGGAGGAATCGGGTGGTGATTCCGAATGCTGTTTCAAAGAATTGCAGTGAGGTGGGGACGTCCGGGACGTAGATGATCAAGTAGCCGAATTTCATGTGCGAACATTCCTTGTCGTGCCATTGGGCTGGCAAATCTAGCAGAAGTTGGAGGCAACTCGCTTGACTGATTCAAGCGTAAAAAACCGCAACTCAGTGCCGGTTTTTTACGCAGAAAAGCACGGTGATCAATGAGTTGATGTCCAGCCCGATAAACCAGTACACCCCAAACATTAGGCCCGAGCAGATCTACAACATGAACCACTCGCACACCCTGCCTAATGGAATTTCCACGATGTCGTGTATCGATCCGGATTCCTTTTACGGTAATCACTCGAATGTCATGGTGATCGATGTCGATATGACGTCAGCCAGGCAGACGGTGGGCTATAAGATTTTTCGCACAACCAAAACGAGTGCGGGGCCGACTGGGAAGTTTCCTCCCTTAGACGGGAAGGGGGATTGCGAGGGATCCCCTCCAAATCTATTCCAACAAAAACATGCACCTGTTGACGTACGTCGTCCCGCAATACGTGCTCAAGTCTCTCGAAGGCCATTGCTACAGTCATGGCACGAAATGCCCTCGCAAATCGTAAGGGCAACAGTCCTGAACCTTCGCTGATCTTCCTGCCCGAATGCATCCACAATTTGACGCCGGAATAATGGCCATATAATATCGCGCCACTATTGTGCTATCAGTCTCCCTCGCCACCGGTGAACATGCATTCACCCGCCTTCGTGACGAGGCTGTGCCCGATTTAGCTGTGCCTTTGTCCGCCAAATCGTCCCTGACGCGCTAGCCGAGCGCGAAGCGCCGATCTATTTCCGCGTGGATGTCTTCCTCTAAATTCTGCTTTAACGAGATTCAAATCATGGACGTTCGTCAACTGGCCTTTCTGGCTGGTCAGCCTTCTGCTGCCATCAAAAACCGCGAGCACTTCTGGGGCATGCCCAAGCCCGGGTTGGCGTTCCTGTTGGCCAACGTCATGTTTTGGCAGCCGATGTGGGCGCAGGCGGACGGGATTGTGGTGGCCTCGCCGGGCACCAGCCTTGGGCAGGCGGGCAACGGTGTACCGATTATCCAAATCGCCACGCCCAACGGCAGCGGCCTGTCGCATAACCAGTTCCACGATTACAACGTCGGCACCCAGGGCGTGATCCTCAACAACGTCGCCAACCAGACCGGCGCCACGCAACTGGGCGGGATCATCGTTGGCAACCCGAATCTCACCAACCGGGTCGCAGCACAAACCATCCTCAACGAAGTGGTCGGCGGTAGCCCGAGCCAGTTGCGCGGTTACACCGAAGTGGCGGGGCAGTCGGCGCGGGTCATTGTGGCGAACCCCTACGGCATCAGCTGCAACGGCTGCGGCTTCATCAATACCCCGCGCGTGACCTTGACCACCGGGAAACCGGTGCTAGACAACGGTCGGCTGGATCGCTTCCAGGTCGATCAGGGCAGCGTCACTATCGACGGCACCGGGCTGAATGCCAGCAACGTCGACCGCTTCGAAATCATCACCCGCAGCGCCAGGATCAACGCCGAGATTCAGGCCGGGAACCTGACCATCGTCGCCGGTCGCAATGACGTCAACGCCGACAGCCTCAACGCCACCGCCCGCGCCGATGATGGCAGCGCCAAACCGCAACTGGCCATCGACTCCTCGGCCCTCGGTGGCATGTACGCCGGGGCGATCAAACTGGTGGGCACCGAGGCCGGGGTCGGGGTGAAACTCGATGGCAATCTGGCCGCCAGTGGCGGGGATATCCAGCTCGATGCCAATGGGCATCTCAGCCTCGCGCAGACGTCGGCCACAGGCATCGTGAATGTCAAAGCCGCCAGCCTCGATGCGCGCGGCCCGGTCTACGCCGGCACCGCCGTCAACGTGCAAACCCAAGGCAACCTGACCAACCAGCAAACCCTCGCGGC
>NZ_JBIVCD010000038.1:0-66239 GCF_044746425.1 Pseudomonas sp. NPDC086112 | reverse complement strand
TGAAAAGCGGTGAAAACCGCCTTTCAAACCCACAAAAACGTAAAGGATGTCCCCGGTCTCGATTGTAAAGGATGTATCCGTTTCTACATCGCGAATAGGCCGGCAAAAGCACCACAAAAGTGTCCAGTAGCAGCCCATCGCTATCTCACCCAACAGCCTCTGGCCTTTTTTCTGCATGCAGAACAACCGTCACGTCCAACCCGCATCATCCGCTCGAACCGAGCTAAGGAACAATCAAAGTGAAAATCAACTGGGCCGAGAACCTGCGGCAGAACGTGCACCAACTGGCCGAGTCCCTGGGCAACCTGTTCGTCGAGACCTTCCACTACCTGGCGCTGTTCGCCATCGGTGCGGTGACCGCGTGGGCGGCGGTGATGGAATTCCTCGGAATGCTCGAACAGGGGCACATCAAGATCGATGACATCTTGCTGCTGTTCATCTACCTGGAACTGGGGGCGATGGTCGGGATTTACTTCAAGACCAACCACATGCCGGTGCGTTTCCTGATCTATGTGGCGATCACCGCGCTGACGCGGCTGCTGATCTCCAACGTCTCGCACCACAATCCGCCGGACCTGGGGATCATCTATCTGTGCGGCGGGATTCTGCTGCTGGCGTTTTCGATTCTGGTGGTGCGTTACGCCTCGTCGCAGTTCCCTTCGGTGAAGATCGAACACCCGCAACGCAAGATCGGTGCGGGTTCCGGCGAGCATCCCGAAGTGGAGAAGGGCGAGATTTAAAGCCCCATTGAAGGTCGGGGCCGGGATTTGACCAAGGGCGGCGGCGGGTTATGATTGTCGCCGTCGGTCATGGCTTCGAGGATGGCCACGGCGCTGTGGCCTTGTTCGATGGCGATGCCGAATTGAATGCTTTGCACCAGGCGTTTGAGGCGCTTGGGATCATTGCGTTGTTCGGCGCTGATCATCCGTTTGGCCACCACGCGACCACTTTTGGAGAGGGTCAGCATGATGCTGCCGTCCAGCCCCTGAATGCTCAGGTTGACTTGATAATCCGGTGCAAAGGCATCGGTAATGAGCTGAAAAGGATTGTCCATAATGCGTCACCGCCTGATTGAACGTGCAGTTGTTGACGGCCGTGATCGGGATTAGTTCGCAACACCAGACCATCGGCCTTCCATGTTCATGTGCTTTCATCCGTGCCGCGTAAGGGATGTAGCAAGGTGCATGCCGGAAAAACTGTCGGACAATGGATACGGCAAAAAAGTGGCGGGCACTCTGGCTAATGCCGGTCAGTCAAGGACAACTCGGACCTGTAGGAGCCAGGCTTGCCGGCGAAAGCGCACTCAAGGACGCCTTCGCCGGCAAGCCTGGCTCCTACGAAAAGCGGTTTGCTCGCTTGACTGACCGGCATTAGGCACTCTGGCCCGCCTTCTTTTTGCCTGCCCGTTTCAGGGCATGAACGAGTAGATGATCGCAGACAGTGCAATCAAACCGATCAACACCACAAACACGTTCGAGGCCTGATTCGAGTACTGGCGCAAGGCCGGCACGCGGCGGATGGCGTACATCGGCATCAGGAACAACAGGCACGCGATGATCGGCCCGCCAAGGGTTTCGATCATGCCCAGAATGCTCGGATTGAAGGTCGCCACGGCCCAGCAGCTGAGGATCATGAACAGCGCAGTAATGCGGTTCAGCCAACGGGCGGACATGACGCGACCACGGCCACGCAGGCTTTTCACGATCAGGCCCTGAAAGCCTTCGCTGGCGCCGATGTAATGGCCGAGGAAGGATTTGGTGATCGCCACCAACGCAATCAACGGCGCGGCATAAGCGATGACCGGTGTCTGGAAGTGGTTGGCCAGGTACGACAGGATCGAAATGTTCTGCGCCTTCGCAGCGGCCAAATCAGCCGGGGACAACGCCAGCACGCAGCTGAAGCAAAAGAACATCACCGTGACGACCATCATGGCGTGAGCGATCGCGAGAATGCCGCTGCTTTTGCGTTCGGCTTGTTCGCCGTAACGCTGTTTCTGATCGACGGCGAAGGCCGAGATGATCGGCGAATGGTTGAACGAGAACACCATCACCGGAATCGCCAGCCACAAAGTCTTGAAGAACAGCGGCAGCGGCATGCCTTCACTGGCGGTAGCGAAGAACGCGCCGTTCCAGTTTGGAATCAGGCTGACGCCGAGCAGCAGCAATGCCGCGACGAACGGGTAAACCAGCACGCTCATGCATTTGACGATGACGCTCTGACCGCAACGCACGATCGCCATCAAGCCGAGAATCAGCCCCAGCGACAGAATCGCCCGAGGGGGCGGCGTCATGTGCAACTGGTGCTCCATGAGGCTGCTCAGGGTGTTGGTCAGCGCCACGCTGTACACCAGCAGAATCGGGAAGATCGCGAAGAAATACAGCAGCGTGATCAGCTTGCCGGCGCCGACGCCGAAGTGTTCTTCCACCACTTCGGTAATGTCCCCGGAACGCCCGGACAGCACGAAACGCGTCAGGCCACGGTGGGCGAAGAAGGTCATCGGAAAGGCCAGTACCGCCAGGAGCAGCAGCGGCCAGAAACCACCGACACCGGCGTTGATCGGCAGGAACAACGTGCCGGCGCCAATCGCCGTGCCATAGAGGCCAAGCATCCAGGTGGTGTCGTGTTTGCTCCAGCCTTTGTGGGTTATTTCGCTATTGCGGGTCAGATCTACAGCAGGATTATCGGCAGCAGGTGTACGTATTTCGGTCATCGTTTTCGCCTCGTTATTATTCTTGCTCGGGCTCACGTGTTGCGGACGGTCAGGCAGGCACCTGCTTCGGAGTGCTCCTCAGCACTCCACCCAGCTCACCGCCAGGCCGCCCCGTGAAGTTTCTTTGTATTTGTCGTGCATGTCGGCGCCGGTATCGCGCATGGTGCGGATCACCCGGTCCAGGGAAATGAAGTGTTTGCCGTCACCGCGCAGGGCCATTTGCGTGGCGTTGATCGCCTTCACGGCAGCAATTGCGTTGCGCTCGATGCACGGCACCTGCACCAGACCGCCGACGGGGTCGCAGGTCAGGCCGAGGTTGTGTTCCAGGCCGATTTCGGCGGCGTTTTCCAGTTGCTCGGGAGTCGCTCCGAGTATGTCGGCCAGGCCGGCGGCGGCCATGGCGCAGGCGGAACCGACTTCACCCTGGCAGCCGACTTCGGCGCCGGAGATCGAGGCGTTTTTCTTGCAGAGAATGCCTACAGCGGCAGCGCCCAAAAAGAACGCCACGACGTCATCGTCCGACGCGTCCGGGTTGAATTTCATGTAGTAGTGCAGCACGGCGGGAATGATCCCCGCCGCCCCGTTTGTAGGCGCGGTCACCATGCGTCCGCCAGCCGCGTTCTCTTCGTTCACGGCGAGGGCGAACAGGTTGACCCACTCCATGGCTGACAGGGTGGAACTGATGACATTCGGTTTGCCGATTTCCAACAGGCTGCGGTGCAATTTCGCGGCGCGGCGCGGAACATTCAGACCGCCGGGCAGAATGCCTTCGTGACGCAAACCTTGCTCGACGCACTCGCGCATCACCGACCAGATATGCAGCAAGCCCTGGCGGATCTCGGCGTCGCTGCGCCAGGCCCGTTCGTTGGCCATCATCAGCTCGGAAACCCGCAGACCGTGCTGGTTGCAGAGCTTGAGCAACTCGGCGGCACTGGAAAAATCGTAGGGCAGCACCACATCGCTGGCTGGCGCAATGCCGGACTCGGCTTCTGCTGCTTCGATGATGAAACCACCACCCACCGAGTAGTACGTCTGCTCGAACAGCTCACCGGTTTCGCCGAAGGCTGTCAGAGACATCGCGTTGGGGTGGTAGGGCAAGCTCTCGTCCAGCAGCAGGAGATCGCGCTGCCAGTTGAAGGCAATAGTCGACTTGCCGGCCAGACTCAGTTCGCCGGTTTCACGCAAGGTTTGGATTCGGCTGTCGATTGAGTTCGGATCAATGCTGTCTGGCCATTCGCCCATCAGGCCCATAACGCAGGCACGGTCGGTGGCGTGACCGACGCCAGTGGCCGAAAGGGAGCCATAGAGGCGGATTTCTACCCGCCGTACGTCGGCCAGCAAATGTTGGTCAATCAGTGCCTGGGCGAAGGTCGCGGCGGCGCGCATCGGGCCGACGGTATGGGAGCTGGACGGACCGATGCCAACTTTGAAGAGATCGAAAACACTGATAGCCATGCTAAAGCCTATACAAGCAATGGAAGAGAAATCGCCGCCATTTTTGTAGGCCAAGCGCAAGGTGGGCGATACTGCCAACCTCGGTCCTACGTGACCAACGAAACTTCCTAAGACAGCCTTTAGCAGGACTAAACAATGAGTCGCCAATTGCACGCCCAGACCTACGTTTGGCTGCACGTGTTTTCGTGTGCCGCGCGGCACTTGTCCTTCACCCGTTGCGCCGAAGAGCTGCACATCACGCCGGGTGCGGTCAGTCAGCAAATTCGCCAACTGGAAGAGCGGCTAGGTTTTCGCCTGTTTCATCGTCGCGCCCGGGGTGTGGAGTTGAGCGCTGAAGGCCAGCGATTGGCTATCACCGTCAACGAAGCCTACGGCAGCATCGATGCGGAATTGCGACGACTGGATGCGGGAATGATCAGCGGGATTTTGCGATTGCGCTCGATTCCATCGTTCCTGAGCAAGTGGTTGACCCCCAGGTTGCCGCGTTTGCAGCAGCGTTTTCCGGACATTCAATTGCGGCTGGTGGCAGAAGACAGCAGCGTGCCATTGCATGAGGGCGACTTCGATTTGGCCATCGACCTCAATGACGGCAGTTATCCGGGATTGTTATCCACAACCTTGTTGGATGAGCAGATCTTTCCGGTGTGCGCCCCGAGCCTTTTGCGCGCAAGGCCGCCACTGCACGGCCCGGCGGATCTGGTGCATTTTCCGTTGCTGCACGACATCACCGCCTGGCGCGGCAGTTACGAATACGCGGAATGGGAGTTCTACCTCAACGCCATCGGCTTCGAGGGCGCGGATGTGCGGCGCGGGCATACCTTCAATCGCAATCACCTGACTATTGAAGCGGCGATTGCCGGGATGGGCGTGGCGATTGCGCGACGAACGCTGCTCAACGATGAACTCGAGCGCGGGACGTTGATCGTACCGTTTGGCCTGGCGGTGCCCAATCACAAGCGTTACGTGCTGCTTTATGCGCCGGGCGCGCTGAGCCATCCGGGCGTGCGCGCGGTGCATGACTGGCTGGTGGAAGAAGCGGGGATATTTCGTAGCCTGCATCCGCTGGCGGAGCAGCAGATGTGACAGCAGCCTGGAACATCAGCCAGGGGCGACCCAACTCCCGACATTAACAGCGCTTTTACCCGTTGTCCGGCTTTTTTTGCGAATGAATATTTATCTTTTTTTAGGGGTTGAAATGTTCTGCGCACACACCGATTGTGTAACCAAGAGGTCACGGTGATGAAGCCCAAGGGCCAGCCGAAGGGCCTCTCGCGAGCTAGCTGAAATAAGGGATGAACTATGCAAATCCAAGTCAATAGCGATAACCATATTCAAAGCAGCATCCGACTGGAGGAGTGGGTACGTACTACCATTGAGAGCACGCTCGAACGTTATGAAGAGGACCTGACCCGCGTCGAGGTCCACCTGCGGGACGAGAACGGCGACAAGCCCGGTCCCCACGATATGCGCTGTCAGCTGGAAGCGCGGCCAAAAGGCCATCAACCGATTTCTGTTACCCATAAAGCCGCTAACCTGGAACTGGCGATCGACGGTGCGGCTGAAAAACTCGAACATGCGCTTGAACATCTGTTCGGCAAACTGCGGGGCAAACCACGTGCCGCTGTGGTGCCGTTCGAAAGGCCTACGGCCGATGCGCTGCTGGAAGACGAGTTTCTCGAGAACGAACAGGCTGCACAAAACGGCTGAGGCCTGATTTACTTTTTCACTTTCTCTCCACCTGAAAAACGGGCCTGCTTATGCAGGCCCGTTCTTGTTTATGGTGTTTGCCGGCTCCTGTGGTTCCATGGAAACCTGTGGCGAGGGAGCAAGCTCCCTCGCCACAAAGTGTCTTGCCTCAGACCGGGGTAGTAATCAAAACGCGGTTTCGCCACGGGCGATCACATAGTCATTGGCTTGATTGCTTTCATACTGATTGTCGAAATTGATCAGGAATGCGCCAATCTCGGCACGCAACGCGCCATTGTCGTAGCGGGTCCAGCTTCCAGGTGCGCGCCTTCTCCGGTTTGACTTCGCCGCTGGTCACCCGGTTAGGCGTCTGGCTGTACTGCACGCTGCCAAATGAACCTTCGGTATTGGCGTAGAGGTTCCAGCTGTCGGTCACCGAAAATCGACTGGATTGCATCGCTAGCGCAAAAACGCCTGCCGATACTCCCCAGGCGTACCACCCAGTGCCTGGCGAAAACGATTGGTGAAATGGCTCGCACTGGCAAACCCACAGGCCAACGCAATATCCCCCAACGGCTGCGACGTTGTGCGCAACAATTCCCGCGCGCGGCTCAGTCGCCGAGCCAACACATACTGATGCGGCGGCAAACCGAAGCTCACTCGGAACATTCGCGCAAAGTGATATTCGGACAGCGCACATAACCCCGCCAATTGCCCAAGGCTGATGGCTTCGGCCATTTGATGGTCGATGAACTCCACCAACTGCCGCCGCTGATGCGCCGCCAACCCACCCTTGAGGCGCAAGCCCTCACGCACACCGACCTGGCTGAGCAGGGCATGGCTGAGCATTTCGTGGGCCAGGCTGCTGGTGAGCAGGCGTTCGCCCGGCTCATCCCAGTTGAGGGCGATCAACTGCCGAAAGCGCCGGGCTTGCTGCGGGTCTTCAAGGAACGTGCGCTCGCGCAGCTGCAATTCCCGAGGTTCGCGATCCAGCAGCGTGACGCAACCAAGGGCAAATTGTTCGGGGCTGAAATACAGGTGGGCCAGGCGAATATCGCCGTTGATTACCCAGCCTGACTGATGGTCGGCCGGCAGAATGCACAGCTTGTCCGGGCCGCCCTTGGTGCCGGGCTGGTCGCGGCGAAAAGTACCGGTACCGCCAGCGATGTAGCAAGACAAGGTGTGATGGCTCGGCGCTTCGTAATCCTGGGCATCGTGGTGGTTGTTCCACAAAGCTGCGGCCATGCCGTCACCGAGCTCGGCGCTGTGCTCCAGACGAGCATTGGGCGAGCGGTTAAGCGCTTGAAAGACTTGCAGGGTTTCCAGTGCGGCCATGATCGGTTCTCTCCAACGCCTTGCATCCTACTCCGTAGAGGTTGGCCTGCCAGCCCGCCGGCCGACAAAAGCGCAAGTTTATGCAAGTGCGCCTACGATTGGCGCAGCAGACTGGCTCCCTAATCAGGCAATGCACTGTGGCGAGGGAGCTTGCTCCCGCTTGAGTGCGTAGCGCTCACAAAACTGGCGAAATTTGCCAGGACTTGGGGCCGCTACGCAGCCCAGCGCGAGCAAGCTCGCTCGCCACAAAGTGAACAGCATTGCCCATCCCGGAGCTGTCGCCATGAACATTTCGTTGTATCTACTGACCGTGCTGATCTGGGGCACCACCTGGATTGCCTTGAAATGGCAACTGGGCGTGGTGGCGATTCCGGTGTCGATCGTTTATCGCTTCGGCCTTGCCGCATTGGTGTTGTTCGTGATGTTGCTGCTCAGCCGCCGTCTGCAAGTGATGAACCGTCGCGGACATCTGATCTGCCTGGCGCAGGGCTTGTGCCTGTTCTGCATCAATTTCATGTGCTTTCTTACCGCCAGCCAATGGATTCCCAGCGGTCTGGTCGCCGTGGTGTTTTCCACCGCCACCCTGTGGAATGCCTTCAACGCACGGGTGTTTTTCGGTCAGAAAATCGCTCGCAATGTACTGATGGGCGGTGCACTGGGTTTGCTCGGATTGGGCCTGTTGTTCTGGCCAGAGCTGGCCGGTCATACCGCCAGCCCTGAAACCATGCTCGGGTTGGGCTTGGCGCTGCTCGGAACCTTATGCTTCTCGGCCGGCAACATGCTGTCGAGTCTGCAACAGAAGGCCGGCTTGAAACCCCTGACCACCAATGCCTGGGGCATGGCTTACGGCGCGGCGATGTTGACGGTGTGGTGTCTGGTCAAAGGCATCCCGTTCGACATGGAATGGAATGCCCGCTACATCGGGTCGTTGCTGTACCTGGTGATTCCGGGCTCGGTGATCGGCTTCACCGCTTACCTGACGCTGGTCGGGCGCATGGGCCCGGAGCGGGCAGCGTACTGCACCGTACTCTTTCCGGTAGTGGCGCTGAATGTGTCGGCGTTTGTCGAAGGCTATCAATGGACGGCACCGGCGCTGGTGGGGCTGGTGTTGGTGATGTTGGGGAATGTGCTGGTGTTCCGTAAACCCAAGGCGCCGATGGTGCAGGGGACTGGCAAATTTGCCTGATGCTTTTCAAAGATTGACCGCGTATTACTCCGCGCTCGATCCTCAACGCCCATACTCATTATCCGCAGGGGCGGGTAAGTAAGGAGAATCCATAGCGCTCAATGCCAGTCAGTTAAGGCGCGGAACCTGCGGGAGCGGGCTTGCTCGCGAAAGCGGTGTATCAGGCAACATCAATGTTGACTGTGCCGCCGTCTTCGCGAGCAAGCCCGCTCCCACAGGTTCTGCGCCTTAACTGACTGGCATTGGTCCATAGCGCTAGGTTTTTTCGTCTGCACGTTGTGTAACGAGTGGGCAGGCGTTTGAACCGCCTGCCCTTATTTCGTCAGCCTTTCCAAACTTGTGGGTTCACCAGATCTTGCGGCCGCTCACCCAACAAGGCACTGCGCAAGTTGGCCAAGGCACGGTTGGCCATGGCTTCACGGGTTTCGTGGGTCGCCGAGCCAATGTGCGGCAAGGTCACGGCGTTTTTCAGTTGGAACAATGGCGACTCGGCCAGCGGTTCTTTCTCGTAGACGTCCAGCCCGGCGCCGCGAATCCGGTTGTTTTGCAGCGCTTCGATCAGCGCCGGTTCGTCCACTACGGGGCCGCGGGCGATGTTCACCAGAATGGCGCTCGGTTTCATCAGCGCCAGTTCACGGTGGCTGATCAGGTGCCTGGTTTTTTCGCTGAGCGGCACCACCAGGCAGACGAAATCGGCTTCGGCCAGCAACTGGTCGAGGCTGCGAAACTGCGCACCGAGCTCCTGTTCCAGTTCGGTCTTGCGGCTGTTGCCGCTGTAGATAATCGGCATGTTGAAGCCCAACCGACCGCGACGGGCGATGGCCGCGCCGATGTTGCCCATGCCGACAATCCCTAAGGTTTTGCCATGCACATCGCTACCGAACAACGGCGCGCCGACGGTGGCTTGCCATTGGCCGGCCTTGGTCCAGGCATCCAGTTCGGCGACGCGGCGGGCGCTGCTCATGAGCAACGCGAAGGCCAGGTCGGCGGTGCTTTCGGTGAGGACGTCGGGGGTGTTGGTGAGCATGATCCCGCGTTCGTTGAAGTAGGCGAGGTCGTAGTTGTCGTAGCCAACGGAGACGCTGGAGACCACTTCCAGTTTGCTGGCGTTTTCCAGCTGCGCGCGACCGAGTTTGCGGCCGACGCCGATCAGGCCGTGGGCGTGGGGCAGGGCCTCATTGAATTGGGCATTGATGTCGCCGTTTTTCGGGTTCGGCACGATCACGTCGAAGTCTTGTTGCAGACGTTCGATCATCGGTGGGGTGATACGGCTGAAGGCGAGGACGGTTTTTTTCATTGGAGGCGGCTCGTCGGGCTTGGAGAATGCCAAGCACGCTAACATTCTTCTCGGACATTATGCGAGCGCTCGGATTGCCGGGTGTACGCCATCCAAACCTGTAGGAGCGAGGCTTGCCCGCGAAGGCGCCCTGACAGCCGACCAATCTCTCGCAGATGTACACATTTAATTGTGGGAGCGAGCCTGCTCGCGATGGCGGTGTGTCAGGCGACCTCAATGTTGAAATGTGAGAAAGCCTTCGCGGGCAAGCCTCGCTCCTACAAGGGGTCAGCTGTGTGGCGCGGGTTTGGGTACGTTGAGGTTATCCAGCATCCGGTTCACCGCCAGCTCGGCCAGCATGACGATCTGCTGAATCGCCATGGCCGTATTCCGATGCGGGCCTTCCAGATACCCCGCAAAATCAGTTGCCATCACACTGGCCTGGGCCAACGATTCACAGGTGTGGGCCAACAGGTCTTCGTCTTTGATATCCGGCGCAACCATATACATCGTGCTTGGCTTGCGAGCCACGGGGGATTTGAGAGCGGCTGGATTGAGGTAGTGATCGAGCGCGCGGTTAGCGGCTTCGTGGAGCTTTTTTGAATCGAGGGATTCGTAGGGGGAAACGTCGTCGGTTTCAGGAGGGTTCGGTGTTTCTTTGATCATGCGGAAGTTACTCATTGGCAGATGAAGTGGAACTGCCATCTTTCGTTTTCCAGACGAAAGGGTGGCAGCTGCGCGCGGACTGGAAAAACCGGAACATCCACCAAACCCGGCAGACCCGAAGGTCTCCCGCGCACAGCCGCCATAACAAGGAATTGCGTGCAGAAAAAAGCGCCGCAGTATGCCATGGGGGTTGGTAAGTGTTCGCCAGGTTTTCCAGACCTGATCGCTGATTTGGTAGCGACCCACAAAGCCTACCCACTTCGTTTCCGAAGCAACAACCGTCAAAACCTGTGGGAAACATCCTCAAAAATCACCCCGTCTGTAGGAGCTGCCGAAGGCTGCGATCTTTTGATCTTCCGGCGCTATCAATGACGTAAAGATCGAAAGATTGCAGCCCTTCGGCAGCACCCCACAGTGTCGCCATCATGAAAACTCGGACTTCCCCTACACGCAAAAACGATTCGCCCGGCATCCCCCCTTGAGCCCACTCGCCAAAGTCTCCCATTTCCAAGGAACGGGACACGAGCGTGACCAGACTCATCCCCCAAAACCAACTCGCCGGCCAACACGGCCAGGTGCTAGACAGCCATCAAGCCGTCGCCAACCTGCGCCAGGCCCTGAACTATCCTTACGACCTGCAAGGCTTCGACGATCTGCTTAGCGCGATCGGCGCCAACCGATCCAACTACATGCAGGCCGCCAACCAGCAGAAACTCATCAACGCCGTCAGCAACGGTGATTGGGTCATGGTGACGCCCCGCATCGATCCCGATAACGGCGGTGCTTCATGGAATGCCTTCAAACCCAAACCTGAGCCGCCACCGGCGCAACATCTGGTCGAAGAACATGCCTTCGCTCTGCCCAAACCCGTGGAGTCGGGCTTCTACATCATTCAGCAGCCCATGACCCTCGAAGCCCTTGAGCGCTCACTGTACGAAAACCCGCCAAGCGATGCACTGCGTCGGGAATTTCGCTCGCTCAATCGCCATCTCGGTGAGCGGGTGAAACCGGGGCAAATGGTGATTTTCAGCGATTCACGGCATTACATGTGCCGCCGCGAAGAGGCGAAAATGATGATCGCGGCGCAGAAGGTCAACGAAGCATTGAAGGATCTGAGTGATGAAGAGGCGTCGTTCATGGTCGAAAATCAAATGCTCCCAAGCTAGATTCGTAGAGGGAGGCAAGTTGGCAGGAAGTATTAGCGGAGGTGTTGCCGCCGGATATGTAGCGAGTAGCGCACTGAAATATGGAGTGTGCGCGGCAATAGGTGTGGAGACATTGGGTGTTGGTGGAATCGTTTGTGCGCTGCTGGTGTCGGGTGCTGTCGCCAGTGCGACGGGAACCAAAGGCTCAGAAATTGGCGGAGAAATAGGTGAAAAAATATATGAGCTCACACAACCATGAGTGGCGCTGAGAATGTGCATTTGATTGGTTGGGTACTTGTTTTTCTGATGATTTTGCTCAGTCAGACCCTCTTATTATTGGGCGCCTACTTCAAACTCGACCAAATTGAAGGTCACTTCAACGCGTCTCATTTGGTGAGTATCAATCGAAACACGGCGGGTGACGGCCCGTTTGGACGGATGAACAGACTTAGGTTGATTGGCGCTTTAACGGGCAGTTTCTATCAACATCAGATGTTGGACCCGTATGCGTTTATGGAGGCTGAAATCTTGCCGGAGCGTCTGAGAAAATGGGCTGAAACTCCAAAAAGACTTATGCGGATTGCGGTCGTCAGCGCTGGACTACTGTTGCTTTGGAGTGGTTTTGTGTCTTTGCGTACGACAATTTCAAACCCGATGAGTGACCTGAAACTACTCTACACAGCCATCCTGATCGGCTTTTTCGCCCTGGTTTCTATCGTTTCGCTGCTGCGTGTTTACATCTGTTTTTTTAAACTCGAAGAACTCGAATTTCACCTCAACGACTCTTACTTCGTTGGTCGCAACCGTCGGGTCATGGGGGATGGTCTGTACGGGCGTCATTACCGCTTGACTCATCTCTCGACCATGCTTCGTGAGGATGATGCATTCCTGCTGAGAAGCGACCCGCATTGTATCGATGAAATAAAGCACTTCCCTTTACACCTACGACGCTGGGTCGTCATTCCCAATCTGATGTTTGCCTATTCAATTGTTGGCCTTTGTGCGTATTGGCTCTGCGGAACGTACGCTGGACTGCTGGGCTAACCCGCAGTCCACACACCTCAATTCGCCAACCGCGCCCCACCCAAACTCCCACTCAACTCATACGCCGCCAATTCCGCCTGATGCGCCGCCAATATCTCCGGCAACGACCCGCGCAAGTATTCCACCCACGTCTTGATCTTCGCATCCAGATACTGCCGCGACGGGTAGATCGCATACAGATTCAATTCCTGTGAGCGATAGTTCGGCATCACCCGCACCAACGTGCCGTTGCGCAGCCCTTCTATCGCCGCGTACACCGGTAAAACGCCAACCCCCATGCCGCTGGTGATTGCAGTCTTCATCGCATCAGCGGAGTTCACCAAAAACGGTGAGCTGTTGATGGTGACCATTTCCTGGCCGTCAGGGCCATCGAAGGCCCATTTCTCCAGCGGGATGACCGGGCTCACCAGGCGCAGGCAGGCGTGGTTGAGCAAATCGCTGGGTTTGTGCGCGCAGCCGTTGGCTTTTACATAGGCGGGCGACGCGCAAACGATGCTGTAGGTGATGCCCAAACGCTGGGAGACGAAGCCCGAGTCCGGCAGTTCGCTGGCAAGCACGATGGACACGTCGTAGCCCTCGTTGAGCAGATCCGGCACGCGGTTGGCCATGGTCAGGTCGAAGGTCACGTCCGGGTGGGTTTTGCGGTAGCGGGCGATGGCGTCGATTACGAAGTGCTGACCGATGCCGGTCATGGTATGCACCTTGAGTTGCCCGGCCGGGCGCGCGTGGGCGTCGCTGGCCTCGGCTTCGGCTTCTTCGACGTAGGCCAGGATCTGCTCGCAACGCAATAGATAGCGCTTGCCGGCCTCGGTCAGGGCGATGCGGCGGGTGGTGCGGTTGAGCAGGCGGGTTTGCAGGTGGGCTTCCAGGTTGGAGACCGCGCGCGAGACGTTGGCCGTGGTGGTGTCGAGTTGCACGGCAGCGGCGGTGAAGCTGCCGGCCTCGGCCACGTAACTGAAGGCGCGCATGTTTTGCAAAGTGTCCATGGGGTGCTCTCTTGGCGAATGGCAAATTGTGACACGAAGTTGCTGATTCTTTACAGGCGACTAAAGACGAGACCAAGGGATTATCGCGTTAACGGTAACAAAGATTCACAAGAATCCCGGCTTATCGCCAACAAGGCCCACCCCTAGAATTGCGCCGGTCCCATGTAGGAGCGAGGCTTGCCCGCGAAGGCGTCTTATCAAGCGACAACATGGTGCCTGTGAGGATGCCTTCGCGGGCAAGCCTCGCTCCTACAGGATCTCCCCCTATTTTAGGAATTTGCAGCAGTGCCGCGTCGCATCAACAGAGCGCTCAAGACGCTCAGTGTTTTGGCTTTAACCCTGGCAATCAGCGGCTGCATCGGCACCGCAGGTATTGCCCCGCAAGACAAGGCACTGGAGGCCAATTCATTGGCCACCGACGATGCCATTCAGAGCGCCGAGCAAGACGCTCATTGGCCCACCGCTCAATGGTGGCAAGCCTACGGCGACCCGCAACTGAACCGCTGGATCGACCTTGCCCTGCAAGGCAGCCCGAGCATGGCCATGGCCGCCGCGCGAGTGCGTCAGGCGCGGTCGATGGCCGGCCTTGCCGAGTCCGCCGAGTCGTTGCAGATCAATGGCCAATCCACCCTCAAGCGCCACAACTGGCCCACCGATCAGTTCTACGGCCCCGGCGAGTTGGCCAACACCACCACTTGGGACAACAACGCCGCGCTGGGTTTCAGCTATGCCCTCGACCTCTGGGGGCGCGAAAGCAACGCCACCGAACGCGCGGTGGACATGGCTCACATGAGCGTCGCCGAAGCACGGCAGGCCCAGCTTGAATTGCAGAACAACATCGTGCGCGCCTACATCGAGCTCTCGTTGCATTACGCGCAACGGGACATCGTTGCGGCAACGTTGAAGCAGCAACAGCAAATCCTCGACCTGGCACAGAAACGTCTGGACGGCGGCATCGGCACCCATTTTGAAGTCAGCCAGGCCGAAACACCCTTGCCGGAAACCCATCGGCAGATCGATGCCCTGGACGAGGAAATTGCCCTAAGCCGCAACCAACTCGCCGCGCTGGCCGGTAAGGGACCGGGGGAGGGCGCACAGTTGCAACGGCCGACGCTGTCGTTGGGCGCGGCGCTGAAGTTGCCGTCGTCTTTGCCGGCGCAACTGCTCGGTCAACGCCCGGACGTGGTTGCCAGTCGCTGGCAAGTGGCGGCGCAGGCGCGGGGCATCGATGTCGCTCACGCGGGCTTCTACCCCAACGTCGATCTGGTCGGCAGCCTCGGCTACATGGCCACCGGCGGTGGTGCGCTGGAGTTTTTGACTGGCAAGAAGCTCAACTACAGCGTCGGCCCGGCGATTTCGTTGCCGATCTTCGACGGCGGCCGCTTGCGTGCGGAGTTGGGCGAGGCCTCGGCGGGTTATGACATCGCGGTGGCGAAGTACAACCAGTCCCTGGTCAACGCGCTGAAGAACATCTCCGACCAGCTGATTCGCCGCGAGTCGATGGACAAGCAACAAGCCTTCGCCGCCGAGTCGGTGGCCACGGCGCAGAAAACCTACGACATCGCGATGATCGCCTATCAGCGCGGGCTCACCGATTACCTCAACGTGCTCAATGCGCAGACCTTGTTGTTCAAGCAGCAGCAAGTGCAGCAGCAGGTTCAGGCTGCACGCTTGAGTGCTCATGCGGAATTGGTGACTGCTTTGGGCGGAGGACTCGGGGCTGGCAACGACGTGCCGAACGCCGAGAAAACCCAACCCCCGAAAACCCCGGTTCTTTTGCGTTGAACACAAACCCTGTGGGAGCGGGCTTGCTCGCGAAAGCGGTGTGTCAGGCGAAATCCGCATTGACTGACACTCCGTCTTCGCGAGCAAGCCCGCTCCCACAGGGGCCGAGTCCTCGCTGCACAAGACTATTGAGCAAAATTCCATGACTCCCTTGCCCGCACCTTTGCGCTGGCTGTATTCCCTTGAATGGCGCCGGGGTTTCTTCGACTGGGCACGCAGCGACGGCGTGACCTGGGTGTACATTTTCAAGGTGCTGTTCGCGGCGTTCCTGACCTTGTGGCTGGCCATGCGTCTTGAATTGCCGCAACCGCGCACCGCGATGATCACTGTGTTCATCGTCATGCAACCGCAAAGCGGTCAGGTGTTCGCCAAGAGTTTCTATCGCTTCCTCGGCACGTTGGCCGGGTCGGCGGTGATGGTCGCGTTGATTGCCCTGTTTGCGCAGAACACCGAGCTGTTCCTCGGCTCGCTGGCGATCTGGGTCGGCCTCTGCTCGGCCGGCGCGGCGCGTTATCGCAACTTCCGCGCCTACGGATTTGTGCTCGCCGGTTATACGGCGGCGATGATCGGACTGCCTGCACTGGCTCACCCCGACGGCGCGTTCATGGCAGCCGTCTGGCGTGTGCTGGAAATCTCTCTGGGGATTCTCTGCTCGACGCTGGTGAGCGCCGCGATCCTGCCGCAAACCGCCAGCGCCGCGATGCGCAATGCCTTGTATCAGCGCTTCGGCGTGTTTGCCTTGTTCGTCACCGATGGCTTGCGCGGTCGCAGCCGGCGCGAGGCATTTGAAGCGAACAACGTGCGGTTTATCGCCGAGGCGGTAGGTCTGGAAGGACTGCGCAGCGTCACAGTGTTCGAAGACCCGCACATGCGTCGGCGCAACGGGCGGCTCAGTCGCTTGAACAGCGAGTTCATGGGCATAACCACGCGCTTCAATGCGCTGCATCAGTTGCTCGAACGCCTGCGCAACAGTGGCACCGATCATGTTGTCGCGGCGATCAAACCGGGTTTGCAGGATCTGGCTGAAGTGCTCGACGGCTTCAGCGGTCGCGCCTTGACCAGTCCCGACGCTGCACGCCTGGCCAGCGCTTTGGCGACCTATAAGGAAAACTTGCCGGCGCGGGTCCGCAGCCTGCGGGCGAGCTTTCAGGAGAGTGATCCGAGCGACGCCGAGCAGCTGGATTTTCACACCGCCTACGAGCTGCTTTATCGCTATGTCGACGACCTGCACAGTTATGCACAGACCCATGCGTCCCTGGCCGATCACAGCCACGAACGGGAACGTTGGGACGAGCCCTTCACCCCGCAAACCAATTGGCTGGCCTCGGCGGCATCGGGCATTCGCGCAGCATTCATTCTCGTGGTGCTCGGCAGTTATTGGGTGGCCACCGCGTGGCCGAGCGGGGCGACCATGACCCTGATCGCCGCCGCCACCGTCGGCCTTTCAGCGGCGACACCGAACCCCAAACGGATGGCGTTTCAGATGGCCTGCGGGACGTTGCTCGGGGCGCTGATCGGCTTCGTCGAGATGTTCTTCATCTTCCCCTTGATCGACGGTTTTCCGTTGCTCTGCGTGATGCTCGCGCCGGTGATCGTGATCGGGGCGTTCCTGACTTCACGGCCGCAATACGCCGGGGTTGGCCTGGGGTTGCTGATCTTCTTCAGCACCGGTTCGGTGCCGGACAACCTCACGGTTTACAACCCTTACGCCTTCATCAACGATTACATCGCCATGATCATGGGGATGTTGGTGTGCGCGGCGGCCGGGGCGATCATTTTGCCGCCCAACAGTCGCTGGTTATGGCGGCGCCTGGAGCAGGATTTGCGCGGGCAGGTGGTGTACGCCATCAGCGGCAAACTCAAAGGTTTGGCATCGAGTTTCGAAAGTCGCACTCGCGATCTTTTACATCAGGCCTATGGCCTCGCAGCGGGACAGCCGCAGGTGCAACGGGACTTATTGCGCTGGATGTTCGTGGTGCTGGAAGTCGGCCATGCGATCATCGAGTTGCGCAAGGAACAGGCGATTCTGCCGGTACACCCGGCCTATGCCGAATCCCAACCGTGGCGTCAGTCAATCCGGGCGATGGGGCGTTCGCTGGTGCGACTGTTTCTGCAACCCGGCCCGAGCAATCTGCAGCGTGCGCTGGTCGCGGTCGACCACGCGATAAGCCGCGTGCAGGCCACCGATGAGCCCTTCGCGCCGCACTTCGATACCTCGGCGTTGCGTCGGGTGAAGAGTTACCTGCACTTCATCCGCACCTCGCTGCTTGACCCGCAATCGCCACTGGCCGGCTACATAAAAGCTAGTGCCATCGCCAAGCCCCAAGGACTTGAACATGCCTCGTGAAATCGCCTTCCACGGCGTGTACATGCCGACCATGACCCTGATGTTTTTCATCGCGGCGGCGCTGGCCTGGGCGCTGGATCGGTTCCTGTCCGGGTTCGATCTGTACCGCTTTTTCTGGCACCCGGCGCTGCTGCGCCTGAGTCTGTTTACCTGTCTGTTCGGCGCTCTTGCGCTGACTGTTTACCGTTGACTTTCTATCACTGAAGAAGGCCCTGATGAAAAAGCTTTTCAGCCTGCTCGCAACCCTGTTGGTGTTGGCCCTCGCCCTGTGGATCGGCCGGACCCTGTGGGTGCATTACATGAACACGCCCTGGACCCGCGACGGCCGGGTGCGCGCCGACATCATCAACGTTGCCGCCGACGTTACCGGTGAAGTGGTGGATGTGCCGGTGCGCGACAACCAGTTGGTGAAAAAGGGCGATTTGCTGATGCGCATCGACCCCGAGCATTACCGCATCGCGGTGAAACAGGCACAGTCGCTGGTGGCCTCGCGCAAAGCCACGTGGGAGATGCGCAAGGTCAACGCCCATCGCCGCGCCGACCTCGACAACCTGGTGATCTCCAGGGAAAACCGCGACGACGCCACCAACATCGCCGACTCGGCCCTGGCCGATTACCAGCACGCCCAGGCACAGCTGGAAGCCGCCGAACTGAACCTCAAACGCACCGAAGTGCGCGCGGCGGTGGACGGCTATGTGACCAACCTCAACGTCCATCGCGGCGACTACGCGCGCATTGGCGAAGCGAAAATGGCTGTGGTCGACATGAACTCGTTCTGGGTTTATGGCTTCTTCGAAGAAACCAAACTGCCGCATGTGCGCGTGGGCGATAAAGCCGACATGCAATTGATGAGCGGCGAAGTGCTCAAGGGGCATGTGGAAAGCATTTCTCGCGGCATCTATGACCGGGATAATCCCGAAAGCCGCGAGCTGATCGCCGATGTGAACCCGACCTTTAACTGGGTGCGCCTGGCGCAGCGGGTGCCGGTGCGGATTCATATTGATGAAGTGCCGGAGGGTGTGCTGTTGGCGGCGGGGATTACTTGCACCGTTGTGGTGAAACAGGCTGTCGAGGGGTAACTGACAGACCGAGTCGTCTGCTTCGCGAGCAAGCCCGCTCCCACACTTGATCTACTTTGTGCACATATTTTGTGTTCACTGAAGATCAAATGTGGGAGCGGGCTTGCTCGCGAATGAGGTAACTCGGTCCCTCAGGTAGATGTTCGACAGTTCACTCCTTGCAAAACGTCTCATGCAAATGCCGCCAAACCACCTTGCCATCGGCCAGTTTCTCGAACACCACCGAAGACCGTCGATCAGAATGCAACCCCGTCGCATCGGTCTGCTGCTCGCGGTAACTCACCACCGCGCCACCGTCGTATAGCGCAACACCGCGCAACTCGCTGAGCTCAATCCTGAACCCGAGCTTCTTCCCGCCCGCCAGCAGAAACAGTTCATTCAACGCCTCGAAATCCAGCACCCGGCCCAACGGCGAGATCATGGAAAACTGTGGTGAAAAACGCATGAGCAATTGTTCAAGCTCGGATTCGTCCCGTTCTTCGGCCAACCAGTGCTCGATGGCTACGTGGGCCTGGATCACTTCGTCAAAGTATTCGGTGTAGTCGGTCATGCTGTTTCCTGAAGTTCTGTGGTGTCTGTTCCGACGCCTTCGCGGGCAAGCCTCGCTCCTACAGGTTATGCACCCATTTTGAGAGGGCGCTCATCCTGTAGGAGCGAGGCTTGCCCGCGAACGCGTCAACCCGGTTTCAAAGCTGCCCGCGCAACCCGAACCGCTTCATCAACCCCGACTCCAGCAACCCCTTGGGCAACAACCCCGCCATCAACGGCAACGCCCGGCTGCCATTACCCAAACGCACCAGACGCGGCGGTTTATTCTGCTGCACGGCCTTCAATAAACCGGCGGCAAATTCACTGGCCGGCGTCGGTTTGTCCTGAGACGCCTTGGCCCGTGCGCGAATACCTTCACGCAGCGGCCACCATGGCGATTGCTCGGTGATCAGTTGCTCAGCCTCTTGGCCGGCGTTCTTGGCGAAGCTGGAGGCGATAGCCCCTGGCTGAACTTCCATGACTCGCACGCCGAACGGTGCCAATTCCATGCGCAGCGCATCGCTCAAGGCATGCACCGCGGCTTTCGAGGCGCAGTAGGCGCCGGCAAACGGCGTGACCAGAACCCCGGAAACGCTGCCGATGTTCACCACCAGGCCCCTGGCCCGGCGCAGCACCGGGAACATCGCGCGAGTGACGCCGACGATGGCAAACACATTGGTTTCGAATTGCCGCTGCATGGCCGGCACACCGCCGTCGAGCAGCGGCCCCATGGCGCCGTAACCGGCGTTGTTGATCAATACATCAAGGCCGCCGCGTTGCTGATTGATCCGCTCGCTCAGTTGTTCGAGGGCCGGGCCATCGTTCACGTCCAGTTGCACGGCGGTGAACCCGGCGGCGGTTAGAGCGGCTACGTCTTCGGCTTTGCGGGCGCTGGCCCAGACTTCGTACCCGGCACTTTTGAACGCGTCGGCGAGGGCGCGGCCAATGCCGCTGGAACAACCGGTAATCAACGCAACAGGCATGGCGCGGTCCTTGTGCAAAAAGAAAAGGGATCAGTCGGAGAAACTACCCTGCAAACGCTCGGCGCGAAACTCCAGGGTTTGCGGGCGATAACCGGGGCGCAGGGGCGGCATAGGCAAGCAGTCTTCCCAATTGCCGCCGGCCTGCAATTCGCCGGGCCCGCGATAGCGCGGTGCGGCGTATTGATTGTCAGCCAGATTGACCGTATCGCCCGGTGCATAAGCGGCGATTCGCCAGCGCAGTTCGGTCAGCGGCACGTCGTTGCCGTTGTTCATCGTCAGCTTCAAGGGGCGATCCGCCGGGCAGTGCTCGGGCGCGTAGGTGATGCGCAGCTCCAGGCGCGCCAGTTGCTTGACCTCGCGGGTGTCCAGCCAGAACACCCACACCGCCACCAGGCCCAACCCGACAGCGGCGGCCATGGACACCGGCACGGCCTTGGACGGGTAGCGCAGCAGCAGGATCAGCCAGGTGATGACCAGCAGGACGCCGATGAACATGTGTGAACGCTCCTTGAACTCATAAACACCATCCTACCGAAGGGGCGCGGGAATGGACATTCGTGGAGCAAGATCGGTGGCCGTTGGTCGGTACTGTCATTTCTGATAGTAGCCAGGAATGTCCATGAACAGTTAGATGAGGACATACAGACATGCAGGTCTTGACGATGGGAATACACCACAAAACACCAAAGTTGTCCGCCGTCGACCCGCGCGGCTTGACCATCCGTACGGTGGACTATTGGCGTGCCGTCGAAAACCTGCCTGCCGAAGCACGCATCAATCGCACGGCCCATGATGCTGCGGGCCACCCGATAAAACAGTGGGATCCGCGGCTTTGGGCATTGCAGGTTGAGGATCCCCTGACACCCGCCAATTCAACGACCGTGCATTCGCTGTCCGGCCATGCGCTGTGTACCGTCAGCGTCGATGCTGGATTGCAGCTGAACCTGCCCGGTCTGGGCGCCGAGATTTTGCTGGCATGGGACAGCCGAGGTACACGACGTGAGGTTGAATACGACGACCTGCTTCGTCCTGTGGCAGTGTTCGAGCAGGGCGCAACTGAGCCACGAAGGTCCGTTGAACGCATGACCTATGGCGGGCCCGATCAGGGCGACCAGAATCAATGCGGGCAGTTGATCCGTCATGACGATCCCGCCGGGACGGTGCTGTTCGAGGCATTTTCGATCACCGGCCAATGCGTGAAGCAAGTCCGTCACTTCACCCTGGACCCTGTTGCCCCCGACTGGCCGGAGCTGGAAGCCGATCGCGAGCGGCTGCTTGAGCCCGGTGAAGGTGCGTCGTCGACGTGGCGTTTCGGTCCACAGGATCATGTGCTGGAACAGACCGATGCCAAGGAGAATCGCCAGGTCTTCCACCTGACGCTTGATGGGCAGTTGCGTGAGGCGCGACTGCAACTCCATGGGCTGACCACCTGGCAAACGCTGGTGCGCGATATTCGGTATAGCGTGCAGGGGCAGGTCGAACACGAAACCGCTGGTAACAACGTACAGACGACCCTCGTTTACCGCCCCGAAGACGGTCTGCTGATGGAGTGCCGGGCACAGGATGCCAGTGTCGGACTGTTGCAACACCTGATCTACGATTATGACCGGATGGGCAATGTTCTGAGCATCGAGGACAGGGCACTGTCGGTGCGTTACTTCAACAATCAGCGCATCGATCCCCTCAGTCGCTTTATCTACGACAGCCTGTATCAATTGATCGAAGCCTACGGCTGGGAGGAGGGCACTCTCCAGCAAGGGCCGGCGTCGGTGGGACGGGTCGATCCGGCGGCGGTCAGCAACTATCACCAGACCTACCGCTATGACGAGGGCGGGAACCTGCTGACGCTGACGCACGTCGGCACGCAGAGTCGGGGGCGCGAACTGAAAGCGGCGCGCTACAGCAATCGTTGTCTGCCCTGGCACAACGGCGTGCCGCCGACCGAAGAGGACATCGCCGCGGCGTTCGACGCCAAGGGCAATTTGCTGGAGCTGGATCAGGGGCGGATCCTGAATTGGGATCTGCGTAATCAGTTGCAGTCGGTCAGCCCGGTGGAGCGCGTCTCCGGGCTCAATGACCGGGAGTCCTATGTCTACGATGGCGGTGGGCAGCGGGTACGCAAAATCCGCTCATTGCAGACCAATGCCCGGACCGTGGTGGCTGAAGTGCGTTATCTGCCGGGGCTTGAGATGCGCAGCGATAACGGCACGGGAGAAGTATTGCAGGTCATCACCGCCCAGGCGGGACTCAATAGCGTGCGGGTGCTGCATTGGGAAACAGCGCCACCGTCCGGTATCGCCAACGATCAATACCGCTACAGCCTGGCTGATCACCTGAAGTCCTGCACGCTGGAACTCGCCGATGACGCGCGAATTATCAGTCAGGAAACCTACTATCCCTTTGGCGAAACGGCTTGGTTTGCCGGGGCGGGCGTCGTTGAAGCGAGTTACAAAACCATTCGTTATTCGGGCAAGGAGCGGGATGCGACGGGGCTTTATTACTATGGATTTCGGTACTACGTACCTTGGTTACAGCGCTGGATTAACCCTGATCCTGCCGGTGACGTGGATGGTTTGAATTTTTACGCGATGGTCATAAATAATCCATTGACTCTGTGGGACGAGGATGGGCTCACCAAGACAGGAAACTATGAAGTAAAGGTTGGACTAAAGGAGAAGCTGGCGCTGGAAGTATCGAAGTTGAAGGCCAAGATCAGTGTTTTCGATACAGCGTCGGGAAAGTACAAGGCGTCAAATGAATTTAAGGTTGTGGAAGTGGAAATGGGAAGTAAGTACCTGGTGAGTGGTGATGAGGTGAAGAAAAATCTGAAGGAATATAGAGATATTTATAAAACTCGTATGAATGCGGCGTCAAAAAGAAAGCCAGGGGGCGAAGAGTCTAATAGTAGCCTTGGCGAAAGTGTTTCGGGGTATATGTTACGAAGCGCGAATGACACGTTTGTGGCAGAGGCTAATACTTATCTGGATCCGCCGAATATGCACCCAGACACTTCCGTTGAACGACGATTCTTCGCTGTTCTGAAAAGATCGGATAAAAATAAGTTACCTGAGCAGCGAAAGATTTACGGGCTAACTGAGTTGAGTACGCTTACTGAAAAGGGCAAGACGGAAGTCACTATCATTCAGACCGTCGTCCATCCTGATACTCAAGTTGCAGAAGATTTGCCAGGGAGGGCGCCGAGCAATGAGGGTTCGGTGGGACGATTGCCTCTCATGCGAGGTATCGGCACTTACTTGACAGTGCAGTCTTTGGCAGCAGTGTCGAAGCCTAAGGATGTTGATGTTAAAAAAGTTATAACAGAAGCGATAAATCCGCGTTCCGCCAAGATCGCCCTAAAGTTCGGCGCCAAGTTAGTCAAATAAAGAAAAAAGCCCCCACCCAACCCACTGCGGATAGGGAACGCAGCGGGCTGGATGGGGGCTTCTTGTCTTACTGAGCGTTACTGCGCGATGGTTTTCACCGACACGCCACGCTCGATGGGGTTGGAGCGACCGTAGATATCTTCAAACCGCTCGATATCGTCTTCACCCAGGTAGCTGCCCGATTGCACTTCGATGATCTCGAGTGGAATCTTGCCTGGGTTGCGCAGACGGTGAACCGAGGCGATCGGGATGTAGGTCGATTGGTTTTCAGTCAGCAGGAACACGTTTTCGTCGCAGGTCACTTCAGCAGTGCCACTGACCACGATCCAGTGTTCGGCGCGGTGGTGGTGCATCTGCAGCGACAGGCATGCGCCCGGCTTGACCGAGATGCGCTTGACCTGGAAGCGACCGCCCATGTCGACCGAGTCGTAGGAGCCCCACGGACGATAGACTTCGCAGTGGGTCTGGGTTTCGCTGCGGCCCTGCGCGTTGAGGGTGTTGACCATCTGTTTCACGCCTTGGACCTTGTCCTTGTGGGCGATCATCATGGCGTCCTTGGTTTCGACGACCACGATGTTTTCCAGGCCGATCACCGACACCAGTTTTCCGTTGCCGTGGATCATGCAGTTCTTGCTGTCCTGGATGACCACATCGCCTTTGGTGACGTTACCGTTGGCGTCTTTTTCATTGACTTCCCACAGCGACGACCAGCAACCGACGTCGCTCCAGCCTGCGGTCAGCGGCACGACGCAGGCGCGCTGGGTTTTTTCCATCACCGAGTAGTCGATGGAATTGTCCGGGCAGCAGGCGAAGGTGGCAGCGTCGATGTCGACGGTGTCGGCATCCTGTGCGCTACGTTCCAGCGTCAGTACGCAGGTGTCGTAGATGTCCGGATCATGCTTTTTCAGTTCTTCGAGGAAACGGCTGGCGCGGAACAGGAACATGCCGCTGTTCCAGAAGTAACCACCGGACTGAACGAATTCGGTGGCGCGTTTCACGTCAGGTTTTTCGACGAAGTGCGAGACACGGCTGACGCCTTCCGGCAGCAGCGCATCGTTGGTGGACTTGATGTAGCCGTAACCGGTTTCCGGTTTGGTCGCCGGCACGCCGAACAGCACCATCTCGCCACGCTCGGCTGCCACAGTGGCCAGGGCCAGGGCGCGTTGCAGGGCTTTCTGGTCTTCCAGCACGTGGTCGGCCGGCAGCACCAGCATCAACTCGTCGCGACCTTCATTGACCAGCATCATCGCGGTCAGGGCCACGGCCGGCGAAGTGTTGCGGCCAAAGGGTTCCATCAGCACGCGCTGCACGTCCAGGTTGCGGGCGCTCAACTGCTCGTTGACGATGAAACGGTGTTCCTTGTTGCAGACCACGATCGGGGTGTCCATGCCTTCGAACACCAGGCGCTCCAGGGTTTGCTGGAACAGCGTTTGTTCGCCGGTCAGGGCGAGGAATTGCTTGGGGAATTGCTTACGCGAAAGCGGCCAAAGACGTGAGCCGCTACCACCTGACAAGATCACCGGAATCATGTTGTTACTCCTTCAAAATCGATTGGTTAGAGCTACTGCGTTCTGTCGTTTCACTCTTGTTCTTGTTCCGTGTCCGAATTGACACCTCGGTCCCTTGTGGGAGCGGGCTTGCTCGCGAAAGCGGTGGGTCAGCCAACATCATCGTTGAGTGTGAAACCGTATTCGCGAGCAAACCCGCTCCCACAGGGATATGGGTCAATCCGGCAAATGTGTTAGCGCGTCGAAACCGGGCGCTTGACCCACACTGGCGACAGGCTGCTGCCGCTACCGGTGACGTACAGCACCGCGGCTTCGCCTCGTTCCAGGGCAACCGGTTTCACGTCGCCGACTTTGGTGGCGCCGTCGTACAGTGCCAGGCTGACTTTCACCGGGTTGATTTCACGCTCGCCACGGCCCTTGGCTGCCACAGACGGGACCACTTCGGTCTTGCCGTCGGCAGTTTTCAGGGTCAGGGCCTTGTCGCTGAGGTTCTGTACGCGAACCAGGGATTTCTGCTTGTTCTTGAACGGCGGCTCTTCGATCAGTTGTGGTGCGCCGCTGGCGTTGTTGACCAGGGTGTAATAGTGGTCGCCGGCCAATTTCACCGGCAGGGTCTGGCTGCCGACCTTGGCGCTGTAATCGCCGCCCGGCATGAAGCTGAAGTCGGTGCTGGACAGCGGCGCGACTTCGCTCAGGTTGGTGGTGCCAACAGTGGCGCTGACTTCAGCGTTACCGGCGTTGTAGACACGCACGAAACTGGAGCCTTTCGGTGCGGTCGGGCCGTAGAGTGCGGCGTCACCGGCGAAGGCCTGCATCGACAGCACGCTCATGCCGGCGACGAGAGCAAAGGTCTTGGCGAGACGGCGAGGAGTAGTAGTGAAAGTCATGGAAGTACCTCTCTTTCAGTTTTGCGCCCGGTCGGGCGTCTCGGATTTAGTGTTTGCAGCTACGTTTTGTTGGTTTACGCCGGCTTGTTTAAGCTCTGCGACCCACTGCGGGTCGGCGTCACCGATTTCGTTGTTCACAGGCAGATATCGTTCAGGGAACTCCCAGATCAGCACTTGTGGCGGGCTGTTCTTGAAGGCATCGCTTTTCAGGTAGCTGAGCATCGGCAGAATCGGGCCATGGCCGTCTTCGGCGTAATTGACCACGTCGCTGTGCAACGCTTCTTTCAGCGCACCGACGAAGTTCCAGTTCGGGTTGGCGCTGTAGCTGGTGCCAATCAGGGCCACCGGCACTTCAGTGTTGGCAAACAGGGCGTCATCACCGGCAGGCTGATCCTGGGCCGCCACGGTGTTGCGCTTCTGCAAAGGCTCCTGCGCCGGCATCAGGTTTTCGAACAGCGGGTCCAGCGGCAGGAACAAACGCAGGTCACCCTTGTGCGTCACCTTCTCCGCAGGTTCGGTGACGAAGTTTTGCGGTTCGCCGCTGAGCGGAGCCTTGTCGGCGATGGTTTTGGCCAGAGTCTGGGCAGCGACTTGCGCGCCTTCCGGGGTCCAGTGGGTGTCGGTGCGCAGGAACACTTGCTGACCGTCTTGCTTGGCCTTTTGCAGCGGGCCGAGCAGGTCAGGGGCGAGGATCTTGTCGGCCGCCACACGAGCGTGGAAGTCCTTGTACAGATTGGCGTGGATACTTGCCGGCTTCTCTTCACCCAGATGTTCCGGGTACAGACGCGTCTTGGCCGGGACAATCGCCATCACCAGTTGCACGCCTTGTTTTTTCAAGGTCTGGCGCACGCCTTCGACCAGCGCGTAGTTGCCCTGCAGGTTCAACTCTTCGTTGACGATCGGGTGGAACTCTTCATCGCTGTAGAGCCACTGATCGCGACCGAGCACCACGCCCGGACGACCTTCGTTGAACAGTTTGAAATCCAGCGCGGCCCAAAGATTTGTGCCCAGGCGCTTGATCGGGAACTCGTCGTCGTAGTGCGTCTCGACGGCTTTGGTCCAGCGACCGTTGAGCACGGTCGCATCGGCGTTGGTACTGAAGCCGAAGAAGCTGCGTACCGACCACACGCCCAGGACCAGCAAGGTCACCAGGAACAGGGCGATGTAGAAGATGCGTAATGAGCGGGTCATAGTCAGATCCCTCAGAACTGGAAGTAAAGGAACGGCGAGAAGCTTTGCGCCGAGAGTTTGAGAATCGAGGCGATGAACAGCAGCAGTACCAGGGCGCGCATCACGTAACGGGACCAGTCAGCGGTCCAGTAGGCCGGTTGCACAGTCGCTTCAACGCCGACGGTGTAACCCGGTTCGTGGATGCTGGCCGGGTTGTCACCCGGTACGGCTTTGATCATTCCAGGCGTAGCCGCGGCAGGGCCATCGGCCTCGACGTTGACGGCAGGCTTGGTCTTGACCGGCGGCCGGTTGGTGTAGAAATCACGGATGCCGAAGAACGCCAGGGTGACGTAGGCCACCACCAGGGTTGCTACTTGCAGACCGGTGAGGCTGGCCTGGTTGAGTTCCGACAGCGACCATTCGCCGAAGCTGAACATCGCACCGTACATGCGACCGGCGACGTGCAGGTTTTCCGAGCGGAAGATCACCCAGCCCATGACAACAAGCAGGAAGGTCAGCGCCCAACGGATCGGGTTGATGCTGCGCGGCGAAGTGTTCAGGCCGAGGGCCTTTTCGATCGCCAGCCACATGCCGTGCCAGGCACCCCAGACGATGTAGGTGATGTTCGCGCCGTGCCACAGACCACCGAGCAGCATGGTCAGGAACAGGTTGCGATAGGTCATCAGCGTACCTTTACGGTTACCGCCGAGGGTGATGTACAGATAGTCACGCAACCAGGTCGACAGGCTGATGTGCCAGCGACGCCAGAACTCGGTGATCGACTGGCTGATGTACGGCTGTTTGAAGTTTTCCATGAAACGGAAACCCATCATCAAGCCCAGACCGATGGCCATGTCGCTGTAGCCGGAGAAGTCGAAGTACAGCTGCGCGGTGTAGGCCAGGGCGCCGAGCCAGGCGTCGCCCGTGGTCGGGTTCTGCAAGGCGAAGCAATGGTCGGCCACCACCGCCAGGGTGTCGGCGATGAAGACCTTCTTGATGAAGCCCTGCATGAACCGCGTGGCACCTTCGGAGAACTTGTCGAGGGTGTGGGTGCGGTTGTTGAACTGGTCGGCCAGATCACGGAAACGCAACACGGGACCGGCGATCAAGTGCGGGAAGATCGCCACGAATGCGGCAAAGTCGATCAGGTTGCGGGTCGCCGGGGTATCACCACGGTAGACGTCGATGATGTAGCTGATGGACTCGAAGATGTAGAACGAGATCCCGATCGGCAACAACACGTGAGTCAGGATGAACGGCGACAGACCGACCGAGGTCATCATCGCGTTGATGCTGTCCACGCCGAAGTTGGCGTACTTGAAGTAGCCGAGGATGCACAGGTCGACGCCCACGCCCAGGAGTAGCCAGCGCTGGGCCGGTTTGGTCCGAACGCCTGCCGCACCGACTTTCAGGCCGATCCAGTAGTTCCACAGCGTGACGGCTGCGAACAGCGCAAGGAAGTCCACACGCCACCAGGCGTAGAACACGTAGCTGGCGATCAGCAGCAGCAAGTTGCGATAGCGTATTCCGCTCAAGTAGTACATGCCGAGAAAGATCGGCAAGAACAGAAACAGGAACACGTTGGATGAAAATACCATCCCGATCTCTCCATGTTTAACCAACAGTCAAGGGCCAAGGCCCCCCCAAACCCCCCATCAAAATCCTGGGTGGTTGCATTACATTTCAAACCGCCGCGATCCCTGTAGGAGCGAGGCTTGCCCGCGAAGGCCGTTATGCGGTGGAACTGATGAACCGTGTCATCGTTCTTCGCGGGCGAGCCTCGCTCCTACAGGGTTTGCGTGTGTCCTAAGAACCTTTTTTGCCTTTCTCGCTGGCTGGGTCGTAGACCTTGGTCAAATCCCCGCCGAGGCGGAAGGTCTTGAACGGCTGCATTTTGTGTTTCTGTGCCAGCACATCCGGCGTGCAGGTGTAGAGCGAGCAGAACGGTTCGAGCCAGGCGAATTTCGAATCGACCTTGAGGTCGGTCATGTCCTGCTCTTTACCGTTCTTCTCCTCGAATTCATCCGGGTCTTCCACGCCTGCAAGCACGCGATCACCCAGGCGTTTCAAGGCGCCGTTGTTTTCCTGGCGCAAATCGACACCGTTGACCTGAGCGAAACTGGCGATCATCGCCAGTGGCGGCAGGGCATAGTTGTGATAGGCGAGGGCGCGTTGCTGGCGCTTGAGCTCGTTGGGCAGGAAGCCTTGGGCGTCGACCTGATTGACGCCGACCTTGTATTCCTTGACGGCCCAATCGAACAGATCGCGGCGGTTGGTGGCGACCGACGTGGCCATCACCGACCAGGCGGCCCAGTACGAGTGGTTGTTGGTTTGCTCGAGCGGCAGGTTGTCCCAGTCGCTGACCACCTGATCAGCCATTTTGCTGAACCAGGCTTCAATCACTTGCGCTTCTTCCTGGTGGGTAGCCAGTGGGTGCGAGTCAGAGAACTTCAGGCGGACATAGGACGAAGCCATGCTGCCCAAGGCCCATTTGCGCATGGACTTGCCGGTATGGTTGAAGTCCTTGGACATCAACGCGTCGGCCTTGGCCCAGGCAGTCAACCAGTTGAGCGTGCATTCCAGTTGTTCCGGACGACCGTCACGCATGAACTGCATCACCCGCTTGCTGGTGGCGCGCTCGATCTTGGTGATGTCGGCGGTGGTGTCGCGGAAGGCTTTTTCCGATGCCTCGTTCAGGGTCGAACGGGCCTTGTCGGAACCTTCGTATTTACTGCGAAATTGCAAGGCACCGGTGTAGGGCGTCGGCATCGCGTCGCAGCCTTCACTCTTGTCGCCGGTTTTGACTTTTTCAATGGGCGCAAAGTAACCCTGGGGCGGGCGAAGTGGCGCGGCAGCCTGGGTGGCGCCGGCGAACATCGCCAGCGTCAGCAGGGAGGGCGCGAGTAACTTTTTCAGCGTTCGGGTTTGCATGCAGTTCATAAGAGGTAGCCTCATTGCCCGGCTTGAGCGGTACGCTGCTCGGCGCCGGAGAACACGTTGCGTTTGCAGATTTTCGCTTCGACTTTCTGAGGCGTGGTACCTGGTTTTTCAGGTCCCTGGACTTCGACGGCCAGCAGATTCTGCGAGGCCCAGTCTTCGTCCGTGCGCAACTCGAAGGCGAAACGCCCGTCGGTTTCGGATGTTTCCGGTTTGTCGATCTTGATGTCCTCGTGGCGCCCGTTCATGTACCAGAGGGTGGCTTGCAAGGTTTTCACCGAGGTGTCGGCGAAGCGGATATCGACCTGGTGGCTGCTGTTGCGCAGGTCCAGGTTCTTGCTGTTGACCATCAATTCGTTTTTGCCCGGCTTCAGCGTGGCACTGGCACTCATCTGCGCATCTTTGCCTTCGCAACCGTTGTCCAGCAGCGCCATCATCTGGCGATAGATGGTTTCCTGATCGAGGCGATAAAGCGGCGAGAATTCCCAGATGAGGATTTTCGGCGGTTTGGTCTGGAACTCTTCACTGCCCAGGTACTGCAGCATCGAACCTTCCAGGCCACCGCCGGGGAACGCCACGTTGAGGATGTCGGCGCCGATGGCCTCTTCGAGGAAACCGGCGAAGTTGTAGTTCTTGCCACTGTGGCTGGTACCGACCAGGGTGATTTCCGGATTGCCGGAATCGCTGAACAGGTCGCCATCGCCCGCTTCGCCTTTTGGCTCGGTGGTGAACTGATCCATGTACTGGATCGCGTAGCTAGTGCCACAGAGTTGACCAGCCATGTTGTGTAACGTTCCGGTCTTGCCCATGCGACCCGACTTATGGGTCTCGAATTCACGCTTGGGAACGTCGGCGAAGGCCGGCAATTGCTTGACCTTCTCGGCAACGATTTTCGCTGTGCGCTGGGCGCCATACGGCGTCCAGTGTTGGTCGCCGCGGAAGTAGAAATCGTGAGCTGGCAGGGTGTCGGGCAGCGATTCGTTGGTCAGCGGCGACAGGTCCGGAACTACGTAACCCATCTGCGCGAAACGCCCGAGCATGGTTTTGTAATTCCTCAGCGCCTTGTCGAAATCGTAGCTCGCTTTCTCTGCCGGGTTCAGCTTGTTGCGGTTCACCAGGCCACGGGTCGGCTGGTAAACGATGACCAGTTCCACGCCTTTGCTCTTGAACGCATCGTGCAGTTGTTTCATGCGTTTGTAGCCAGCGGGTGTGGTGTCGAATTCGGTGCGCAAGTCTTCTTGCGTACGGAACAGCCAATCGCCCTGCGCCTGCACCAGTGTGGTGAAGTTCTGCTGATAGCGGGTGGTGTAGTTCTTCGGGTCGTGGGCTTCAGGGCAGAGGTTGCAGCAATCATCGGCCTTGAAGCTGGGGGCTTTGGCGTCTTCGGCACGTACGCCAGTGCTCGCCGCAAGAATGCCAGCGGTCAGGGCCGACAGGCTGAGTAATTTGATCAAGTGTGGGTGCATAAAATTATCCTCAGTCCTGCATTTTGGTCTGGCGTTCGACTGGGTCGATCAGCACGGCTTTCTGCTGGCGCACCAGCAGGTCGAGAATTTCATCCTGGCGTTCGCCGAGGATCCCCGAGAAGCTGATGCCGCTGGATTTGGTCGGCGCGAGCATCGACACGCGATACAGCTCCACGCTCAGCGGCGAGTCGATCGACAGTGGTCCGCTGCCATTGGCGGCCAGCTCACCACCGACCACAATCAGGGACACCTGGGCGTCGAACGGGTCGAGCTTGATGTCCCGGTCGGTGTCGCTCAGGTCTTTGATGTGCCCGTAGACACCGGTCAGGCCGTTGGCCATCGAGACGTTTTCATACAGGCGAATGTTCACGCTGTTACGAATACGGATGCCGTGGCGCTTGTTGCTGATCACCTTGTTGCCCCACAACAGGTTGTCGGCACTCTCGTAGAGGGTGATGCCGTCGGTGTGGTTCTTGTAGATCTCGTTGTAGGCGATCAGGTTGTTCACACTGTTACGGTCGATCACCAGACCCGACAACTTGTTGTCGTAGCTGCGGTTGTTGAAGATGAAGCTGTCGTTGACCTCACGGGAAATAATGATCCCGTGCTTCTTCTTGGTCCCGAACACCGTGTTGTCGGCGATGATCAGACCGTGGGAACGGTCATGGGGGTCGATGCCGTAGACGATGTTGTCTTTGTAGGTGTTGCCCTTGACCACGAAGTCGCGGGTTTCGTAGCAGTAGAAGCCGTACCACATGTCCGAGAACTCGGAGCCGACGATCCAGCCGGTCGGTTCAGGGCGCTTGAGCACCTTGGCCATGTTCGGCGTGTATTGGGAAATACTCACGCCGTAGGACTTACTGTTGGCGTAACCGAAACTGGCGATCTTGCTGTTGGCAATGTAGGTCTCGGTGCCACCCCAGGACAGCAGGAACGGACGGAACTCCTTGGGCGACTTGAAGGTCGCCGGGCCGTTTGCCTTCTCGCTCCAGCCAGTGATTTTGCTGTCACGCACGAACAGCTGGCCGTCGTTGACCAGGAACGAACCGGCCTCTTGGGACAGGCGCAATTCCTGGGTCTGCTTGTCGATTTCCAGAATGCCCTTGTTACCCACCACGATCGGCAACTTCGCCAGGAACACCCCCGGCGAGGTTTCGCTGAAGTACTGCTTGGGCAGCTTCTTCGCCAGGTCCTTGAGGTTCATGTAGCCGTCGTCAACGAAGATCGCCTGGGGGATGCCATGCTGACGCACCACCCATTCGGCCATCTTGTTGTCACCGCCGATGAAGTCCTTCAGGGCGTCTTCCTGCATCATCCGACGCACGCTGATTTTGCCGGGTTTGGTGCGCACGATTTTCGCGGCGATGGCTTCGGCGGTGTAGCCAGAGGTGTCCGGCAGTTTCGGCTTGGCCAAGTCCAGCGGCGCGGTTGGCGCGCTGCTGACGGTGTAGGTCTTGGCCTGTTGCAGCCCTTTAGCTATGGTCGCCGATTTGCCCTGTTGCACAGGCTTGGCCGGTTCGACGGTGGCGAAGGCGGCTGCGCTGGCGAGCAGCAGCGCGCCGGCCAGCAGGCTGATCGAGCCTTTCTTGGCACTGTTCATGTCGGGCACTCCCTTCGCGGTTTGCATCAGAAGCGCCAGACCACGTCGACAAACGCGCGGTGCATGTACGAGTCGACTTCTTTGCCATACGCATCGCCGGGCTTGAACACACCACCACGGAACCGTACCAGTGCCGAAGGCTCATCGATCGACTGGCTCAACGCTGCTGGCAGCAGGCCTTGCTTGAAGTACTTGGTGACCACCAGGTCCATTTCCTGACCGAGGTCTTTGTTGCCATCTTCCAGCGGCAGAGAGGTGCTGGAGAGGATTGCGCCGGTCACGTCGTCGGTGTTGTTTTCGACGGCGTTGATGCCATTGCTGCCCACCGGCTTGTTGCCGTCCACGCGCCAGAACTTGTGGTAGATCAGACTGGCGTCGTATTCGTCGTTGAGCATCCACGAGCCGAACAGGGTAGCGGTCTGCATATTGTTCATTTCGCCACGGAAGGCTTCGCCGAAACGGTGAACCCGCGAGCGTGTACCGGTGTAGTTCGAGCGATTGCTTTCCAGACCGGTCTGTTCGTACTCGGCGCTGGCACGGGCATAGGCCGCACCGACTTGCCACTGCGGATCGAGGCGCAGACGCAGGCCGATATCGGTGGCCCAGCCATTGAGGTCTTCACCACGTTTGGCTTCGGTCGGGCGCGTGCCATCGGCGTTCAGCGGGTTGACCGTGTCGGTGTCGCCGCTCATGCCGGTGATGCTGCCCCAGTAATTAACGGTGTTGGTGTTGCGCCAGTTGTAGGCATCGCTATCGGCGGTAAGGCCGAGCCAGCTGATGTCGCCATTCTGTTTTTTATCCAGCGAATCGCCGGCAACGCCCGGCTCCGGGTAGTCGAGCTTGCCGTCATCGTGAGTGTGATGACCGCGAATGCCGACCCAGTTACCCGGCGACCATTGAGTGGCAACGTCGCCGAAAACGTGCAGGCGATCTTCGTCCTTGGGTGCCAGCTCTTTCAAGTCGGTGCGGTATTCGCTGAAGCGTTCGGCGATACCGACGTTGGCGCGCAACAGGGTGGTGTCGAAGGTCCAGTTCAGGGCTTCGATGTTGGTGTCGCGCCATTGGCCGTCGTCGTTGCGCAGGCGTTGGCGACCGAGCTTGAGGATCTCGCCAGGGTAGGGCGTGAGGCCGCTGTAGCCGACCCAGAACTCGCGCATCGCCAGGTAGTTCTTCTTGGTTTTGCGATCACCGTTGTCGGTGGTCTGGGTACCGTCGCTGTCGGACTGTTGCAGGGTGTCCGTTTCGATGATGTCGGTGGACGTCACGGCCTGGCCCATGGCGTAGGCGCTCCACGCGCCGCTTTCGCCGTATACCCATGGACGCAGGTCGAGGCCAACGCCGTTAACGTCGCCGCCACTGGCAGTGCCCAGGTCACGGTCGTCTTCGGACTGGCCGGTAACTTTGACTTCGAGGCCGAAGTTCTTGTCTTCGGTCAGGGCCGCCAGGGTCGGGCACGACCACAACAGGGCGAATGTAAGGCCAATACCGGCCTTCACGAATGGATTAAGCTTCATAGGGATTCCTCGCCGTCTTCTTCTTGCAGGGCGTGCAGTTCCAGCGTGTCCGGACTCACGGCACTACGAATGGCCTGCTCTTGTTTCAGCAGGCGTTGGGCCTCGGCCAGCCGGTCAGGCGGCAGTTGCGCTTCGATGGTTTGCGCAAGCTCATTGGCTTGTGGGGTGTTTTGAGCCTTCGCCAATTGGCTGAAGACATAAGCGTTGACCGGGTCGGGTCGGGTGCCCTTGCCTTGGGAGAACAGTTGGGCAATGGCGAAATCGGCGCTGTTCTGGCCGTTACGCGCAGCGGTCAGCAAGTGATCCAGGGCTTTTTGCGGATAGACCTTGCCCAGATAACCACGACGGTAAATCTGGCCGAGGTAGTAATCGGCGGCGACTTCCCGGCCGACGGCTTTCTTGAAGTGCTCTTCGGCGACCTTGGCGTCGGCCGGCACCATTTTGCCTTCGAAGTAGAGCTTGCCCAGCAACAGTTCGGCGCGGGGCTGATCAGCGGCGCGGCCGTTGTCCAGGTACTTCATCATGGTGTCGACGTCGCCCAGTTCCGGGAAGTCGTAGAGCAATTGCGCCAGGCTGACCCAGGATGCCGGGTAGCCAGGTGCGATGCCTTCGAGCAGCGACTGAGCGGTTTTCTCGTCGGTCTTGCCCAGGCTTGCATCGCCCAGTACGCGAGCCACGCTGTCCACACGTTGCGCAGTGACGACGCCACGGCTTTGACCCGCCTGCATCTGCTTGATCAGTTCTGCCTGTTGCTCTGGCTGGCCGCGTTTCTGATAGACCGTGGCCAGTTCGACGTAGCAGATGTCGGTGGTGTTCAACGCGGCTTTGCAGATCTTTTCCACGTCATCCAGGTGTTGGTCGTAAGTGCCCTGAGTGCGATAGAGCAGCACTTGCGCCAGACCGGCTTCCGGTTTGCCTTCGGTGCGCCATTGGCTGATCTGCTGCTGCGCGTTGACGTTCGGGAAACTGTGCGGGTATTGCAGGTACAGCATCGCCAGCGGGATCAGGGTGTTGCCTTCGCCATTGGCCGAGGCTTTCTTCAACAGCGCTTCGGCTTCGTGATGTTCGGCTTCGGTGGCACCGGGTTTGGCCACCAGCAGACGACCCAGGCGAGCCTGAGCCCGCGGCGAGACGCTGGCCGCGGCACGGTAAGTCGCCTCGGCCTTTTTGATTTGCGCCGGGTCACGGCTGTCGACTTGCAGATCGGCCAGGCCAACCTGAGCTTCGCTGTAACCCAGGTCTGCCAGCTGCTGGTAGTTCTGCGCCGCCAGCGCGGTGTCGCCGCGCTTGAGGGCTTCATTGGCCAGACGCTGGTCGGGCAGGCCGGCGCAGCCGCTAAGGCTCACCGCTAACGCCAATGCACAGAGTGCACCCTTGTGGGAGCGGGCTTGCTCGCGAAGCAGGCGCTGCGGTGCATCAGGCAGACCGTGCTGATCCCTTCGCGAGCAAGCCCGCTCCCACAAGGTGTGCGGTGTGTTCAGGATTTTTGTGATGGTCACGGGCATGTCCTCTGTTTAAAGACCGGCGGCCATGGCTTTGTTGATCAGCCAGCTCAGGTTCGGGCCACGGGTGCTGTTCACTTCCACCGGGCGACCGGCGAAGGCGCTGTCCAGCGGCTCGTCAGGTTTGATCTGCACGCGGATGTCGGATGACAGGTCGGCGCTTTTCAGGCTGGTGCTGCTGACGATCTTGCCGGTACGGGTTTGGTCTTCGCCGGCGATCTGGAAGCTGACGGTGGTGCCAGGACGCACGTCGCCGAACTGGCGATAGGAGAAACGCGCTTCAACGTTGGCTTCGGTGTTACGCGGCACCAGTTGGAAGATCACGTCGCCTTTGCTGGCGTACTGACCGTTAGCCACCAGTTGCTGAGACACGGTGCAATCGCACGGCGACGTCAGGGTGCCGGTCATTTGCTTGCCGAACAGTTCTTCAACCTTGGATGGTTGCAGTTGACCTTCGTCCAGATGGCCCTTGAGTACATCGAGCATGCTGGTGCTGAAGGTCGCCAGTGGGGCGCCTTTGGCGGCAACGCCGTCAGCCTTGATCAGGCTCTGCACGGTGCCGTCGCGCGGCATGGTGATGTTCATCCCCTGCACGCTGACCAGTCCGGCCTGGGCGTGGCTGACGAAGTACATGCCGTACACCGATTTGAAGATGAAACCGAACGCCACCAGGCCGACCACGAAGATACCGGCGCTGAAAGTCACCGCTTTCAGACGGCCCAGCGGGGTCATGCCGTGGCCGCCATCCTTGACCTTGCGCGCCTTGGTGAAGTTGTCGCGCTGCAGGGTCGCCAGCATTTCACCCACACTGACGATGTCGCCGGCCAGGTGCGAGGTGATCAGGTGGCGTAGGGTGGAAATGTCACGGGGTTCCAGGTTCTGGAACTGGCAACCGATGCGACCGGTCTGGCGATCCACGGAGCGGATTTGCAATTCCACGTCCATGGCCAGGCCGAGGTTATCGATCACGAATTGCAGGCGGGCCTTATGCACATCGCCGACCTTCAACGGCAGCTGACCGGCGTTGAACGCCAGGCCGCCAGCGGAAAGGTCGATGAGCCGGGCTTCAACCGGAGTCCGGTCTGGACCGAAGAAACGCAGCTTGGCCGGGATTTTCACGCGAGCGTGTTGGCGCTGGGCTTCGGATTCGTGCACTACGTTGGAATTGACGGCGGTATTCATATGGGCGATTTCCTAGTTAATTCAGGCGAGTTCGGTCAGACCATCAGCAGCAGCACGGCGACAAAAATGCTGCCGGCGGAGAAGGTCATGGTCCGAGACGACCAAGTGTTGAACCAACGTTGAAAGCTGGCGAGATCACGGGTCAGAGAAGTGGGCTGGCGAGTCCAGGACTGTTGATCGAGGCGGAAGAACACGTAGATCTTCACCAGCGCGCCGACGATCTGGTTGTAATAGAGAATCGCCGGGTAAGCCGGGCCGATCCGGTGACCGGAGCAGGACAGCAGCACGGTCAGGATCAGGCGGGTGATGCCGATCCACAGCAGGTAAACCAGGATGAACGCGCTGCCGTACTTGAAGGTGGCGAGGAGTGCCACGGTCAGGCCCAGCAAGGACGTCCACATCGATACACGCTGATCGAACAGCACCACCGACGTGAACAGGCCGAGACGTTTCATCCCCAGGCCCAGGGCGCGGGAGTTCTGCCGCAGGTTGTTGCCGTACCAGCGGAACATCAGTTTGCGACTGGCCTTGATGAAGCTCTTTTCCGGCGGGTGTTCCACGGTATGGATCGCGGCATCCGGCACGTAAAACGTGTCGTAGCCCAGACGCATCAAGCTGAACCAGCTCGACTTGTCGTCACCGGTCAGGAACTTGAAGCGGCCCAGGCGCCAGTGTTGCAGCGAGTCGCTTTCCACATCGGCGATGAAGTCCGGGTTGGTGACCACGGTGGCGCGGAATACCGACATCCGGCCGGTCATGGTCAGCACGCGCTTGGACAGGGCCATGGAGCACATGTTGATGTGGCGCTGGGCGAATCGCAGTTTGTGCCATTCGCTCATGATGTAGCCGCCGCGTACTTCGCAGAACTCGTTGGTGGTCAGGCCGCCGACATTGCCGAACAGCTGGAACCACGGCACGGTCTTGAGCACAACGCCTTCGGCCAATACGGTGTCGCCATCGATCACGGCAACCACGGCGCGGTCGTCCGGCAGGTGGCGCGAGATGGCGCGGAAACCGTAGGCCAGGCCATCGCGTTTGCCGGTGCCGGGAATGCGCACGAAGTCGAGCTTGACCCGTGGCGGTGGGTTCATGCGTTTCCAGAGGCTCTTGACCAGCAGCTCATCGGACATTTCGACGATGGAGCAGACCACGGTGGTCGGCAGTTCGCAGTCGATGGCCTCGCGGATTACCGAGCTGTAGACCTGAGCGGTGGTCAGCGCGTCGATACGGAAGCTGGTGACCATCAGAAATACATGGGACGGGTCTGCCGCTTTGCCCAGCTTGCGCACTTTGCGCCGCAGGTGCGGGTAGACCACGTACAGAAACAGCATGCCGCGCAGAAAGTGCGTGGCACCCATCGAGTAGCGCCAGATACCGACGATACCGATCAGGAAGATGAAGTCCTTCGACTCGGAGTCGAACGTGGACGTAGGCAGCGCCATGGCGATGCCCATCAGTAAACTTAGGTAAAACAGCCAACCGGCGGCCTGAAGTAGGCCGTGCTTTAGCCTGTGCATAATCTGCATCCGTCTCGATCTCGGGCGAGCCTGTGGGGTGGCCCGATGGGGTTAAGGCAGGCGTAGAAAGCCAAGTCGATCTCATCAGACCTGTAGGAGCGAGGCTTGCCCGCGAAGGCGGCGTACCTGACACATCACGTCGCCTGGTTCGCCGGCAAGCCTGGCTCCTACGAGGAAGGTGTGTTACCAGCAGATGCCTTCAGTCCGGCCGCTCACGCTGGTGGCTTTGGACATGAAGCCAACCAGGTCGACCACTTGCTTGCCGTGTGGAGCTTCCAGCGCCAGGGCGCGGAATTTCTCGTCACGGTTGCCGAGGATGATCACGTCGGAGTTTGCGATCACATCGTCGAAGTCGGCGTTGAGCAAGGACGAGACGTGAGGGATCTTCGACTCGATGTAATCCTTGTTCGCACCGTGGACACGGGCGTATTCGACGTTGCTGTCGTAGATGCTCAGGTCGTAACCCTTGCCGATCAGCATTTCCGCCAGATCAACCAGCGGGCTTTCGCGAAGGTCGTCGGTGCCGGCCTTGAAGCTCAGACCCAGCAGGGCGACTTTGCGCTTGTCGTGGCTGGAGACGATGTCGAACGCGTTCTGCACCTGGGACTCGTTACTGCGCATCAGCGAGTTGAGCAGCGGTGCTTCCACGTCCAGGGAACCGGCGCGGTAGGTCAGGGCGCGCACGTCTTTTGGCAGGCAAGAGCCGCCGAACGCAAAGCCTGGGCGCATGTAGTACTGGGACAGGTTCAGTGTCTTGTCCTGGCAGACCACTTCCATCACTTCACGACCGTCAACACCGACGGCCTTGGCGATATTGCCGATTTCGTTGGCGAAGGTCACCTTGGTGGCGTGCCACACGTTGCAGGTGTACTTGATCATCTCGGCAACGGCGATGTCCTTGCGGATGATCGGTGCGTCGAGTTCTTCGTACAGCGATTGCAGAACGTCACCCGAAGCCTTGTCGAACTCGCCAATAACGGTCATTGGCGGCAGATCGTAATCGGCGATCGCGGTGCTTTCACGCAGGAACTCAGGGTTGACCGCCACGCCGAAATCGACGCCGGCTTTTTTGCCGGAGCAGTCTTCGAGGATCGGGATCACCACGTTTGCCACGGTGCCCGGCAGGACGGTGCTGCGAACCACGATGGTGTGGCGGGTGGTCTTGTCACGCAGGACAAAACCGATCTCGCGGCACACGGCTTCGATGTAGTTCAGTTCCAGGTCGCCGTTCTTCTTGCTCGGCGTGCCGACGCAGATCATCGACAGGTCGGTGTCGCGAATCGCCTCGGCGAAGTTGGTCGTGCCGCGCAATTTGCCCGTCTCGATGCCCTTCTGCAGAAGTTCGCCCAAACCCGGTTCAACGATCGGCGATTTGCCGGCGTTGATCATATCGATTTTGTCTTTGGCAACATCGACGCCAACGACGTCATGGCCCCGTGCAGACAGGCAACCGGCACATACTGCGCCGACGTAACCCAAACCAAATATGCTGATGCGCATCGCAATTACCTCTCAGTTAATCAAACCTGTGTTCATCAAGCCATTACATGGCCGGATTTAATGGTGTTCAGCGGTCATAGTGCACTCGCAAGTGCGTCTTAAAGGCGCCACAATGCCGTGTGCAGGCATACTAAGTTCCGAGTGTCTAAATAAGTGCACTCAAGATGTGCGCAATCAGGCCTTATTGTTATGACTTGCCCTGTTATGCAGCCGATCCTCTTTTGAGAAGACTTCCGTGCAAAGGTCTTGCGCGCTCAATGCCAGGCCCGAAAGCCCGTAAATCAAGCGGTTGGGTGCTCAGGTGAGCACGTTTATAGGGGCGCAGCCGTGGCCTTGTAGGGGATAGTAATGGTGCGTTATCTCCTGTCCTTCATGTGTTGCCCAAATAAGTGATCAGTAAGCCAAAGTAAGTGTGACAACTTCGCTACATCGATCTCTTGTCTGTGTAAGTTATCTCGCACAATCACCGAGAGAATCGTTACCGGTGGTATGAGCGGCGCATTTGGACATAGTTCCTGTCCGCCCATCGCGAATTCTGAAATTTCTTGAAATATTGAAAAAGATGGCACTGCTTTCATATTGATAGCACTTGCCCTTTGGCCCTTTATATATGGGGCGATTGTCGCGCTGGATATGTTTTTGCCACTACGAGTAAAAATTTTCAGTGCCACTACTGAAAAAAATGATCAATGTCGAGTGAAACTAAAGTTAGAAAATGGAGTGCTTGAATATTGGCGCCAATAAAGCGGCGAAAAGGAAAGGATCGTTCGACGATCGAAGGGGGGGGCGCACGACGAAGTAATGGGTGTCGTGCGCTGACTTAGTGCAGGCTCCATTACTCCGGTGCGTGATCGCGCAGGAACACCAGATTGTCCGGTTTAGACTGTTCGGCGCTGTAGCGATAACCCTGAACGTCGAACTGCTTGAGGGCGACCGGGTCATTGATGCGTTCTTCAATGACGAAGCGACTCATCATCCCGCGGGCCTTTTTCGCGTAGAAGCTGATGATTTTGTACTGGCCGTTCTTCAGATCCTTGAACTCGGTATTGATGATGCGCGCGTTCAAAGCACTGCGTTTGACCGCCGAGAAGTACTCGTTGGAGGCCAGGTTCAGCAGCACGTCATCGCCTTGATCGGCCAAGGCTTCGTTCAGCCATTCGCTGATCCGTGTACCCCAGAAGGCGTACAAGTCCTTGCCCCGGGCATTGGCCAGTGTGGTGCCCATCTCCAGCCGATAGGGCTGCATCAGGTCCAAGGGGCGCAGCAGACCATACAGGCCGGAGAGCATGCGCAAGTGCTGCTGGGCGTAATCGAAATCGGCTTCGCTGAAAGTTTGTGCATTCAGGCCGGTGTACACATCGCCCTTGAATGCCAGCAACGCCTGCTTGGCGTTGGCTGGGGTGAAGGCCGGGGTCCAACTGCCGAAACGCGCGGCATTGAGACCGCCGATCTTGTCGGAGACGTGCATCAATTCGCTGATCTGCGCCGGTGTCAGGTCGCGCAGTTGCAGGATCAGTTCCTGGGAATGGTCGAGGTATTGCGGCTGAGTGAAGCGCTGGGTCGCCGGCGGTGTTTCGTAATCGAGGGTCTTGGCGGGGGAAATCACCATCAGCATGAAGTCGTCTCCTTTAATCGTGGGGGCGATTCTAGGGGGTTGTCCTTGTTGACTCCAGCTATCAAGTCCATAGGTGATCGGTAGCTATGTACAAAACCTGTAGGAGCGAGGCTTGCCCGCGAAGGCGATGTATCAGTCGGCATCATCGGTAACTGGCACACCGCCTTCGCGGGCAAGCCTCGCTCCTACGGGAGATCAGTGCTGCTGCGGGAATGTGAGCGGGATCAGCTATAGTGCCGCGCGGGTTTTGTTATGGAGACATCCCATTGCGTATCGTTTTTCTATTCTCGGCCTGGCTCTTGAGTTTTGGTGCCATCGCTGCGCCGGGCGATGTGGCGACGCTGGATCGCAGCACCTGGCCTGAGCAGCTCAGCAGCCCAACGCTGTTTGACGTCGCCTCGCGGGCCGAAATCCTCATGTTTGCCCGGGTTCTGCTGGCCAGTGAATCGCTGGATGAAGCGAGCCTGGCTCAACGCCTGGGTCTGCGCACCCTCAATCTGGAGTCGGTCAACCAACTGCGCCAACGCCTGTGGCAGCGTTTGCTGACCAATTACAACTTCGCCCAGCAGAGTTGCGATCAGGATGCCTCCTTCTGTTTCCTGGTCGAGGACATGGCCACCTTGCGTGAGCAAGCGACGAAGTTTCAGGTGAGCGACGACAGCTATTACATCAAGTGGGCCGAGCCGAGCCGGTTGTTCCATGCCCAGTACCTGGACGAGCAGTTACGCAAGGCCGCGCTGTTTCCGCAGACCAGCAGCGAAGTCGATCGTTTTGGCGACTATGAGCGCAATGGCGAGGCCATGAATGATCGTCTGTTCCTGCTGACTTTCGACAGCGCCGCCAATGCCACGCCCGATAACACGGCCTGGGTCACCGAGTACCTGCGCAAATCCAGCATGAGCGCTACGTTCTTCGTCCTCGGCAAGGACATCCAGGCCCGCCTGGCCGATCGTTCGGTGGCCAGCCTGCAAGGGACTTATTCGCAGCAATGTGTTGGTGTGCAAGGCTGGGAGTTTCGCTCCCACAGCCACTGGCAAGACTGGCAGGACTCGGTGCGACGCAGCGTCGAGCTGGTCAAAGGCAAGCTGCCGGAGAATTACGTGCCGCTGTTTCGCCCGCCCGAGGGGCAGCGTCGATCCGATGCCGAGGGCTTCTTCACGTCTCAGGGCTTGCGGGTGGCATTGTGGGACATCGATGCCCAGGACGGCGCCGGCAAGCTCAAGGGCAGCCAGAGCGCACAACGAGTGTTAACCCTGATGCTGCTGTGGCGGCACGGGGTGATCAATTTCAATGTGAAGCAGGATGCGCTGAAAACGGCGATGCCTTGGCTTGTTACGCAAACGGCGACAAGCGGGATCGGTTGGGCAGACTGTCAGGACGCGTTTCGCTGAAAACGGCAAAAGGCCGTAAACATTGAGCGAAGAGCGATTTTTTGAGGGAAATAGGTGCAGGCGGACTTCCGACTTTAACGGCACATTGCCTGCACGCCAAGGGCTATTCGTCACTCTGAAAAATAAACTTCAAAAAAGCGTCAAAGTGCTTTTTTCTGTCACAGGTTTTGGGGTATTACGAAGACAGACCGCCGAAACCTGCAACACAGGTGGCGTCTCCCAAGACCCCAGTTTGTGTGCAGTTCACTTGACTCCTCGCAGGTGAATTCGGCGGCCACTTCGAGGCGCAGCACCGTCATGGTATTGCGTCGACTGGCTCCCACAAAGGTGACCGAGTATGGATGATCACGGACGTAGCCCTTCTTCCAACCAGCCAATCCTTTATGTACTCGATACCAACGTATTGATTCACGATCCAAACGCCCTGCTTAATTTCGAAGAACACCACGTCGCCATCCCGATGACCGTGCTTGAAGAGCTGGATAAGCTCAAGAGCGGGCATCACAGCGTTGCCGCGGAATGCCGCCAGGCGATTCGCCTGATCGACAAGACGTTGGGCGATGCCAGCCCCGAAGACGTCGAACTCGGCGTACCGATCCAGCGCGGCAAGAGTGGGCCCAAGGGTTTGCTGTCAATTCTGATGAGCAAGCGCACTGAGCCGAACATCATTCTGCCCGAGCATCTGAACGATAACATCATCATCAACCAGTTGATCGACCTGCGCGCGCGCGATGCAAAACTGCCTGTGGTGCTGGTCACAAAAGACATCAACATGCGCCTCAAGGCCCGGGCTTGCGGGATTGCGGCCGAGGACTACAGCACCGACCAGTTGGTCGACGACGTTTCGTTGCTGCCCAACGGTTATCACAACATGACCGGTTCGTTCTGGGATCGGGTGAGCAAAGTCGAAACCCGGCAGGATCATGGTCGCACCTGGCACCAGGTGCAGCTGATCGACAACCTGCCCGCGGTACACGTCAACGAGTTCATCATCGACGAACAGGGCTTTGTTGGCTGGATCAAGGAAATCCAGGTCGACAAGTTGCTGATCCTCGACTTGCATCAGGAGCCTCTGTTGCACCAGGAAGCCTGGGGCCTGAAACCGCGTGACATCTATCAGAGCCTGGCGCTGTACGCCTTGCTTGATCCGGACATTCACCTGGTCAACCTGTCCGGCGCGGCCGGTTCCGGTAAAACCATCCTGGCCCTGGCGGCGGCCATCGAGCAGACCATGGTCAGCAAACGCTACCGGCGCATCATCGCCACCCGCAGCGTGCAGGGGCTGGACCAGGAAATCGGCTTCCTGCCTGGCACCGAAGCGGAAAAAATGGAGCCTTGGCTGGGCGCCATCACCGACAACCTCGAAGCGCTGCACATGGACGACGAAAACACCCATGGCAGCGTCGACTACATCCTCAGCAAAGTGCCGTTGCAGTTTAAATCCCTCAACTACATCCGAGGCCGCAGCTTCCAGCAGAGTCTGATCCTGATCGATGAATGCCAGAACCTTACGCCGCACCAGATGAAAACCATCATCACCCGTGCCGGCGCCGGTTCCAAAGTGGTGTGCCTGGGCAACCTGGCGCAGATCGACACCCCTTATCTGTCCGCGACCAGTTCCGGGCTGACGTACTTGACCGAGCGCTTCAAGGACTTCCCCAACGGGGTACACATCACCCTGCAAGGGGTGCCACGTTCGATTCTGGCCGAATACGCCGAATCGCACCTGTAATCGCTTCAACAGAACCGGGCGGCCTCTACAAGCCGCCCGGTTTTTTATGTCCGACACAAATTAAATGTGGGAGCGGGCTTGCTCGCGAATGCGGTGTGTCAGTTGAAATAAATAGTGACTGATACACCGCATTCGCGAGCAAGCCCGCTCCCACAGGGGGATTGTGGCGATCGGATAATCAAACGTGCGGAAATTTGACCCACAGGTTTACAATCGATGCTCCTGATCAGGAGTATCCCTGTGCTGACTCATCTCGATTCCCAAGGTCGCGCCCATATGGTCGACGTCACTGAAAAAAACGTGACGTTCCGTGAAGCGACGGCCCAAGCGCTGGTGCGCATGCTGCCCGAAACCCTGCAGTTGATTGTCACGGGCGGCCATCCCAAGGGTGACGTGTTCGCCGTGGCGCGGATCGCCGGCATCCAGGCGGCGAAGAAAACCAGCGATCTGATTCCTCTGTGCCACCCGTTGATGCTCACCGGCGTCAAGGTTGAACTCAGTGCCGAAGGCGACGACACCGTGCGCATCGTGGCGCGCTGCAAGTTGTCCGGGCAGACCGGCGTCGAAATGGAAGCGCTGACCGCCGCCAGCGTCGCGGCGCTGACCATTTATGACATGTGCAAGGCCGTGGATCGCGGCATGACCATCGAGAGCGTGCGGCTGCTGGAGAAACTCGGCGGCAAGAGCGGCCATTTTCGGGCGGATCAGCCATGAACATTACCGTGAAGTTTTTCGCCCGTTACCGTGAAGCGCTCGGTGTGGACTCGGTGAAGGTCGAAGGTGATTTCGCCACGGTCGACGATGTGCGCACGCTGCTGGCCCAGCGTGACGGCGCCGAGGTACTGAGCGAGCAAAACCTGATGTGCGCCCGCAACGAAGACCTCTGCCAGCTCGACGAGCCGGTGAGCGATGGCGATGAAGTGGCGTTTTTTCCGACCGTGACCGGGGGCTGAGCCATGGCTATTCGCGTGCAGCCTACGCCGTTCGATCCGGGTACTGAAGTCAACGCCATGCACGCAGCCAACGTGGGCGTTGGTGCGGTCGTGAGTTTTGTCGGCTACGTGCGCGACTTCAATGACGGCCTCGATGTCGCCGGGATGTTTCTGGAGCACTACCCGGGCATGACCGAAAAAGCCCTGGGCAAGATTGCCGCGGAGGCCGAGCAGCGCTGGCCACTGTTGAAGCTGGAAGTGTTGCACCGCATCGGCGCGCTTGAGCCGGGCGAACCGATCGTTTTCGTCGGCGCCGCCAGCGCCCACCGTCAGGCGGCGTTCGATGCCTGTGCCTTTGTCATGGACTATCTGAAAACCCGCGCGCCGTTCTGGAAGAAAGAAAACACCGGTGACGGGCCGCGTTGGGTGGAAGGGCGTGACAGCGATCATGCGGCGGCAGATCGGTGGAAGCAGTAAGCAACCCTTCGCGAAGACCGCGTCGCGGTTTCGATTATTAACAATCGCTTAAAGGTTAATCCGTGCTTAACCGGTTTATCGTTTATTCCCCCGACTTCAGCGGCCCGTTCAAGGCTCTCAAAGGGCAGGGGCTGCGTGTAGACTTTCGGACAACCGATATCCACGGACACAAAAGGGAAACGCGATGAGCGAGGAAACCATGCGGTTGGGACGTGAGCGGCGCTATCTGGTGTTGCTGGGCATTATCTGTCTGGCGCTGATCGGTGGCGCGCTGTACATGCAAGTGGCTCTGGGCGAGGCACCGTGCCCGCTGTGCATCCTGCAACGCTACGCGTTGTTGCTGATTGCGCTGTTCGCCTTTATCGGCGCAGCGACACGCACCCGCCGCAGCGTCACGCTGTTCGAAACGTTGGTGGTGATCTGCGCCATTGTGGGCGCCGGGGTGGCCGGGCATCACGTCTATACCCAGTTTTACCCGGCGGTCAGTTGCGGCATCGATGTGCTGCAGCCAATCGTCGACGGCCTGCCGCTGGCGAAGATCTTCCCGCTGGGCTTCCAGGTCGATGGCTTCTGCTCTACGCCGTACCCGCCGATCCTCGGCTTGTCCCTGGCACAGTGGGCGCTGCTGGCCTTCGTGCTGATCGTGGTGCTGGTGCCGCTGCTCATATCGCGTAACCGCAAAGCGCTGCGCTGAGGCTGTACGTCGTACTGTTGCAGGAAGCAAAAAAACGCCCCGGTTCTCGTTGAGAGGCCGGGGCGTTTGCATATTCGCAGGTCAGGTAAAAAGACCTTGATGCTCGACAAGGAAGGGTGCGACACGTATGCGACATGTTGTCACAGCTTGAGTGTCGCAAGGCATTTCAAATCGCTGATTCAGGGCATCGCTTTGCAGCAAAAACCTGCTCTTCCAGGCACTGTCGGTTTCAGCGCTCGTCAGTCGAAACAGGCAGTTTTAACAGGGCCTGGCAAATTGGCAAAGCCCTTGTCACATAGGGGGTAGAGCAGGGTCGAAGGCGAGCGCAGAGCCTTGGAAGCTGTCTGAACTTCGCGTGGTAGACCTACTATTTTTGGTGTTTTTGTTGAGAATGTATTTCGATACCATGGCGCACTTTTGCAAAAGCCGTGAATGATTGTTGTCGGATCGGATATAAATTATTTCGGGATGAGACATGGTTTATGAATCGTTACATATCTACAATCGCCCGCACTGAATTCCCGGCACTGCTCACCCTTACTCAGGTGCATGAGCAGAACCAGGGTGTCGAGAGGTCTGATGGCTTCATGCGACTCCCAGGTGTCGGTGCCTTCCGACTATCCGCACCAAATGGAATTGGTCTGTAACAAGGCCCTTGACCACGAATTCGAATAAGAACTCACCGCAGGCCCAGCAATTGTCGAACAGCGTCTGACGCGCGACGGGCAGGCCCTTATTCAATCCAAGAAAAATGCCAACCCTTGGCAGGGTGAAGTGTTGGCGATCAAAACCCAACTGCATTGCGCAAGCTGCTTTAGAGGTCGTGAGATGAGTAAAAACAGGTACCCCAGACTACTAGGCTTATTGCCGCTGCTCGGCACGTTGTTGCTGGGAGGCTGCAACATGACCTTGCTCGATCCCAAGGGCCAGGTCGGCCTGGATGAGCGAAACCTGATCATCACCGCAACGCTGCTGATGCTGTTGGTCGTCGTGCCGGTCATCGTCATGACCTTCCTGTTCGCCTGGAAATACCGCGCCTCCAACAAGGACGCCGTTTACACGCCAAAATGGTCCCACTCCACCAAGATCGAAATCGCGGTGTGGACTATTCCGGTACTGATCATCATTGCCCTGGGTTACGTCACCTACAAGTCGACCCACGCCCTGGACCCATACAAGCCACTGGAATCCGACGTCAAGCCGATCACCATTGAAGTGGTCGCGCTGGACTGGAAGTGGCTGTTCATCTACCCGGAACAAGGCATTGCCACGGTCAACAAGATCGTGTTCCCGGCGCACACCCCGATCAACTTCAAGATCACTTCGGATGCCGTGATGAACTCGTTCTTCATCCCGGCCCTGGGCGGCCAGATCTACGCGATGGCCGGCATGCAGACCAAGCTGCATCTGATCGCCAACCAGAACGCTGAAATGGACGGTATCTCCGCCAACTACAGCGGCGCGGGTTTCACCGGCATGAAATTCAAAGCTATCGCCACTTCTCAGGAAGATTTCGACGCCTGGGTAAGCGAAGTCAAAAAGGCACCTAAAAAGCTTGAACAAGCTGAATACGCAGCCCTTGCCAAGCAAAGCCAGAACAACCCAGTCGAGCTCTACTCCTCGGTCACGCCGAACCTGTTCCAGATCATCGTCGACAAGTACGAAGGCATGAAACCGGGTCCGAAGGTCAAGCACGAGAAGAAAGAGAAAGAAGTGGCCGCTACGCAAGGAATGGACATGAACTCGCATTCAGCTGCCGGGGCAGAGGAGTAAACGATGTTTGGTAAATTAAGTTGGGAAGCGGTCCCGTTCCACGAACCGATCGTGATGATAACCATCGCCATGATCGCGCTCGGTGGTCTGGCGCTGTTCGCTGCAATCACCTACTTCAAGAAGTGGACCTATTTGTGGACCGAGTGGTTGACCTCGGTCGACCACAAGAAAATCGGCGTGATGTACATCATCGTCGCCATGGTCATGTTGCTGCGTGGCTTTGCCGACGCCATCATGATGCGTACCCAGTTGGCGATGGCCACCGAGGGTTCGCCTGGCTACCTGCCGCCTGAACACTATGAACAGATCTTCACCGCTCACGGTGTGATCATGATCATCTTCATGGCGATGCCATTCTTCACCGGCCTGATGAACCTTGCAGTGCCGCGCAGATCGGCGCGCGTGACGTTGCCTACCCGTTCCTGAACTCCCTGAGCTTCTGGCTGCTGGTTTCCGGCGTAGTGCTGATCAACCTGTCCCTGGGCGTTGGCGAATTCGCCAAGACCGGCTGGGTTGCTTATCCGCCGCTGTCGGGCCTGCAATACAGCCCGGGCGTGGGGATGGATTACTACATCTGGGCGTTGCAGCTATCCGGGCTAGGTACGACGCTGACGGGGGTCAACTTCCTGGCCACCGTGCTGAAAATGCGTACCCCGGGCATGAAGCTGATGGACATGCCGATCTTCACCTGGACCTGCACCTGGGCCAACGTCCTGATCGTGGCTTCGTTCCCGATCCTGACCGCGACCCTGGCACTGCTGACCCTCGACCGTTACATGGATTTCCACATTTTCACCAATGAACTTGGTGGCAATCCAATGATGTACGTCAACCTGTTCTGGGCCTGGGGCCACCCCGAGGTTTACATCCTGATTCTGCCGGCGTTCGGGATCTTCTCCGAAGTCATCTCGACCTTCACTGGCAAGCGTCTGTTCGGCCACCACTCGATGGTCTACGCATCGGGCGCGATCTCGATCCTGGGCTTCATGGTCTGGCTGCACCACTTCTTCACCATGGGTTCGGGGGCCAGCGTCAACGCCTTCTTCGGTCTGGCGACGATGCTGATTTCGATCCCGACGGGGGTGAAGCTATTCAACTGGCTGTTCACCATCTACCAGGGCCGTCTGCGTTTCACCAGCCAAGTGCTGTGGACCCTGGGCTTCATGGTGACCTTCGCCATCGGCGGCATGACCGGCGTACTGCTGGCCATCCCGGGTGCTGACTTCGTTCTGCACAACAGCCTGTTCGTGATCGCGCACTTCCATAACGAGATCATCGGCGGCGCGGTAATCGGCTACATCGCAGGTTTCGCCTTCTACTTCCCGAAAGCGTTCGGCTTCAAGCTGCACGAAGGCTGGGGCAAGGCAGCGTTCTGGTTCTGGATCACCGGCTTCTTCGTCGCGTTCATGCCGCTCTACGTACTGGGCTTCATGGGCATGACCCGTCGTCTGAACGCCACCACCAACCCTGAGTGGGTACCGTACCTGTACGTTGCCATGTTCGGTGCGGTGATGATCGCCTTCGGTATCGCCTGCCAGCTGATCCAGCTGTACGTCAGCGTGCGTGATCGCAACAAGCCAGAGAACATGTGCGAACACGGCGACCCGTGGAATGCCCACACCCTGGAATGGTCGACCTCCTCGCCACCACCGTTCTACAACTTTGCCGTGCTGCCAAAAGCAGAAACCATCGACCCGTTCACCGAGGCCAAGGAAAACGGCACTGCGTACAAGGCTCCGGCCAAGTACGAACCGATCCACATGCCAAACAACACCGCCACCGGTGTGGTCATGGGTGCTCTGTTGACCGTGTTCGGTTTCGCGATGATCTGGCACATCTGGTGGCTGGCCATCGTTAGCCTGGTCGGCACTGTGGGCTACTTCGTGATCCACGCTGCACGCGATGATCAAGGCTATATGGTGCCGGTCGACGTGATCGAGCGCATCGAAGCCGAGCAGCACAAGCGTCTGGTAGCGGCCGGGAAAGTTCCAGCCACCGCCACCCGTGTTGAAACCTCGTTGGAACAGGCTTAAACCATGTCGAACTTAGTGACCAATGCTGGACACACCCATGTCGATGGACATGGGCATGATGACCATCACCACGACTCGGGCGAGATGACCGTATTCGGTTTCTGGCTCTACCTGATGACCGACTGCATCCTGTTTGCGTCGATCTTCGCGGCGTACGCGGTACTGGTTAACAACGTAGCGGGTGGCCCGTCGGGCCACGACATTTTCGAACTGCCATACGTACTGGGCGAAACCGCTCTGCTGCTGTTCAGTTCGATCACCTACGGCTTCGCCATGCTGGCGTTGTTCAAGGGCAAGAAGAACCAGGTCCTGGGCTGGTTGGCCATGACCTTCCTGTTCGGCGCCGGCTTCATCGGCATGGAGATCAACGAGTTCCATATGCTGATCTCCGAGGGCTTCGGTCCTAGCCGCAGCGGTTTCCTGTCCGGGTTCTTCACCCTGGTCGGCACCCACGGTCTGCACGTGACCAGCGGTCTGATCTGGATGGCGATCATGATGTACCAGGTGCAGAAAAACGGCCTGACGGCGACCAACAAGACCCGTCTGAGCTGCCTGAGCCTGTTCTGGCACTTCCTGGACGTGGTGTGGATCTGCGTATTCACCGTTGTTTATCTGATGGGGACTATGTAAATGGCTAACGCTCATTCCCACGATAGCCACGACGCCGGCCACGGCAGCGTCAAGTCTTATGCTATCGGTTTCATCCTGTCGGTGATCCTGACCGTCATTCCTTTCGGCCTGGTGATGTACCCGTCGCTGCCGAAAGCCCTGACCCTGTGGATCGTACTGGCCTTCGCAGTCATCCAGGTGCTGGTGCACCTGGTGTACTTCCTCCACCTGGACCGTTCGGCGGCACAGCGTAACAACGTCATTGCGTTTGTTTTCGCCGCGATCGTAATCGTCCTGTTGGTAGGCCTGTCGCTGTGGATCATGTTCAGCATCCACACCAACATGATGGCGCACTGAGGTAAGTCCGGATGTCCTTGAAGCACTTTATCCAAATCACCAAACCGGGGATCATTTTCGGTAACGTGCTTTCAGTGGCAGGCGGATTTTTCCTGGCCTCCAAAGGGCATGTCGATCTGGCCATTTTCCTGGCCGCGATGATCGGCACGTCCCTGGTGGTCGCTTCCGGTTGCGTGTTCAACAACTGCATCGACCGCGACATCGACCTGAAGATGGAACGTACCAAGAACCGTGCGCTGGTCCAGGGCCTGATCTCCCTGAAACTGGCCCTGGCTTTTGCGACCATCCTTGGTGTTTTCGGCGTTGCACTGTTGTACAAGGTGGCCAACCCGTTGGCTGCACTGTTCGCGGTGATCGGTTTCGTCATCTACGTCGGTTTCTACAGTCTGTACCTCAAGCGCAAGTCGGTTCACGGCACGCTGGTGGGCAGTCTGTCGGGGGCGATGCCGCCGGTGATTGGCTACGTGGCTGTGACTAACAGCTTCGACATGGCCGCACTGACGCTGCTGGTGATGTTCAGCCTGTGGCAGATGCCGCATTCCTACGCCATCGCAATCTTCCGCTTCAACGATTACCTGGCCGCATCGATTCCGGTGTTGCCGGTGAAGCGCGGGATTCAAGTGGCCAAGAAGCACATCCTGCTCTACATCCTGGCGTTCCTCGTGGCGACCTTGATGCTGACCTTCAGCGGCTACGCCGGCATGAGCTACCTCGCCGTCGCCGCGGCCATGGGCATGTATTGGTTGTACATGGCCTGGACCGGTTACAAGGCAGTGGATGACACGGTCTGGGCACGCAAGCTGTTCGTGTTCTCGATCTTCACCATTACCGCGTTGAGCGTGATGATGTCGCTGGATTTTAAAGTGCCGAGTGAGCTGTTGCTGACTTACGCGCCTTAAGCGTCGGATGCTGTAAAGAAAAGCCCCGCCCTTCGAGAGAAGGGCGGGGCTTTTTGTTGGGTTGTCCTGATAGACCGCGTCGCCACCTTCGCGAGCAAGCCCGCTCCCACACTGGATCGGCGTTGCCACATTTTTTGTGATCGATGCCGAGCCAATGTGGGAGCGGGCTTGCTCGCGAAGGCTGCGCCGCGATGTATCAGAAAAAAGTTAATAGGCGAACAGGCAATAAAAATCCCCGCTCTGATGGCGGGGATTTTTGTGTGCAGCGTATAGCGTTACTGCGCGGCGATGCTGTAGCCGTCGAACGCGGTTTGCTGTTGAAGCGCGGTGATGATGTTCTTGCGGTTGACCGCTTGTTCGGCCCCGGCATTGTCCAGGAACGTCTCGCTTTCCAGCTCCGCCTCATCGCCGTCGCCGACGAAAGTGAAGCCCAGGAACTCCAGCGCTTCTCGGTCAACGTTCAGGCGCGAGCGCGGGGTGCGCAGGGGCAGGGTGACGCTGATGCCGTCCTTGCTGATGGTGAACACTTCGACGTCTTTCTTGGCGCGAGCCGCTTTGCTCTTGCCGCTGCTCGGGTTGCTGATGGCCTGGTGAGTCTGGTTCAGTACCTTCAGCGCCAGGCCGTAGACGATTTCCTGGAACGCCGGGTCGTCCTTGAAGCTGGACAGAATACGGCTGATCGGGAATTTGCTGCTCAGGTCTTCCAGGGCGGCAATGTCGGCCGCTTCGGCATCTTTCAGTTGCTTGAGTTCGCCCATCAATTCGTAGGCTTTATCGTCGTCGAAGCTGTCGTGAGCCTGGCGAATCGCGGCGCGCAGTTCGCGGATCTGGTCGCTTTCCCGGGTGGATTGAAAAGCATCCAGAACCATCTCGCTGATGGTCTTGGCCTGAGGCACGTGTTGTGAAAGATTGATGGAGTTTTCGTATTCCGCTTTGGACGACAAGGTGACTACGGATTCAGCGGTATTGGAATCGGACATTGAAATTTCACTACTTCTTTTAACTTGGATTGAGGCGAGAAAGCACGAAGCCTTTTCAGGCCGCCTAATCTATTGGACCGAGGCTGCGTTGTCACGGATGAACAGGCGGCTGGTCAGCATTTTTGGCGAGGGATTTTTAACTGGCAGCCATTTTGGAGCGTTGCGCCTGAAGCTCCAGCAACAGCCGATAAAGTTTCAGCGACCGTCCGCAGATCAATCCATAGACAAACCCCGACGCTGAAGCCTTGAACAGCAACACCTCAAGCGTAGCGGCCTGTTCTGGATGCACGTCGTCCTGATAACCGAAGTAAAAGTTTACGGCAAAAAACAGCTGGTAGAGCACCAGCGTCTTCCAACTGCCAGGCACGATCAACCCGGTTTCCGGATCATCCAGCTCCACGCCCTTGCGTGAAAAAAACACCAGCGCCGCGAGGCTGCCCAGCAGAAACGTGACCAACCAGCAACCCACCGAGAGCTGAGGGTTCAGCGTGAGGTTCAATGAAAACAGGGACCATGCCAGCAAGGCCGGCGGAGTGACAAGTAATGCGGCTTTGCTTTCATGGGTCGGATATAGCGCTTTGACCCCGAAGTAACACAACACCAAAAAAATCACGTAAACCCACAGCGGGATGTTTTGCAGGGTGATGAGCATTGCGCAGCGTTCCTTGCCGAAAAATGAGGACCGGGATAATAGCCGTTGCTGTGGCCAAAGCTGTCGACTATTTCCTCATTGCGTTCGGATTCGTCGACCGAACGGCCCGGTGCTCAGCGGTCTGCTCATCCACCGGTAACGAGAAGCGAAAGGTCGCGCCGCGTCCGGGAATATCTATCAGATGGATCTCTCGACCGTGCAATTGCAGGATCCGATGCACGATCCGCAGCCCCAATCCGCCATCGCGCCGTGCGCCGCCAATGTTGAACGGGCGCAGGAACAGACCTTCGCGCAGTTCTGGAGCGATTCCCGGGCCGGTATCGCTGACGGTGACTTCGATGAAAGACCCTTGAGGGCGCAGGCTGAGTTCGATTTCTCCACCTTGGGGCGTATGGCGCAGCGCATTGTCGAACAGGTTGGTCAGTACCCGCTCGATCAACCCAAGATCTGCGCAGGCCGCCGAGACGTTGGGGGCGAAGGTGGCCTTGAGTTCGATCTGGCGCGCTTCGGCGCTGAGTTCGAATTTCTGAAAGATGTCCTGCACCAGATCGGTCAGGGAGAAGCGCTCCAGCACCGGTTGCACGAAACCGTGTTCCAGGCGCACCAGTTCCAGCAGCGATTGCGCCAGGCCGCCGACCTTGCGGCTCTGATCCAGGGCGATCCCCAGATAACGGCGGCGGTCGGCGGGGGACAATGTGGCGTCCTTGAGCGACAGGGTCTCCAGGTAACCGTGCAGCGAGGCCAGCGGTGTGCGCAGGTCGTGGGAGATGTTTGCCACCAGTTCGCGACGTTCCTGATCCTGACGGGTCAGCGAGCGCCATTGTTCGCCGAGGCGCGCTTGCATCTGCCGGAAGGCTGCGTCGAGGATGGCAATTTCATCGTGGCTGGCGGCTTTTTCTACCGGTTCAGGCTCTGGTTCGGGCGAGGCGGACGGCACGCCGTTGATGTCGAACTGACTGACTTTTTCGGTCAGGCGGCGCAATGGCCGGGTGATCAGGCCAAATGCGGTGAGGCCGGCAATCAGGCATAGCAACGCCACCAGCCCAATGGACAACAACGCTGTATTGAGCGCTGCGCTGGTTGCGCCGCGTTCGGCGAAGCGATCGTGCTCTTCACTGAGCAACACCACATAGAGATAACCGGCCGGCTGACCATTGACCCGCAACGGCGCAGCACTGAAAACCTTGCTGCCATCAATGCTGCGCGGATCGTCGCCGAGAATCGGCAGGGCCTCGCCTTTGAGCAAACGCTGGATTGGCGCCAGGTCGACTTGCTCTCGGCGTATTCGGCCCTCGGGCGCGGCGCTGCCGACAATTCGACCCCCGGTGTCGAGCAGATAGACCTCGACACTGGGGTTGACCAGCATCAGCTGGCTGAACAGTTCGCGCACGGCATTGGGCATCGGGCCATTGCGGTCCATCAGCACGGTGTCGTGGGCGATGTGTTGCGCCAGATCCCGCGACAACCCCTGCACCACTTCCAGTTCATGCATCTGGTTGGAGCGCACCTGCATCCATGCCGAGGTGCCGCAGCACACCAGCAACAGCACGGCGAACACCAGGGACAGGCGTTGGGTCAGGGTCAATTTCATGGCTGATCTGCGCTCGTCGCGAATTTGTAACCGCGACCCCACACGGTGAGGATGCGCGCCGGTTGCGCTGGGTCGGCCTCGATCTTGGCCCGCAGGCGGTTGATGTGGGTGTTGACCGTGTGCTCGTAGCCTTCGTGGCTGTAGCCCCACACCGCGTTGAGCAGGTCCATGCGCGAGAAGACCTTGCCGGGCTGGCGGACGAAGAAGTACAGCAAGTCGAACTCCCGCGGCGTGAGGTCAAGACGACGGCCATCGAGGGAGACTTCACGTGTGATCGGGTCGATGGACAGGCCATCGCTGATCAGGCTGCCAGCGTCCATTTTCAGGTTGCGGGCCATGGCGTCGACCCGTCGCAGCAATGCCTTGACCCGTGCCACCAGCTCGAGCATGGAAAAGGGTTTGGCCAGGTAGTCGTCGGCACCGAGTTCCAGCCCCAGAATCCGATGGACTTCGCTGGAGCGCGCACTGGTGATGATGATCGGTGTGTAGCGGGCCATGGCCCGGGCGCGGCGGCAGATTTCCAGGCCGTCGACGCCGGGCAGCATCAGGTCGAGAATCAGTGCGTCCCAGCTTCCTTGCTGCAGCAGTCGCATGCCCTCATCGCCATCGGCGCAGTGCACCACCTCGAACTGCTCATCGCGCAGATGCAGGCAGATAAGGTCGGCGATAGGCAGGTCGTCCTCGACCACCAGGACGCGTTTGGTCGGTTCCATGGAGCTCAATCCCTCGTGACGCAATGAACAACATTGTGCGGCTTTTCCTGAGGCTGAGTTATCACGAATTGTTTAACTCCTCGTGAGGATTTGGCGATCAACTCAAGCCTAGGCTGTGTTCCATGCAAGGCACCTGGAATTTTGGAGAAGGCCATGTTTTCACGGCGACAGTTTCTTGTAGCGAGCGGCGGGCTGGGGGCTGCGGCCCTGGTGGTTGGTGTATTGCCAAAATTTTCCGCAAGCGTCGTGCTGTTCGATGAGGCCCACGCGAAGGAGGTTTTCGAGGTGACTCACAGCGATAGCGAGTGGCGCACGCTGCTTAGCGCCGAGCAGTACGAGATCCTACGCGAAGAGGGCACCGAGCGGGCCTACAGCAGCGCACTGAACAACGAGCACCGCAAGGGCGTCTTTGCCTGCGCCGGTTGTGATCTGCCGTTGTTTTCTTCCGACACCAAGTTCGACAGCCGCACTGGATGGCCGAGCTTCTGGGCGCCACTGGACAACGCGGTGGCCACCCGTCAGGACCGCTCCTTCGGCGTGCTGCGCGAAGAGGTTCATTGCCGTCGTTGCGGCGGTCACTTGGGCCATGTCTTCGAGGACGGGCCAAAGCCCACCGGTCTGCGTTACTGCATGAACGGTCTGGCGCTGACTTTCAAACCGCAGGCGTAATCCATGGGCACTTCCTTTCACTCACTTCATGCAGGTCGACGTTATGTGGCTTCTGGTCCTCGCTTATCTCGGTGGTGTGCTGACGATCGTCAGCCCGTGCATTCTGCCGGTATTGCCCTTTGTCTTCGCTCGCACCGGGCAGCCGTTTATCAAGAGTGGCTTGCCGCTGCTGGCGGGGATGGCGCTGACCTTCGCGCTCGTCGCCTCATTGGCGGCGGTGGGCGGCGGTTGGGTGGTGCAAGTCAATCAGTACGGTCGCTGGCTCGCGTTGCTGTTCGTTGCACTGTTCGGGCTGACGCTGTTGCTGCCTCGGTTGGCCGAGCGCCTGACGCGTCCATTGGTGGCGGCCGGTGGTCGGCTGTCGGAAGCCGCGGCTCTCGATACCCGGCCGCGCCCCGGCGCTTCGTTGCTGATCGGTGTCGCCACGGGCCTGCTCTGGGCGCCCTGCGCCGGGCCGATTCTGGGCCTGCTGCTGACTGGCGCGGCGCTGCAAGGGGCAAACATCGCCACCACCTTGTTGCTACTGGCTTACGCGGCCGGCGCCGCCACCTCTCTCGCCGCGGCACTGCTGCTGGGCGGTAAAGTCTTCGCCGCGATGAAGCGCTCGATAGGCGCAGGCGAGTGGCTGCGTCGAGGCTTGGGAGGCGCGATGCTGGCGGGTGTAGTGGCGATCGCCTTGGGGCTGGATACCGGGATTCTGGCGCGGGTCTCGACAGCCTCCACCGGCGATATCGAGCAGGCGCTGGTAAATCGGCTGGCCGGTCAGTTGCCGACCGGCAGTGGGGCGATGATGTCGCAGATTCCACGGGGCGGCGATCAACCTGCCGGCAGCATGAAAATGACCGCCAAGATACCGGGCGAACTGCCGATTGAAGGCAACCTTCCATCGCTGGACGGCGCTGTGCAATGGCTCAATTCACCCCCACTCACCGCCCAGGCCTTGAAGGGCAAGGTCGTGCTGGTGGATTTCTGGACTTACTCCTGCATCAACTGCCTGCGCACCCTGCCGTATGTGAGGGCCTGGGCCGCGAAGTATCGTGATCAGGGCTTGGTGGTGATCGGCGTCCATACGCCCGAGTTTGCCTTCGAACGTGATTTAGGCAACGTCACCAAAGCCATGAAAGACCTGGGTGTCACTTATCCGGTGGCAATCGATAACGACTACAAGGTCTGGCGTGCTTTCAACAACCAATACTGGCCGGCCCACTATTTTGCCGATGCTCAGGGGCGCATTCGTTACCACCACTTTGGCGAGGGCAAATACGCCGAATCGGAGCGAGTGATTCAACAACTGCTGCGTGAGGCGGGCGCCGAGAAGGTCGCAGACGGGCTGATCAATGCTCGTGCCGAGGGCGTCCAGCTCGCCCCGGACATGAGTGAAGTGCAATCGCCGGAAACCTATATCGGCTACCGACGGGCGGAGCATTTCGTTGCTCAAACCGATCTGGCGCCAGACAAGATGACGGCCTATAGCCCGCCGTCCCGACTGGCCCTCAATCACTGGAGCCTGGAGGGCCAATGGACGGTCGGTCCGGAGCGGGCCGTTTCGAACGCACCGGCCAGTCGAATCGTCTACCGCTTCCACGCTCGCGATCTGCATCTGGTATTGGGCCCCGGCGCTGACGGCAAACCGGTGCGTTTCAACGTGTTGATTGACGGCAAGCCCCCAGGTAGTGCCCACGGTGTTGACGTGGCGCCGGATGGCAGCGGCAGCGTTACCGAGCAGCGGTTGTATCAATTGGTACGCCAGACCGCAGGTGTAAAGGACCGGACATTCAGCATTGAGTTTCTCGATCCGGGTGTGTCGGCGTATGCATTTACGTTTGGTTGATAGCCGTTTGGTCGATAACCCCATTCATTCAGGAGACAAGCCATGAGAACCTTATTTAACTGGCGTCGCACCCTGCTGGGATTGGCCGCGGCCAGTGTTATCGGTCAGTGCGCCGCGTTTTCTTTCGCAGGCGTCGAAGAGGCGGTCATCATTGCGCCACCAACCCTCGACGAGAACACTGAAGCCCGCAGTGAAACGGCAATTTTTGCCGGCGGTTGCTTCTGGGGCGTCCAAGGGGTATTTCAACACGTCAAAGGGGTGAAGAACGCTGTCTCCGGTTACGCGGGTGGTACAGCCGACACCGCTCAATACGAGCGGGTCAGCAATGGCGATACCGGTCATGCGGAGGCCGTCGAAGTCACCTACGATCCGGCTCAAGTCAGTTATGGCAACCTGTTGCAGATCTATTTCTCGGTGGCCCATAACCCCACCGAACTCAACCGCCAGGGGCCGGACCGCGGCACTCAGTATCGGTCGGCGCTATTCCCGAAAAGCACCGAACAGCAACGCGTCGCCCAGGCTTACATCGCCCAGCTAGACGCTGCCCATTCGTTCAACAAACCCATCGTCACCAAACTGGAAACCTACAACGGCTTCTACCCGGCCGAGGAAGAACATCAGGACTTCCTGACCGAACATCCGACGTACCCCTACATCGTGATCAATGACCTGCCGAAAGTGGCGCAGTTGAAGAAGTTGTATCCGGATCGGTATCAGGAGAAGCCGGTGTTGGTGAAGGCAGGCATGTAGGCAAGCTCACCCCGAAATCACATTCTTGCCCGCAATCTTCGACCGATACAGCGCCTGATCGGCCCTGGCCAGCAACCCTGTCTGTTGCTCTTCTTCAAAGCGTTGCACCACGCCAAAACTCATGGTGACTTGATAGTCCCCGACCGGCAGCAAGCTCGACAGGCTGTGACGGATTTTTTCAGCGAGTGCCCTGGCGTCGGCCAACGAGGTGTTGGGCAGGATCATGATGAACTCGTCGCCGCCCCAGCGCGCCAACAGATCGCCTTCGCGCACGCAGTGCTTCACGCTCTCGATCACCTGCACTAAAGCCGCATCACCCAACGCGTGGCCGTAGTGATCGTTGATGTTTTTGAAGTCATCGATGTCCATGGCGATCAGTGACAGCGGCTGGCGGAAGCGTTGGGCGCGATCGCATTCCAGGGGCAGGGCTTTTTCCAGGCGATAGCGATTGGCGATGGAGGTCAGTACATCGGTTTCCGCCAGTTTGCGGTTTTCTTCGAGTTGGATTTGCAACTGCTCATTGACCCGAGACAACTCGCGAGTGCGTTCTTCGATGATGGCTTCGAGGGATTGATTGCGCCGTTCCATTTCTTCGAACAGGCGTTTCTTGTCTTCGATACTGCGGTGCGCGCCGACCATTCGTGCCACCGAGCCGTCGGCATTACGTGCCAGCACATAGCCGCGATCTTCGATCCAGATGTAAGTGCCATCGCGCATGCGGCAGCGATACTCGGCTTGATAGCCGGGTGCGCGCTGATTCAGGTAGTCATCAAACAGCGCCATGACCCGCGAGTAATCGTCGGGGTGGATCACGTTTTCCCAGGTCAGCACGTTGTTATCCAGGGAATGAGGCGGATAGCCGAGCATCTCGTACCACCCGGGGTTGCGGTAGACGAACCCGGTGTTGGCGTTCCAGTCCCAGATGCCATCGCTGACCAGTTCCAGAATGGTGTGCAGCATGTCTTCGTTAAAATCTGACAGATTGAACTTCAACGGCTCGATATTCGATGCCTCACCCATCATCGGTCTCCCTGCCGAACTGATATCAACGTGACTCGCCAGTCGAGGAGATTAGTTCATGGGGTATTGCCCCTGCTAGAGGGCGTTCTCAATTAGTTTCCCCAGCGCGGCGGGGAAACTAATTGAGAGCGCCCCCTACTGCTTGCCCCACCTCTGCAGCGCAAAGTCGACGAAGCTGCGCAATTTCGGCAAGCGGTAGCGGTCTTGGGCGTACACCAGGTTCATCGGACGGCTGGGCAGTTGGTAGTCCTGCATCAAGGCCACCAGTTTTCCGTCCTGAAGGTCCTGCTCCACCAAGGCATCGGGCACCATCACGATGCCCATCCCGGTGCGCGCCGCTTGATGCAGCCCCGCCGAACTGTTGATCAGCATCGGCCCGCTGACCTCCACCATGACTTCGCCTTCGGGTCCCCTCAGGCGCCATTGTTTGGCTACCGAGTGCCAGTCGTCTCCGGCCGGGTAGGCGAAGGCCAGGCAGTCATGGTGTTGCAGGTCGGTGGGTTTTTCAGGAGTGCCCCGGCGCGCCAGATAGTCCTTCGATGCGCACAGGGTCATCGTGTAGTCGATGAGCGGGCGGGCGATCATGTTGGACATCTCGGTAGTGCCCAAGCGAATCGCCACATCGAAACCGTTGTCGAGCAGATCCAGGCGCTGGTTGGTCAACACGACGTCGAGTTTGACCTGCGGACAGCGCAAGGTGAATTCGCTCAGGGCCGGCGCCAGCCGTTCGGTGCCGAAGGTCAGCGGTGCGGTGATGCGCAGGGTGCCGCTCGGCTCGTCGAGTGTCTGTTCGGCCAGGCGTTCGGAATCGGCCACCAGCCCCAATACCTCAAGACAACGTTGATAGTACGCCGTGCCGAATTCCGTCAGCCGCTGGCGTCGTGTCGTACGGTTAAGCAGGCGCACACCCAAACGTTGCTCCAGGGCCCGAAGATGATTGCCGACCATGGTCGTGGACATTTCGCACTGCAAAGCGGCGGCGGTCATGCTGCCGGCTTCCACCACTCTTACGTAAACGGTCATTGCCTGGAACAAATCCATTATCAATCCCAGCTTTAAAATGATTGAAGTGTTGCAGTGTTTATCCAGCTCAGGTGGCTAACCATACTGCAAAAACACCGACTATTAATGGAGTTTGATGTCATGACCGCCGCCTGCCTGATGAGCACTTATCAACCCTTGGCCCTGAGTTTCAGCAAAGGCCTGGGCACACGCTTGTGGGATCAGGCCGGTCGCGAATATCTGGACGCGGTGGCGGGTGTGGCGGTGACCAACGTCGGCCATTCCCATCCGCGAATCGTGGCAGCCATCAGCGAACAGGCCGGGCTGTTGTTGCACACCTCCAACCTGTACAGCATCGACTGGCAACAGCGGCTGGCGCAGAAACTGGTTCGGCTTTCCGGCATGGATCGGGCGTTCTTCAACAACTCTGGCGCCGAAGCCAACGAAACCGCGCTGAAACTCGCGCGGCTTTACGGCTGGCACAAACGCATCGAGCAGCCGCTGGTGGTGGTCATGGAAAACGCCTTTCACGGCCGTACTCTTGGCACCCTGTCCGCCAGTGACGGCCCGGCGGTTCGCTTGGGGTTTAACCAATTGCCGGGGGACTTCATTAAAGTGCCATTCGGCGACCTCGCTGCGTTGGAGGCGGTCCAACAAGCCCACGGTCCACGCATCGTGGCGATTCTGATGGAGCCGGTTCAGGGCGAAAGCGGTGTGCAAGTGGCACCGCCCGGTTATCTGAAAGCGGTACGCGAACTGTGCAACCGGCGCGCCTGGCTACTGATGCTCGACGAAATCCAGACCGGCATCGGCCGCACCGGCCAGTGGTTTGCGTTCCAGCACGAGGGGATTGTCCCGGACGTCATGACGCTGGCCAAAGGCCTTGGTAACGGCATTCCTATCGGGGCCTGCCTGGCCCGGGGCAAAGCCGCCGACCTGTTCACCCCCGGCAGCCACGGCAGCACATTCGGCGGCAATCCATTGGCGTGTCGAGTGGGGTGCACCGTGCTGGAGATCATTGAGGAGCAAGGGCTGCTGGAAAACGCCAAACTGCAGGGTGAACGCTTGCTCGCCAGATTGCGCATCGAATTGGCCGATGATCCCAACGTTCTGGCGATTCGCGGCCAGGGTTTGATGATCGGCATTGAACTCAAACAACCGATTCGTGACCTGACCCTGATTGCAGCCCGCGATCATGGCTTGTTGATCAACGTGACACGGGGCAAGACCATTCGCCTGCTGCCACCGCTGACGATTGATGAGCGGGAAGTGGAGATGATTGTCAGAGGCGTTGGTCGGGCGGTGAGCGCAGCCTGACTTCTATTGAATGTATGCATTCCCCTGTAGGAACGGTGTTCGCGTGAGTGGAATCGGGAACGATTAGTCGATTTGTTGCATCGTACTGACGAAAGTCGTGACTTCATTCCGATTCATCAGTTGAAGTTTCGAACCGCTAAACCCTGCGAACAAGCGCTGATGCGCGGCAAATCCACTGGAATCGCCGCGCATACGGTAGCTACCCGCCCAGTCCTGTAACGCTATCAGCAACTCGTCACTATCATCGCGCTCTGCTTCACGCTGGCGAATATGACTGACGCAGTCTTCGTCCTCCAGGCACAGCCAGATCAACGTCGTCGCCAGTTCCACCAGTTCACTGACCATCCATCCATACACACCCTCGATAACCCACCGCTCTTCATTCGCTGCCACCCGCGCCATTCCCAATGCTTCGGCGCGGGGACGAGCGATGCTGTGTTCATCGGATATCCAGTGGATCAGGTCGAGATCGATCCAGGGTACTTGCAAGTGCTCTGCCAGTCGTTTGGCCAGCCAACTCTTGCCCGAGCCGGAGTTGCCGATGATTAGGGTTCGGGTGAGGTTCATGGTGTGCAGGTAATAATTGCTCATGGCAACTCGGCCAAAGTCATTCAACCGCTTCGGAAATTTCAGGCGCCACCATCCGCGTCTTCGGCGAACCATCCGCGTTGTGCTGATAAATATCCTGCGGCTGGCCTTTTTCATTAAAGAACACCTGGCCGATCCCCGCCGAATTCCATAACCGCTCGCCCGCCTCGGCATGCTCTGGAACATGCGGAACAATGCGCATCCGCCGACGCTTGGTCAGCCAGTTCAGCGGCGAACGGGGAGAGTAGAGCCAGCGGTTGAGGCGGTCGAACCATTCGAGCAGCGCAGGCGGAAACTCGTTTTTGATACCGCTGCTGGTGATCTGCCAGATTCGTGGGCCAGCCTTGCGGTGTCGGATCAATACTTCGTAGACGAAGGAATAATGCACATCACCGGACAGCACCACGTAGTTACCGGGAGTGCGGGAGTGTCGGAAAATGTTCAGGATTACCTGGGCGGCGCCGCGATGGGCCATCCAGTTTTCGGCGTCTACCAGCAACGGATAGCCGCACCAACTAAACACCCGTTGCACGGTTTCGATCAACTTGACGCCGAAAATCGGTGCCGGCGAAACGATGATCGCCGAGGGATGATCGAGCAATTCCTGCTGCAGCTCGCTGAGCGCTTCCCAATCCAGCAGACCGGACGGTTGCTTGAGCGTCATTTCGCTGCGCCAGCGCCGAGTGCGAGTGTCGAGCACCACCACCGCAGGGCGAGTGGGCAGCACGTAATGCCACTTCTGAAAGCTCAGCAGCTCGTCGATCAAGCTATCCTGGACATCGCTGTCCAGGTAAGGATCTTGCCCCGAGGCACTCAATAGGCGGGTTTTTTCCAGCATGCCGCCAAACGCTCCCGGGTTGTTGCCCCAGCCTTGGCACAGCATGTAAGCGAGCAGCGCGTTGCCGATGATGCGCTTGGAGAACGGATGGCCGTAGGCCGTTTCCTCCCATTGCGCGGAAAGATTCCAGTCATCGGTAATGTCGTGGTCGTCGAAAATCATCAGGCACGGCAGGTGCGCCATCGCTCGCCCAACACCACCCAGCCCCATCTTGAACGCATCGATGCGCGTCTGCTCCAGGGTATAGCGCTTGCGTCGTTCGGGCGTCAGTGCCGGTGGTTGCGGCGCGATCAGTGTCCAGGACGTGGGCGACCATACTAATAGGTACATGGCCATGACCTCGGCGAAGGTCACCAAATGGTTGTCGGCGCTGCTACTGGTAAAGATCGGCTTACGCGCTCCACCGAAAAATCGTTCGCGCAGGGTTTCGTTGCTCTCAAGCGCCGGTAACAAATCCGCACGATGGTAGTAACTGGCCGGGTGCTCGTAGAGTTTGGCGCTGTCGCTGACCACTGCACCGTCGAGGTGTTCGCCGAACAGCCCCAGACGCTCGATCAAGGCATGAATTGCCCGCAACATCGGCCCCGCGACATCATCCGCATACACCTGATCGCCGCTCATCATTAATAGCGCGGGGCGCTTGCAAGCCTCCGGCTCAGACTCCAGCAATCGATCGACGCACAGCAAACCATCGGCAGCAGGGTAGTGAGGTTTGCGGCAGGAGCCATGGAGTAATTGATCGATCCGCGAGCGCAACACGAAATTCGGACATTGCGCCTCGCCATATAGTAGATGAGGCGCCCATTCGAGAATGCCCGACTGAGTGCCATCCGCGTCGGTGATCAGCAGATCGTACTCGATCAACGTATCGCAGGGCAGGGCGGCATCCAGTGGCACATCTATCAAATGAATAAAGGCATGAGTACCGACCGGGATGATCGTGCATTGCCCTGCATCGAGACGGATGTCGACCCCTTGCAGGCGCAGCGTCAGCGACAGCGCCCGCGACCCCACCAACCACAGTACCAGTCGCGTGGGTTCCAGGCGCCGTAATAGCGGACCGACGAGGACCGGTGGCAATGGGGAGTGATCGGCAGGCAATGGCAAAGATACGGACATCCGGGTTCAAGACTCTTGGTGCAGAGAGGCGGGCGATGATAACGCAGCCAGGGGTGAGGATTGAGCCTTGTCCATCACTGGGGTGTCGCTTAATAGAAGCAGAAATCAGTGCTCGCCTTGAAGGGCTTTGCTAAGGGAAAAAATAATCGCAGCAGGTGGTTGACCACGAAATTAAATACTGTACTATTCGCCTCCCGCTAACGAGAGATCGGAAGCGCAAGTGGTTGAAGTTGTTGAAGATTCCCAAGCGAAACTTTGAAAACTTCTGAAAATAACCGCT